>DASYLE010000084.1:0-105604 GCA_036009745.1 Luteibacter sp. | reverse complement strand
TGGCATATCCGCTGGCGAACGGCGTGGGAAGCGATAGGACGCCATGGGCCGCGAGGTGCGCCAGGTCATCGTCGCGGAAGCAGGGATCCAAAGCGGTGAAGTCGTGCGTCATGCGGCGATCATAGACGCCCGAATGGGCAGGTTGAAACCGAGCCTCGCAGGCGATCCCGTAGCGCTAACGCGCTACGCCCCGGCGTTCAACGGAAATTCGAATGCCGGTATTGCCCCGAACAAGTCCCACGAAACGATTCTGTCCGGCGACATCATCTTTCACTTCTGAGCGTTGATATGTAATTCATCAATGATATTGCTGCCAATGGCATTGATCATCGGCGTCGCCCACCCGCTGCTGGTCAGCGGGGCGGGCGCTGCCGGTATCAACCCGGCGCTTACGGACGCGGTGACGCAGTGCATCGCTGCGCTGCAATCGGCCGCCCTGGCATTTCGGTGAATCGAGGCATGCCGTGATTGTGACAGGGGCCATGTCCCGGCTTCCCGAAAGGTGTTCGCAAGCACTTGTGACTCCCCGACACAACGGTTGCGCAGGGACGCGTAGCCGGCCCACGCAACCGCGGGGCCGGCCACTAGTACCTTTATTTCAATGCCAGACCTTGCATGCCCGAAAGCGCAGGGAACACGGGCGTGCTGTCGATACGTACGAGTTCGCCGTCGCCCAGGACGAAGAAGGTGTCGATGCTTCCCGAGGCGGGATCCAGGACATAGAGGCTGTGGCCGTCCCCGGAAATCTTCAGGTCGGTCGGGGCGGCGCCCTTGGGCAGGCGCGCGGCGATGCCGCTTTTCTCCATGAGCTGGAGGTGGCCCGCGTTGTCGAGGCGATACCCGCTCACTGTGCTGCTGCCAGCGTTCGAGGTGTAGACGAATTTGCCGGTCGTCGCCAGCCAGCATGTGGCGGCCTGACCATTGGCAACCGACTCCGTGATGGTCCGGAGCGTGCCGTCACGGCCGATGTCATAGGTCGATACCGCGTTCCCGCCCGCCTCGCTGACGACCAGGTTGTCACGGTCATCGAAAGTGAAGCCGAAGGGCTGGGAATCGTTCGACGGGGTGATAACCGGGTCGTCGGCGAGATCGCCCTGCCGGTCGACCGCGAACATCTCGATGAAGCCCTTGGCCGTAGCGTCCTTGACGGTGACCGCCAGCCATTTCTGATCGCGGTCGAACTGCAACTGGGCCGCCGTGGTGCCGACATTGGGCTGATTGTTGACCAGGGGTGCGTCGGTACCGATCAGTCGACGGGAGTGGGCCTGCTCGGTGAGGTTGCCGGCGCGACCGATATGGAACGCGGTCACGTTGGCGTGGCCGGCACTGTTGAGGACGTAAAGCATGTCGCCGCGCTGGGCCAGGCTAACCGGATACGTTCCGCCCGAAGACACGATGCCGGTCAGGCGAAGCTGGCCGTGTGCGACCTGGAACGTGGAGATCTGGTTGCTTCCGGCGTTGACCGCGAACAGCCATTGGCCGTCCTGGCTGAGCAGCAGTTCATTCTGGGCACCTAGCGGATCGGGCGGCGGCGCGGTCGTGCCCACGCCAACCCCCGCACCACCGGTGGCCACGACACCGACTTTGTCGAGACCGCCGAAGAAATTGCGCCTGAGTACCGCCACGGAGTTGGCGGTGATGTTGTTGGACATCACATACACATACGCGCTGTCGCCGAAGCCGAAGATCGTTTCATTCTGTGCCTGCGCGTTCGCCGCGGCAGGCAGGGACAGCAGGCAGGCAAGAACCAATAGGCGTGATTTGAGCATGGTGGGTTTCTCCAGGGTGAGGCCTCCAGCGGATGGAGGTCAGCCGAGCAAATCGGCACGAACGGTGGCTTCACAGGTGATTCAACCTGGGGCGGGCATGGGTCTTTCAGTGCGTTTGTCGTGCGGGCCCCTTCATGGGTTCGTCGGGGCGGGCGATCCGGTTACAGCAAACCGCGCATATCAGAAATACGCGTTCCAGCTGTAACCGCCGGAGGCCGGCTGACGAATGAGCCGGTGACCCGCTCGTCAACCCACGGAATTGCTCATGTTCGCGAGATTGAAAGTTCGCACCGGCCTGCTCAGTGTCGTCGGCGTGTTCGCCCTGGCCCTCTGGGCCGCGGTGTTCATGGCCTGGACCGACGCTCGCGAGGCGGCCCGCGCCATGGACGATGTGATCCGGCTGTCCGATCAGCAAATTCAGCCCCTGCACGATACCGAGCGCCTGCTGCTCGGTGCCCTGGTCGAGATGGACAACTCCTACATCAACCTGCAGCGCGGCGACCAGGTCACGGCGACCGAGTACACCCGCAAGGCCTCGGCCGACCTGCAACAGGCACGGGCGCGATTTGCGGCATTCCGCACGATGGGAAGCGCACGCGATCCCAACGATCCCCTTTTCGCGCGCGTCGCCCATGCTTATGACGACTACAACACGATCCTGTCGGCGCGTGAGGAGGCGCTCTACGACGTATCCCTCGATAGCTACGCGGCCGCCACAGGCGCGACCGCCCAGGCCGACGCGGCCTTCGGCACCCTGCTTCGCGAGGGCATTCACGACGCCGAGCGGCGACGCGACGACCAGCGCCTGGCGTCGAACCGGCGCTACGACGTCGCTGTGTGGCTGGTCGCCGGCATGTTCGGACTGTCCCTGCTTCTCGTGGCACTGTGCTGGTTGTTCGTCGACCACGCCTTGTTGCGCCCACTGCGCATC
The DNA here is from genome assembly GCA_036009745.1 of Luteibacter sp. Lineage (GTDB taxonomy): Bacteria > Pseudomonadota > Gammaproteobacteria > Xanthomonadales > Rhodanobacteraceae > Luteibacter. The sequence continues at coordinate 102,904 of DASYLE010000084.1, read as the reverse complement.
GCAGGGAGCCATGTCGACCGTATCGCCGGCGGGGATCTGACCCATGCCGTCGAAGCCATCCCGGAAAACGAGATCGGGGTGCTGCTTTCGGCGACACTACGCATGCAACACGGCCTCAGTGCGATGGTTTCCGTGATCCGCCGCGGTGCTGACGACGTCAGCCGGAGCGCCGAGGGTATCGCACGGGAAAACGATGCCTTATCCAGCCGGACGGAGCACCAGGCCACCGCACTGGAGCAGACCGCGGCAACCCTGGAGACCTTATCGGCCGCCGTTCGCCTGAACGCGGAAAGCGCGCGCGACACCAACCGGTTCGCACAAGCCGCCAGCCAGGAGGCCGAGCGCGGCGGCCAGATTGCCGCGCTGACGGTCACGACCATGGACAAGGTCTCCACGAGTTCGCGGCGGATCGCCGACATCACCGAGGTGATCGAGAGCATCTCCTTCCAGACCAACATTCTGGCGCTGAACGCGGCTGTCGAGGCGGCGCGTGCGGGCATTCACGGTCGTGGTTTTGCCGTGGTGGCCACGGAAGTGCGCTCCCTCGCCGTGCGCAGCGCCGCGGCATCCAGGGAGATCAAGGCCCTGATCAGCGATTCATCGGCATGGGTCGAGCTGTGCTCCGCACAGGCAGCGGACGCGGCCAGGGTCATGGAACAGATCACCGCGTCGGCCGGCCAGGTCATGGGCATGGTCGCCGCCATCTCGACGGCCACCACGGAACAGGCCCATGGGATCGCGGAAGTGAGCCAGGCCATCGCGCAGATGGATCATTCGGTGCAGCAAAACGGTACGATGGTCGAACAAACCGCGGCGTCCGCGACGTCACTGCGGGGACAGGCCAGCCAACTGGTCGATTCCGTCGCGGCTTTCCAGCTGGCGGCCTGAGCCCCGAGCCCGGCGGCGCTACTATCCCCTCACTGACGCACGTAGCGCACGTGCGTTGCGGCTGGACCGTCGAGCACCTTGTCGATGCGAAACTGCGGCCCGGGCTCGCTCAGGTTCTCGAAGAGGCGCCGTCCGCTACCGAACAGCACGGGTGCCAGGGCGATCTCCAGCTCGTCGACGACACCCAGGTTCAGGTATTGCTGGATCACGTCCGCGCCGCCCGAGATACGGATATCAAGGCTGCCCGCGGATTCCCGAGCCAGCTCCAGGGCACGCTCCGGCCCCTCGGTGATGAAGTAGAACGTCGTCCCACCGGGGCGTACCCAGGGTTCGCGCTTCACATTGGTAAGAACGTATACAGGCGTGTGAAACGGCGCCTCTTCCGGCCAGGTGCTCTCGCCCTGGTCGAACATGCGCTTGCCCATGATGTTGGCACCGATGCGCTCAAAGGTGCTACGAAGCAGGTCATTGACCGGACCGGTCTCTCCCCCTGGTCCGGCCTTGAGGAGGACCTCGCGGAAGTATTGCTGATTGCGGATCCAGGCCATCATCGCCCCCCACTTGGCACCCCAGTTCTTGTACCCGGGGTTATCCATGGTCATGCCTTCCGGTGCCATGTAGCCATCGAGGCTAAGTCCAACGTTGACGAATACCTTGCTCATGGTTTTCCTCTCACATGTTCGAATGCCGGTTTATCCGACAGGAGTATGTCAGAGACCCGCTGGCCAAGCTCTAGCCCACAAGCCCTGGCGCACGTTCAAGTTCTCCGCGACCGTGCCGAACTGGTTGGTATGCGTGCGTGCGCTGAACCTGGGCAGCGCGCCTTATCGAATCGGTATGTCAACGGAGTGCAAGACACATGAAAACGTACACCTCAATGCTCCCATTGAGTTACATGGTGCCGACCTTCTATCCGACCCTGCCGGGAAATGTGCAGGCTGTCGCCAGCGCGCTCATGGTTCCGCTGGACGATCCGGATCTTCAGGCGCGCGCGCAGCGCCTAGTCAACGTGCTGTACTGGACGGCCAACCAGTACCAGAACCACGATGGTATGGACGATCCCAACACGCTGAAGGTGTTCATCGCGCCGGAATTCTATTTCCGCAAAGCCTCGGCCGAAGAATCCCGCGCCGGTGGTCCCATGCAGAGCACAAGTTTCGGTTCCTATCCAGACGACGCGCGCTACTACCTGGCCGAGGTACTTTATCAAGTGCTATCCACCACGCCATTGTTCAGGGACTGGGTGATCGTGGCCGGCAGCATCTGTTCGGCGTTACCGACGGGTCCGGGCGGACGGATGAATCTGCTCAATACGACAATCATGCTCCGCGGGCAACGTCCGGTGCTCGATGCCAGCGTGCCCTATGTCCTTATGGAGAAGCGTTATATCTCCAATATCGACGGCCCGCAGATGCAGGCAAACCGGGATCCGACCACGATCTACAGCTTCCGGCAAAATCCGGACCAGAGCCTCGACAATATCGTTTTCTGGGACGGGATGAAGGTCGGTCTGGAGGTATGCCTTGACCACGGCATGCAGGTAGTCAGCAATGCCGTGAACTTCATCGACCAGGCGGTGGGGCCAGGTGCTGGCACGCTCGACCTGCAACTGGTGACATCGTGCGGCATGTCGATCGTCGATCAGGCAGTTTCCGTTGCCGACGGCGCACTGATCATGCTAACCGATGGCATGTCACACCAGGGAAGCGGGCTACCCGAGCCGGTCTTCCAGGTCGGGCGCTACAACGCAAAAACGGGGCGTACCAACGTCCTCGACAGCGAACTTTTCAGCTTCGCTGAGTTGCCTAAAAACTCGAACTATCAGGTACCCGATTACGCACAGGGACGATACGCCGCGAAGGGCCGTCGCCAAGGTGTATATACCAGCAAGTCCAAACTCGCCCTGGTCGCTCCGGTTTGACTTAAGTCCCGATTCCAGATGCCGATCAAGGGCAAGAAGGCGATCGGGAAGTCACGGCCCCAAAGGACTCGCGCACAGGGTGCGCTCCCACAAGTTCGTGGCCAGCTTGGTGGGAGCACCCTGTGCGCGAGTCCTTTTGGGCCGGGCATACAAGATCGATGTGACGTGCGTCCCAACTGTGGACATGCGCGGGTGCGTACGTAGCCAACTGAAACACTCGGCGGGGCACACTCGATCACGCAGGGGGACTTGCGTGATTCTTCTCTTGGGGAAACTGCCAATGTCCAAGCGCCATCTTCGCGTCGTCCATGCGGCGCTGTTGCTCTTCGTCTTGCCGTTTGCCGGCCATGCCGCCGATACGCACTGCCCAACGTTGTTCCAGGGCGGCAAGGCCCCGGATCTCATCGATACCTCGCTTGCCGAGCGCACCACCATCCTCTGCTATGACGCGTATTCCATGGACGCTTCTGGCGTCACCAAGGGACCGCTGTGGTCCGCCGAGCACCTCACCGCCGAACAGATGGTCGATGCCGGGAACATCTCGCGCAAGGATTCGTTCCATGCCGAAACCGGCATCCCGGTGGCGGACCGTTCGGAACTGGCCGACTACAAAGGCAGCGGCTTCGACCGCGGCCATATGACACCGGCGGGCGACGAGCCCGATGCCGCTTCGCAGAAACAGAGCTTCTCGCTGGCCAACATGGTGCCGCAGTCGCACGTGCTGAACACCGGCAAGTGGGAGCGCATCGAGACCACCGTGCGCGACATGGCTACCAGCGATGGCGACGTCTACGTGGTGACCGGCCCTGCTTTCGACGGACCGACACCCGGGACCATCGGTGCGGATGCCGTCGTGGTGCCCAATTTCACCTGGAAGGCGATTTACGATCCCGATCAAGGCGGCGCCGCGGCGTGGGAATGCACCAACGTCGATGAGCCCACCTGCGAAGTCGTCTCCGTGCAGGCAATCATCGATGAGACCGGCATCGACCCGTTCCCGTCGCTGAGCACCTCGGTCAAATCCCATCCCATCGCGTTGCCCCTGCCCAACTGATTCATGCGCCATGCCGTCGGCGACTGGCTTCGACGCCAAGTCGTCGGCGGTGCCCCGTATTCGGCCTGACGGTGGGTAACCCGCGTCTTTCGCGGAGCATTCCGAAGGCGACCGATCGGCATACCGTGGGCACACGTTACCGAACCGGGCGCCGGGTGCCCGACACGTGGTGTCGGACACCCGGACCTTCCCTGCCATGCCTCTTAGAAGTGCTTGGTAAAGCCCACGCTCAAGGCGTTGTCATCCAGATGGTTGGCGAACTGGCCCTGATAGTCCAGGTACAGGTTCCACGATGCGCCCGCCTGCGCCGTGATGCGTGCGCCCACCGTCGCCGTGCCACGACCCAGCGCCTGTCCCGGCATGGCGAATAGCGTGCCGTCCTGGGACATGGCATTGACCACCGGGTTATTGGCGTCGCGCGTGTCGTAGCGGTAGCCCAGGCTGACCTGCGGCACGTAGCTGATCCCTTGCACCACGAACGGCCTCACGAATGACACCGATGCATACGGCTGCAAGGTGTTGTAAGTGCTGTGCATGCCCTGCACCATGAACGCCGCGGCCAACGGATTGACACTGGCCGTGGCTTCGTTGAAGCCATCCAGGCTCTGGTGCTGATACAACGCACCAAGCATCGGCGTTATCTGCCATTGCGCTGCAGCCATCGGCCAGGCGACCTGGATGCCGGCAGCCGTGGTATTGCCGTCCGGGCTCGCCGTGCTGAAGCCGATGCCCGTCTGGCGTGACACGCGATAGTTCCCATGCGCTTCGTCGACCAGTCCGGACACGACCAGCGGCCCGGCATAGGCGAAGGCGTAGATGCCCCCGTGCACGTTGTCGATATTTCCATTGCCGCCGCTGCGATCATTGCCGTTGATGCGATCCAGACCCGCGGCAATGCCCACATGCACGACGTCGCCGATCGAACGATCCGCACCGAACTGCAGGCCGAACGATGTGCTGTTGAGGCCATTGCCGCCGCTCAGCGAATCGCTGCCGCCGCTGTACTGCGCCCACAGGCCGCCTGTGCAAGAAGCCGTTACCGTGTTGGTACGCACGCTGGCTCCCGCACATCCACCATCGCCAGCCCGTAGCGTGGCGCCAAGCACGGTGGCAAGCGATTGCTGTCCGATCAGGCTGGCACTGCGCATGAAGTTGGCATAGATGGCACTGTCATGCGGCGCCACCAGGGTGGTTCCCGTCGGTCCCGCCGGCGTTGCCGGTGGCGTCGTCAGTACGAGGTTTGCCTGCGTCGATGTGTAACTCAACTGGGGATTGAGCGCTGTCGGCACCGAGCCGCTGGATACCGTGGTGGAGAACTGGCCACTCAACGCGTTGGCCTGCACCAGCGTGTAGGTAGCAGCGGTATAGGTACCTGGTGCATAGACCAGGCTCAGGCCACCTGCCAGTGAGGCCTTGCCGTTGACCAGCAATTCGGAGGCCTGGGTCGGCGTTACATCGATCTGCAGCGTGGCATCGGCGTTCTGCGTGTAGTTGCCATTGATCGTCAACACACCCACCGAGCCGCCCGGCCATACCAGGCCATCGCTCACTACGTCGCCGTCGATGGTGCCGTGACCGCGCAAGGTAGCGGCGCCATCCACCATGACGTCACCCGTTACCGATGCCGTGGCGTGCGAACTGTCGCCCACTTCCAGCGTACCGGCCTGCACCGTGGTGCCGCCCGTATAGGTGTTGACGCCGTTGAGGATCAAGCTGCCGCTACCCATTTGCACAACCGTACCGGTGCCGCTGATCGCCGCGTCGTACGTAACGGTATCGATGCGATCGAACGCCACCTCGCCGTTGTTGACGATATTGCCGCCCACCATGCCGGCCGAACCGGCATTGCTCACCTGCAGCAAGCCGCCATCGATCGTAGTGGTGCCGGTGTAAGTGCTGTCGGCGGTCAGCAGCAGCGTGCCGGTGCCGGTCTTGGTCAGCGAGCCGTCGCCGGAGATCACGCCGTTGTACACGCCATTGGTCAGCTGATTGAACGTGACATTGGCGTTGCCGCCGCTGACCGGTGCGAAGGTGATATTGCCCACCAGGCTGGTGCTGTTGCCAACCAACGAGCCGTTGCTGATGGTCCACGACTGGCTGGCATTGCCGGTACCCACCAGGGTCCAGGTGCTGGTGCCCGTCTTGCCGAAGTTATTAAAGCCCTGGATCGCTGCAGCACTGCCGACCGTACCCAATGTACCCAGATCGAAACTTGCATCGGTGCTGCCACCCAGCGAGAACATGTCGCCGCCGTTCGTGCTGCCGCTGGTGCTCACCACGTTGCCGACGAACGTGTAACCCGCCTCGACGATCAGGTTGTTGCCGCCGCCACTGAAGTCGACCGCATCAGCCTGCGCGCCGCCGGCGCTCAAGCCGCCGGCAATCGTGCCTGCATTGACGATGGTCGAGCCGCCGGTGGAAACCACACCCGCGCCGCCGGCGCCACCGATGCCATCGCTGGCGCCAGTAGCGAGATTGCTGACGAGGGCGGCACTGAGCAAGGCAGGACCCACCGAGTTGTCCTGGCCCTGATAACCCATGCCGCCGCCATTGCCACCGGTGATCGTGCCGGTGCTGGCATTGACAAGGGTGAAGCCGGCACCACTGACACCAGCACCGCCTGCGCCACCGTTACCGCCATTGCCTGCCATCACGGTGGTGTAGCCGGTGTCGGCGCCATTGCCGCCATTGCCACCTACGCCACCCGTGATGCTGCCGTTGTTGGTCAAGCTGAAGCCGGAGCCGCTGACACCCGCACCGCCCACACCGCCATCGCCGCCCCGGCCGGAGATGCCGGGCAAGCCGCCCGCACCCGAACTATCGCCAGAACCGGCCTGACTGCCAATGCTGCCATAGCCGGCCGCGCCACCGGCGATCGCGGCGTTGTTCAGCAGTGTGAAACCGCTACCGGTCACACCCGCGCCGCCGTTTCCGCCAACACCACCGTTACCGCCATTGCCGCCATTACCACCGGTACCGGTTTGCGACGATCCACCCTGGTAGCCATAGTTGCCCTCGCCACCAACACCACCCCTGCCGCCGGTGATGGTGTCGCTGTTGGTGACGGTGAAGCCTGAGCCGCTGATGCCAGCACCACCGGTGCCACCGTTACCGCCGACGCCACCGTTGCCGCCATTGCCGGCTGTACCGTATTCGGTGCTACCGCCCCGATAGCCGCCGCCTCCCTGACCGCCCCTGCCGCCCTGGCCACCGGTCACCCTGCCCGTGTTGATCAGGTTGAACTGGCTGCCGTCGACACCACTGCCGCCGACGCCGCCCAAGCCACCCGCACCGCCGTTGCCACCGTTGCCGGCCACGCCCGAGTCAGAGAATCCGCCCGAACTGCCGTACCCGCCCCTGCCACCCTGTCCGCCGTAGCCGCCATAAACCGAGCCGTTGTTGGTCAATGTGAACAACGAACCGGACACGCCCGCGCCACCCACGCCGGCAGTACCACCTGCCCCCCCGCTGCCACCCATGCCACCCACGCCGCCGCCCACGTGCTCGACACTCGCAAAGGCGTCCGCGCCATTTTGACTCCGGCCGCCATAACCGCCCAGACCGCCACCGCCGCCGTCGATCAAGCCGAGGTTGGTCAGCGTAAAGCCGGCGCCACTGACGCCCGCGTTGCCCACGCCGCCGTCGCCACCCTGGCCGCCCGAGCCACTATTGCCGCCGTCAACAAATCCACCTGCAGAAATAATAGTGCCCTGTAGCGGGGCGTAAACGCCTGAGCCGCCCATACCACCGTAGCCACCTTGTCCACCCGAACCGCCCCACACCCCACCGGTGTTGGTCATGGTGAAACCGTTGCCAGTGACGGCGGCACCGCCTGCGCCGCCTGCGCCACCAGCACCGCCGTTGCCCGCAGCGCTCACGGCTTGGTAGCCGCTGTTCGCCAGACCCGACGGGGTTAAGAAATTACCGATATTGGACTGGCCGCCCTGGCCGCCATAGCGGCCGTTGCCGCCGTTGCCGCCGTAAATTACGCCCGCGTTGGCCAATGTAAAGCTCGAGCCCGATACGCCGGCACCGCCGGTGCCACCGGCGCCGCCAGTACCACCCAGGCCACTCGCGCCGGCATTGCCATATGTCGAGGTTCCGCCGTGGCCGGCACTGCCACCGTAACCGCCACCGCCGCCGGCGCCGCCGAGGATGGATCCATTGGATGTATTGGTCAGCGCGAAGCCGCTACCTGTGACTGCCGCACCGCCCGCACCACCGATGCCAGCCGCGCCACCGTTGGCACCCGCGCCACCAGAGTTCGAAACGCCGGCACCCAGCTCGCTCGCGTTGCTGCCGTTACCGCCGTAGCCGCCGTAGCCGCCATAACCGCCCTCACCACCGTGCACAAGACCGGCGTTGGTCAAGGTGAAGTTAGTTCCGCTGACGCCGTTCCCGCCACTGGCGCCGTTCCCGCCGGTTCCACCCATGGCACCGGCCTGTACGGCACCGGTGCTGGTATTACCCCAGCCGCCGTTGCCGGCCAAACCCGCGTTGCCACCTCCGCCACCCAAGATATCGCTCCCGCTCTGGTTGTTGACGGTGAAGCGATCGCCGGTGACCGCATCGCTGCCGGCACTACCGTCCATCCCGTTATCACCCGCGGTGGGTACCGAGGAGGCGCTGCCGTCGATGCCCCGGTTGCCATCGGTGCCGTTCGTTCCCTGGCTGCCTGCAACCTCGACGAAGACGACGTTGGTCCCGCCGACATCCAACGTGGTACCCGACGCCATGCTGATGCCAGCGCCAAATATGCTGTTGTTGTTATCGGCCAGGTCCAGCTCACCACCGAGCACGGACCAGTGCTCGCTCAGACTCACCTGTCCCGTCAGCGTCCACGTGCTGGTGCCGGTCTTTTCGTAATTGGAGAAGCCCTGGTACTGCGAACCGCCGCCCTGTTCGCCCAGCGAACCGGTTAGCGTGGCATTAGTGTCGCCACCGAGATCCAGCGTGTCACCGCCGTTGGTGGTGCCGCTGTTGCTCACCACATTTCCATTGATGACGGAGCCCGCCTGCAGCACCAGCTGGTTGCCACCGCCGCTCAGGTCGATCGCATCGGCAAGCGCGCCGTCGCCGCTGAGGCCGCCGTTGATAGTGCCGCTATTGGTGATGGTGGCATTGCCTGTCGACACCACGCCGGTGCCGCCGGACCCGTTGCTCGAACCGATGCCACCATTGCCGCCCACGATGGTGCCGGTGCTCGTGTTGGTCAGCTGAAAGCTCGAGCCGCTGACGCCAGCGCTGCCATAGCCGCCTGCACCAGCAACGCCGGCGCTACCAGCAGCACTTGGCTGCCCGGATCCCGAACCGCCGCTAGCGCCACCCGAACCACCAGCACCGCCATTGCCGCCCTGACCACCAGCAATCGTGCCGCTGTTCATGACGGTAAAGCCGGTGCCGGCCACGCCGGCGCCAGCGTTGCCGCCGTTACCACCGTTACCGCCGTTACCGCTCCCGCCACCAGGGCCGTTAAAGCCGTAACCGCCATTGCCGCCCTGACCGCCGGCGCTGCCAGAACCGCCCTGGCCACCGGTAATGGTGCCGCTGCTGGTGACGGTGAAGCCGTCGCCAGTGACGCCTGCACCACCGTTGCCACCATTGCCACCGGCGCCGCCGTTGCTGCCGCTGCCGCCGTCGGTTGCGCCGCCGCCGCCCGCACCACTGCTGCCGCCGATGCCGCCATTGCCACCGGCGCCACCCGAGATGGAGGTCGCATTGGTCAGCGTGAAGGACGAACCCGTGACAGCAGCACCGCCCGCGCCACCTTGAAGGCCGGATGTCGCAGCAAACGTATCGCCGCCGTTGCCTGCGAAGTCTTTTCCGCCCACACCGCTGCTGTCGCCGGCGCCACCGTTACCACCGGCACCACCGACGATTGTTCCATAGTTAGTTAGCGTGAAGCTGGTGCCGCCGACGCCATAACCACCATTGCCTGCGCCGCCAGCGGCACCGGCGGCGCCGCCGTGAAAATTCGTAGCGCCATACACGCCGTCACCGCCGGCGCCGCCGGTGCCGCCATTGCCACCCACGCCACCGAAGATCGATCCGTTATTGATCAGAATCGAATCGGTGGCCTGGACAGCGCCGGCACCCGACGTGCCATTGCCACCCGCAGTGCCGTCGCCACCCGCACCACCGTTACCGCCATACGTACCGGTTGTACCAGCGGCCCCGTTGTTGCCGCCAACGCCCGTGACCGAAGAGCCGGCACCAGACAGAACGACCGAGGCGTTCGTCAGCGACATGCCAGCGGTCAGCTGGTTAGCGGGACCGGCAAGCGTCACCGTCCCGTCGCCCGTCACCGCAAGCGGTGCCGTGCTGATCAGTGCACCGTTGATGGTGACGTCGGAGGCACTCTGGATCGTGGTTGCTGCCGTGATGGCCGGCATTGGACCGGTGCTGGTGACCGCGCTGGATGCGGGAAGGTCGATAACAATCGTGGCGCCCGGGCTCACGTTGGCGAAGTCGATTGCCGCACTCAAGCTGCCGCTGACCGTACCCGTGCCGTCGTCAGTGGTCTGATTAACGGTAATGGTGTCGCCGTCAGGCTGCGCATATGCCGCGCCCGGCATCATCATGATCATGCCGCCCAGCACCACAGGCGCCAGCACGGCCAACAGCGCGCGCGCCAAGGGGCGCAGTGCCAAACCGGGTGCACGGTCATCGGTGCCGGCTTCGACACCCCCTTGCGGACTGCGCGCAAATTCAGATGCCACCTGCATGACACCCAAGGCACGGTTCCACACCAAACGATAAATACGGTTCATAACAATGGCCCCCTGATGGCCTGCGAATTCAATTCGCTCGTTGTTGAATGACAGTCGCCCCGCACGTCATCGTGCCTGGGACGAAAAGGTCGATTGACGAAAAAGAGAGAGTGGTGGCGAATGCGCTTCAGCGCTCAAACCACGTGTACGCGGCGCGGATTCAGCGCCGGATCCAGCCAGAAAATGTCGTTTTCGAAACGACGGAACACGTCCGGCGGGAGCACGCTCATGCGTTCTCGCACGGCAATTTTCTTGCGCACGACATGCAGGCCTGGGGTTCCCGCGCGCGAGTCGAATTCATCCGCCTGATAGCTGATGTTTTCAAAATCGTGCTGGTAAGCCGCCTCGCCAATAAAGCCGTAAACAGCGGCGATCGCACGCTGGGGATCACTCACCAGCGTCTCGTACTGCAACAACATCAGGTTGGACGTTTCGTCGCCGTAGAACGCTTCTTTCAATGCGTTATAGGAGGCGCCCACCATGCCATCGCCATTGGCCAGGCTCTCGGCACGTGAGTAGACCGTGCCGCCAGGCTGATAGTTGAAGATGGATGACGGTTGAAAGGCGTTCCTGCGGATCAGCTGCTCGATGCTGTCGATGATCCACGACACATGGCGTACGCAAGCGATCACTTTCCCGCCGGGAAACAGTGGCTTGAGGTTGCGCAGCTTGCTGCACCAGATACGATTGGTGTCGAACACCACATCCGTGCTGAATTCAGGGCCGTAATAGTTATCGAACAGGCCCTTGAGCATGCGCTGACGTTGCTCGTCGCTGACAAATACCGAGTACTCGTTCCGGCCGCTGAGCTCGCCCAGCAAGGTGTTGAAAGCCCCCCCGATCGGACCGCTCATGCCCGCATGAAAGCGTGGGTTTTGGCCCAAAATGGCCGAAAGCAACGTAGACCCGGACCTTGGCAGGCCCGAGATAAAATGGAATTGCCGCTTCATTGTCTTCCTGTGGGCGTCCGGGCCTGGCGATGCGACCCGGCAGCGCCAGGCAGCATCCTTTTGTGACTAACTAGGCATTAAAGGCATTCTAGGAATGCTAGAGGGACGTCACCTGGAGAGACAGGTCTGTGCGTCGCATTCTCGGGACACCCGTGCATGAAAGCCGGTGCCCTCAACGAAGCTCGACAAGGCTGCCGTGGATACGCCGCAACATCAGATCGATGGACGGATCCTGGGCTTCGCGAATGCTGGCCGCGCGGTACGCTCCCGGCGACACACCGAAAAGCTGTTTGAAAAGGCGACCGGCATGACTCTCGCCGGAAAAGCCAGACCGGGGCGCCAGCACGGCAATTGAACGGTCGTCGAACGAACGGTCATCCAGACGATCGCGCAAATGCTCCAGCCGGCACAACTGCATGTAGCGCGCGACTCCGCCCTGGGACTCAAACATGCGATAGAGGCTGGCCCGTGAAATGCCCGTCGTACTGACAATGGCCTGCACGGAAAGCTCAGGCTCGGCGATATTCGCCTCGATCAGGCGCTGTACCGATTCACGCCGCACATGCTCCAGCCGGTAGAACTCCGAGCGACCACCCATACCCGCAGGATTGATAGCGACGGAAAGCAGGTCGACTATGGTGCGCGTCACCGCGGCATGGGCGCCGGGCGGCAAATGGGACGCCTGTTCAACCAGCTCGCGCAATAGCGAACCGAGCAAGGCACCCTCTCGCGCCCGGATCAGATGGCCATGGAGACCATCCAGGCTGCCGGCAGCCGAACGCACAGCGTCGCGCGCGATACTCACCGTAATAAGTTGCACGGCGCTGGCGCCGCTTTCCATCGGCTCCGTGGTATCGAGCAGCAGCGTCTCACCCGGTGCGACAGGCACCGCCTTGTCGGCCGGGCCACCGAGCAGTTCACCACTCACGACGTAATGCAACACGAAGTGATCGAAACCGTCGCGCTCGATACGCCCCCTGCGGAAATGACGAACCCCGCCATAGTCCCGCATAAACAACAACGTACGTTCCAGTCGCCAGCTGCGCACCCGGGCGAAAAACGGCGCACCCGTGCGCTCTACATCCGTGCCCACGCCGTACAGCTTGCTGTACTGGGCGAAGGCGTCTTCCGGCGGGCAGGCCGCGCTGTCGAAGGCGAATATATCGCTCATCCGGCAGCCTCCGCCACGGCACGGCGCCATCCATTGCGAGCCATCAGCGTCGCCGCTATCCCTACCGCCGCCGCACCGCCACAGACCTTATAGAGTGCCAACGACAAGCCGTGGCCACCCATACCCAATCCATCGCTGACGATACCGGCCATGTATGGCCCGCCCGCAACGCCCGTCAAAGTGATAAAGGCAAGAAAAAAGCGAAGGCCTGCATCGCGCACCGAGGTGTGCAACATCATTGGCAAGGCCGCCAGCGAGGCAACGGCCGCCGTACCGCCAACCATGGACGTGAGCGCTAGCAGGGCGCACGCCACGATGGGCGATGATGCCTGCGGAATCGACCACAGCAACGGCACGATCACCAGTAACGCCACGGCGACAATCGCCATGGGGGTAACGCGTTGTGCCCGTTTGTCGACCAGGATACCGGCAAGCAGATGACCCAGGGGCGAAGCAACCATCAACGAGGCACCAAACAACAGTGCCGCCGCCGCGGGTGCCAGCCCCTGCTCGCGATGCAGCACCGATGGCGCCCACGCGCCGACAGTCTGAACGATCAGCACGCTCGCGCCGGCGCTGCACAGGTAGGTGCACATCAAGCCGGGGCGCCGCCGAAAGGAGGCCAGCATCTCTCCAAAAACCGCAGCTCGCGGCACCACTGATGTCGGTGGGCGCTCCGGGAGACGAAAAAACATGACCATCAGGATCAGATTGGGCGCCGCCATTACCAAAAACAGCAAACGCCAATGCGCAAAAGCGGCCATGGGCGCCCACCGCGCAAGCAAGGCCAGCACCATACCCCCAAAGAGCAGGGCCAGGCTGCGCCCGGCCACGGAGCCCGCCGTGAATATGGCTATGGAACGCGCGCGCCACGGCAGCGCCGAGCACTCAACGATAAGACCGAGCGCAAGCGGCACGAAAGCCGCCTGCCCCAACCCAACCAGGGCCCGCGCAAGGACCAACACGCCAAACGTCTGGCCCAGCGCAAAGACGACCATGCCCAGTCCCCAGGTGGCGATACATGCCGCAAGCCAGCGCAGCCGATGCCGTGAGTTTGCCAACGGCCAGCTCGCAAGCATGCCCGCCACGTACAGCAGCGCAAACGCCGGCCCGTCGAGCAGGCCGAGCTGGGCATCGGACAACGCCATGTCCGCTTTCAGCAAGGGGGCAGCCACCGCGGGCAGATTGCGATCGGCAAAAGCCGCGCAATGGCCAAGAGCGAGCAACGCAACCAGTGAAATCGATGTTTCGTTTGAACGAGAAGTGGTCAGCGACATGTCTCCTCGAAGCGATCGTGCGCAGATAGAACTCACGCCAATCGTGACCGGTTGTTCGGCCCGCTCAGCGGGCTAAACCAGTGATTGTGTCATATCAATATCCACTTAAGTGATGAAAGTCTCAGGACGTAAATTCCGAACAAAGCCCAAGATCTTGCGAGCGGCTGGCATTCCGCTCAACGGCAAAACGGCCCACCGGCGTACTGGGTAACTGCGTGTGCGTGGAACTCGCCAAGAGCATGCCGGTACCCGGTCAATGCACCTCGCTCGCCGAGCGCATTACCACCCTCTGCTATGGCGCGTATTCCATGGACGCTTCTGGCGTCCGAGGCGGTCTCCTCCGGCAGTCGATTATCGACGAGACCGTTATCGACCCGTTCCCGTCGCTCAGCACCTCGGTCAAATCCCATCCCATCGCGCTGCCTTTGCCCAACTGATTCACATGGCCCATGCCGCCTGAAGCGCTTATGCTGATGGCCACATCCTTTCAGGGTGGCGGCCATGGGCGAGGAACGGTTCGACGTGGTGATCATCGGGGCAGGCCTTGCCGGCATCGGCATGGCCTGCCATCTGGCGCGCGCGCATCCCGGGAGGCGAGTGGCGCTGATCGAGCGCCGCCAGCGCCTGGGCGGTACATGGGACCTGTTCCGCTACCCGGGCATCCGCTCGGACTCCGATGTCTTCAGCTTCGGCTATGCGTTCCGGCCGTGGCAGTCACCGACCATGATGGCCGACGGTGAATCCATCCGGCGGTACATCCAGGACGCCGCCCGCGAATACGGCGTGGAAGAAAAAATCCACTATGGCCTTCAGGTGCAACGTGCCGAATGGAGCAGCGCCGAAGCTGCGTGGACGCTCCACGCGCTACGTGAAGCCACAGGCCGCCGAGAGGTGTTCACCGCGAGGTTCCTGGTGATCTGCACGGGCTACTACGACTACGACGCCGGCTACCGGCCATCGTTTCCTGGGCAGGAACATTTCGGCGGCACGATCGACCATCCCCAGCACTGGCCGGCCGACCTCAACTACACGGGCAAGCACGTGGTGGTGATCGGCAGTGGCGCCACGGCGGTGACGCTGGCACCGGCCATGACGGACAAGGCGGCCCATGTGACGATGCTGCAACGGTCGCCGTCCTACATCATCTCGCTCCCCGGCGCGGATCCGCTCTCCAAACTGCTAGGCCATGTGTTGCCCAAAGCCGTCGTGTACCGGATGGCGCGCCGGCTCATGATCGCGATCCAGCGTGGCCTGTACCTTGCCTGCCGCCGCTGGCCGCATGCCATGCGCCGCCTGCTGGTGGCGCAGATGCGCCTGTACGCGGGCAAGGGCGTGGACATGCGCCATTTCACCCCCGCGTACATGCCCTGGGACGAGCGCGTCTGCGTGGTGCCCGATGCGGACCTCTTCATGGCCATCAAGGCAGGCAAGGTGTCGATGGCCACCGATCGCATCGATACCTTCACGCCAATGGGCATTCGCCTGGCATCGGGCCAGGAGTTGCCAGCGGACATCGTGGTGAGCGCCACGGGCCTGACGATCCAGGTGCTCGGTGGCATGCAGGTGTGCGTGGATGGCGTGTCGCAACCAATGCGTGACCGCATGCTCTACAAAGCCATGCTGGTGCAGGACCTGCCCAATTTCGCCTGCGTCATCGGTTATGCGAACGCGTCCTGGACATTGAAGGCCGACCTGGCTGCCGCGTATGTTTGCCGCTTGTTCACCCACATGGACAGCCGTGGCGCCACCGTGGCAACGCCACGCGATCTCGATGGCCTGGCGGCCGAAGGCAACGTGTTGGGCCAGCTCACCGCCGGCTACGTCAAGCGCGGCGATGCGGTGATGCCTCGGCAGGGCCGCGCCTATCCCTGGACCGTCGAACACCACTATGGACGCGATCGCCGCATGCTTCTCGCCGCGCCCATAGCCGACCGATGGCTGGAGCTCCGTTAGCCCTTCAAAGCCCACGATCATGCGTGCCCGGCCTCAAAGGACTCGCGAACAGGGTTCGCTCCCACAAGGCTTGGCGCGAACTTGTGGGAGCGAACCCTGTTCGCGAGTCCTTTGGGGCCGTGACTTCCCGATCGCCGTCTGCTTTAGCCATGGCCTAACGGCGGATAACCCGCTGCCATGACAGGGACTTCCGAGGCATACGGATCGGCATACCATGGGCATGGCACCCCCAGCCTGAGGAATTCCCCGTGCGCAAACTGACCCAATTCCTCGCTTTGAGTACCGCAGCCCTGGCCGTTTCCGGTTGTGCCACGGCCGCCAGCAAGGACGACTCCGCCGCGGAGCTGGCCAAGCTGCTTGACGGGCGGGTGGCCGGGCCTCCTGTGAACTGCATCGACCTGCCCCGGGCGGGCGGTAGCCGGGTGATCGATCACACGGCCATCGTGTACGACTTCGGATCGACGATCTACGTCAATTACCCCAAGGGCGGCGCCAACGCATTATCCAGCGACGATATCCTGCTGACGAAGACATTCAGTACCCAGCTATGCAGGATGGATATCGTGCGCATGGTCGACCGGACCGGAGGTTTTCCGAAGGGCTTCATCAGCCTCGGGGACTTCATTCCCTATAAGCGGCCCGCCGCGGCGAAGTGAGTAGCGCCGCGCCGGACAAGCCGATCAGGGTGCCGCCGTTGTAGCTTCTGGGCCCCCGGTAGGCCAAGGATTAAACGGCAGCCTTCGATGGATTGCCGTCGCGGCAATCGCCGCATGGCCTACGGCGACACTGATCTGATTAAGTCCGCTCACTACATCGCCCGCGGCGAAGAGCCCAGCGACGCTGGTCTGCATCACGCTATCGACTATGAGTTTGCCATCCTGATCCATGGCCGCGTCCAGTTGCATGGCTAACTGCGTTCGTGGGTCGCAACCCAACACCGGGTACACCGTATCCAGATAATGGCTTTCGCCATTGGCAAGGATTGCTAAACAACCCCGTGTCGAGAAATTGAGCCCTCGAATACCCGCATGCAAAGTGACCCCCGCGGCCTCGGCCTGCGCGAATTGCTCTGCGCTCGGAGGCCCCTGCTCGGGGGCCAGCACATGAACGTCGGCGGAGAAGGTCCGGAGGAACTTCGCGTGCGTCAATCCGTCTTCGATCGACGCGTAAACACCCACTGCTTCGTTCCGCGCTTCGTACCCGTCGCACACCGCACATAAGCGCAAGCTGCCCGCGGCGATCGCTTCTTCCAGGCCCTCGGCGTCGGGCAAGCGATCGACGATTCCTGTCGCAAGAAGCACATTACGGGCGCACCACTGTTGCGCACCGTCCGAAGCGCAGAAACGGCCATCCTGTAGATGAAGGTCCTCAATTCGTGTACTGACGATGGGCACCTGATGGCTCTCAGCCTGCGCGCGGAAGCGCGACAGGATTTCGCTTCCAGCCACGCCGAACGGAAAGCCCGGACAGTTGTGGCTGGTCGGAATCAAACGCGCCCTGGATTGGCCGGCATCGACGACCAGGACGCGGCGCTGATACCGTGCCAGGTAGGTGGCCGCCGTCAGTCCAGCCGGGCCCGCGCCCAGGATAAGGCAATCGTAGACATCCTCAGCCGCGCCCGCCGACGAGAGCGCTTCCCCGGCGAGTGGATCGATTGGCCGCGCCGTGATCATCGACGTGGGCAGCATGACCGGTCCATCATGTTCTCCGAGCCTGGGGTTAAACCGTGCCTGGCACTGTGTGATATGTAGACGGCGAGATGTGGACGCACAGCGTGAGCGCCGTGAAGGCGGTGTCGCCGCAGACCATCGGAGAATGCGCGGGAGTTAAGGGACGGGGTGGTTGAGAGGATTTGATCACCTCCGTCTCCGAAAGCTCGGTCGTGCGCATGGTCGACCGGACCGGGGGCTTTCCGAAGAGCTTCGCTCCCTAGTGTTTCAGAAAGTCGGTCGAATACTGCATCACGACCGACGACGCAATGATGGTGTAATGCGTCGTGCCTGGGACAACAGCCAGCTGGTTGGGTGAGCGCAGCGACCCATCCAGCCCGGCATCTCGCTGTCCACCGCCGAGCAGTTCGTAGAACCCGGCGATGTGCTCGGGACGGATGGCATCCGCGTCGGCAAACACCAGCAATGTCCGCGCCTTGATGCCACGTATCCCCGCGGACCAGTCATACTCCTGCTTGTTGAGTTCACCGGTCTTGCGCATCATTGTCGGCCAGTCGACGCCTGGATACATCTGCGCCAGCGGCGACTTGGCGATCTCGCCTCCGATCGCATCAGCCATGCCGGGCATCTGTTCGAAGGCCGCCCTGACTTCCGGATATTGGCCTTTGCTCGCATACGCGGCGGAGATGACTATGAGTTTATCGAGCATGGCCGGATGCCTGATTGCGAATTGCAGCGCAATCGCGCCACCGAACGAATAGCCCATCACGCTGGCCTTGTCGATCTTGAGATGCTTGAGCACCGCGGCGACATCGTCGGCATCCTGCTCGATCGACCAGGGTTTCCCCGTGTCCTTGCTGAGCCCATGTCCGCGGGCATGAATCGCAATCACCTTGAAGTTCTTTGCCATTTCGGCGAGGGGTGTCCCAAACATCTCCGACGGGGTTACCCCGCCGTGCAGCATGACAAGCGGCGTACCCTGTCCGTGGACTTCGTAATAGATCTCGGTTCCGTTCACGTGCGCGTAGGCGCCCTGGACGGCTTTGGGCATCGTGTTTTCACCCTGAGGCTGGGCAAGTATGGATGCAGGCGCCGCCATGAAGGCGATGAGTAAAAATGTCCGGGTCAGTAGCTTCAACATGGTCATCTCCCCTATCTTCTGACGTGCCCTGGTAAATCCTACCGGTTCGCCCAAGTGCCCGCAAAATATTGACGGGTCTCGATACCTTATATGCTCGGAAGTGAGCCGCAGGAGGCCGAGCTTCGGTTGAATCGATTGGCGCAACGCCCATGCGGGCCGCCAGGGGGTGCAACCATTTGCGTTGATTCAGGCACTAACCAGTCTTTCATCGCTGACTATCGTGAAAGCTTCCCACACCATTGAACCTAGCCCTCGCGCGAAGACGAAGCATGTGCCTCCAGGCAAAGCGGTGATTGGGAACAAGGTTCGCTATACCCCTATCGCGATGCTGCTGCACTGGGTGATCGCGCTGCTGATCATCGCCAATATCGCCCTCGGCCTGGGTGCCGCCCTGCTGCCAACCTCGATATTGTCCGATACGGGTGCGCGCGTGGTGATCGACACGCACAAGTCCATCGGCATCACGGTGCTTGGGCTGGCCATCTTGCGCGTCCTGTGGCGGGCAATGCATCGGCCACCACCGCTTCCAGACGTATTCCCCGGCTGGGAAAAGGCTATGGCGCACGCCGCACACGTCGCGCTTTACGTACTGATTTTCGCGCTGCCACTCAGCGGCTGGATGCACGACTCGGCATGGAGTGCCGCCGCATCGCATCCGATGCATTTGTTCGGCTTGGTGCCATGGCCCCGCATCGGTTTTCTGATGCATCTTGATCCCGGCCTTCAAGAACAACTGCATACCCAGTTAGGCACGCTGCATACCGCCTGCGGTTATGCGCTTTATGTGGTGTTGGCGCTGCACATCCTGGGCGCGCTCAAACATCAGTGGATCGACCGCCATCCGGTGTTGGGACGGATGCTGCCGTAAGCGCTCCCCGGCTAACGTATGTGTGATAGCGATTTGTGAAGGATGTTGATGGAAACGCCCCTTTTTTCTCTTGATCGTGCGCGGGCGCTGGCCTCGCCGCGCATCTCGCCCGTGCCCACGCCTCTGATCAGCGTACTGATCCACGGTGGCGTGATGGCGCTGTGGGTAGTGTTGTTCGCGCGAGCGTTCTTCCTGCACGGCGTTACTGCCTGGTCCGCCGGCATTGCGTATGTCATTTACGACACACTGCTGCTGATCTTCGTCGCGTGGAAATCGCTCTCGCTGATGAGGCCGCTGCCACCTGTTGCGACCAGTCGCCCTGCACCGACGCTGGGCGTGGCGGTGGCCGCGCATAACGAAGCGGCGGTATTGTCGATCACCCTCGATGCGTTGCTCGGCCAGACCCGCGTGCCAACGCAGATTGTGATTGCCGATGATGGATCGACCGATGGCACCGCCGCACTCCTGGCTGAACGCTATGGCCTGGTTGACCCCGGCGAGGGCAGGCTTAGTGAACCGAGCCCGACCTTTTCCGCGTTGCGCTGGTTGCGCATGCCACACGGTGGCAAGGCGCGCGCCCTGAATGCGGCGATCGTCTTGATGACTACCGAGACGGTGATGACCGTCGATGCGGATACGCTGCTCGACCCGGAAGCGTGTGCCGCAATGTCCCATGCTTTTGCCGTATTGCCAAACCTGGTGGTCGCGGCAGGATTGCTGTCGCCGGTCTGTAGCCGCACGGCCAGCGGCCGCTTCTTCCAGTGGTTCCAGACCTATGAATACATGCGCAACTTTATTTCCCGCTATGCGTGGATGCGAGCGCATAGTCTCCTGCTGGTCTCGGGTGCGTTCGCGTGCTTTCGACGCGACGCCATGGTGGCCGTCGGCGGCTTCGACCCGGATTGCCTGGTCGAGGATTACGAGCTGATTCACCGGCTGCGTCGCTATGCCATCGATCGCGGCCTGGACTGGGATGTACGCGTGATCGGTGGCGCCAGGGCGCGCACGGATGCACCCAGCACGCTGCCCAGTTTCCTGCGTCAGCGGCGACGCTGGTTCGCCGGCTTCCTGCAGACGCAGTACTGGTATCGCAGCATGATAGGTAACCGGCGTTACGGTCTGCTCGGCACGCTGATGCTGCCGGTCAAGGCTTTCGATACGGTGCAGCCACTCTATGGATTGACCGCCTTCTTCCTTCTGCTGGCCTTTCTCTTTGGCGGCCATTTCGCGATTGTGCTGCCGGTGTTGGTCATCATCCTCGGCAAGATCGCCATCGACCTGGCATTTCAGGCCTGGTCGGTGCATTTGTACCGTCGCTGGAGTGGCGACAGTACAACCTCGAGTTTTGCCATGGCATTGCTAGCATCGATCCTGGAGCCCTTTTCATTCCAGTTGTTGCGTCACGGCGGCGCGGCACTTGGCTGGCTGTACTTTTTACTCGGGCGTAGCGACTGGGGCACTCAGCACCGGGAAGGGCTCAATTCGGTCGAGGAAGGCGGCTAGGTTCCCGGTTGTTTTGTACGAATCCCACGACTCACAAGTGACGAACGGGCCATTCCGTCATTATCGCCACTGTGTCCCGGTCCGCGCCCACTGCTGTCCGTGGAAAAGATCGTGACCACCAAGAGCAAGACGGCGATCGGGTAGTCACGGCCTCAAAGGACTCGCGAACAGGGTTCGCTCCCACAAGGTCGCGGCAACCTGCTCCTGTGGGAGCGAATCCTGTTCGCGAGTCCCTTGGGGCCAGACCTTTCACGCTGATGACCATAGATACACGGCGATCAGCCGGCTTTTGATCCCGGGGCCCCGCCGACCGACCCGCGCAGCGGGCACGCGATGGCACGAATCATCCACTGGCTCCAGTGCGCGCCGATTCAGTCGCAACGACCAGCACCAGCGACGCCTCTTCA
This sequence comes from Luteibacter sp., assembly GCA_036009745.1. GTDB lineage: Bacteria > Pseudomonadota > Gammaproteobacteria > Xanthomonadales > Rhodanobacteraceae > Luteibacter. The sequence continues at coordinate 81,331 of DASYLE010000084.1, read as the reverse complement.
ACCGGTAACTGCGAGGATCGCGGACCAGGCCAAAGCGGGCCTTGACGGCTAGCGTACGCTCAGTTCTTTTTTAGAAAACACACCTTGAGCACAAGACCCTTGATCTTGTCCGAGTTCCCTTCGATGTGCTCGGTATCGCCTTCCACCAGGCGGATATTACGGATGACCGTACCCTGCTTGAGGGGAATGGACGAGCCTTTCACCTTCAGGTCTTTGATCACCACGACCGAGTCGCCGCTATCGAGTACGTTGCCATGGACATCGCGCACCACGGCAGCGGATTCCTCCACGCTGGTCGTCAACTGGGGCCATTCGTTCCCGCAATCAGGACAGATGTACAGGTCTCCGTCGGCGTAGGTGTTTTCCACCCCGCAAAGCGCACAAGCTGGAATATCGGACGTTTTCACAGGAAAGCTCCCCTTTCTCTAAAAGGACACGTACGTCGTTTCGTTACTGGGGTGACTGATGCGGCGACGCGCCTGTCGGGATCCGAGCGGCGCTCTCTGGTCTACTCGCCCAACGCGCTCACTTGCGATGTGCAGTGCGGCTCAGCGCGTGAAAGGGTGAAGGAGGCACCAGGTGGGCACGCACCGTCTCGAACAGCGGACTCGCCTGCGCCGGTTGCAGGACATGGCGACCGACCGCAGCGGCTACCAGTTGCGCCATCTCCAGCGGTACAGGTGCCGTCGCCTCGGGCCAAAATGCCAGCTCCAGTGCACCGAGTCGAGAGGTGGTATCCACATGCGACAACGTCGCGTCGTAGGCCAGCTTTTGCGTCTCATTCTCCGACGCCTCATGGCTCGGCGCGATCACCAGGCGGCAGGCGGCCTGCCCTGTGCTCTTGAGGTAGCCGCTATAAGCGGTCAAACACCCGGCATACAACGAGCGATAGCGCAACGCATCCGACCCCGGATTTTGCCCAACCTCATGCTCGACGACGGCGACCGCGAACCGAACCGGGAGTCGCCGGATCAGCGTGGCCAGGGTGGTTTCCGCGGCGCCGAGTTCACGCTCGAGCGGAAGTCCCAGCTGCGGTGCCACGTTGTGGATCCAGGACGGGTCACCTTTGGGCGAGGCAGTGAAGGCCATTGCATCGCCGCGCTGCTCACGCAAGGCCGTGGCGGTCTGGGTCAGCGTGGTCCACGCCACCGGAACGGTGGGCCAGCACAGTATCCGCACGAACACCTGCTTGTCCCCAGAGCTCGCTGCGTATTCACCAAGAAACGCAAGCTGCTCAGAGCGTAGTCCGGCCATCGACTGTGAGGTGCTTTTCCCCGCGGCCACTCGCGCCGATGCAGCGGCGGGTTTACTGGCCACTGGCACGAAGGGCCCCTTCTTCCGTCGAAACCAGATCGGATGGCAGCTCGTCCTCGACATGCCATGGCCGGCCCGAACTGCGCTCGATGTATTCCCGAATGAGGCGGCGCACCACCTGGGACGGCGTCGCGTCCTCGTCCGCGCACAAGCCTTCGAAGACCGCCTTCTTGCGCGGGTCAATCAGGATGGTCAAGCGGGCTGTTCGGCGTTCGATCGGCATGCAGCAGATATCCGGTGCTACTGGGATGTGTATTGGATGATAATACTATTACCATCAGGATCGCCACGGGCGGAACGATGGACGCGGTCAAGACCCCGCAAGTACCTGCGGCTTCATGTGACAAAGTAGCCATGCCTTATGACCCCGAATCATCAGAAAATTGAGACGCTGCGTCAGCGCATCCCGTCGTTCACCTGCATCGTCGGTTGCCACGATTGCTGCGGACCGGTGACGGCCTCCTCGGAAGAAGTAGCAAGGCTGCCGATCAAGACCGACGCCGAGCATGCAGCGGCCCTGGCCGAGCTAAGTTGCCCGTATCTGGGTAAACATGGCTGCGAGGTCTACGGCGAACGCCCGCTCATTTGTCGCTTGTTCGGAACGACACCACGACTGGCTTGCCCGAACGGAAAGCGGCCGGTGTATATGATCGATACCAGGACCGAGGACGAAGTTCATCGGTTCCTTGCACGAACACGGCAAGTGCTGTTGTAGAGGCTGCGACAACCTTCAAGCAGGAACGTACGTCAACCTGATCACGTCCTCGCTTATTAACTCGCTGGCCATGAGGCGAAGCCGCGGCCGAGGGCCGGCGAAGAATGGCTTGCCGGCACCGAGCACGACGGGGTGGAGGTAGAGTCGATACTCATCGATGAGACCGAGGTCGGTCAGGCTTCGCGCCAGGTCGGGGCCGGCGACTTCGATCTCCCCGGCGAGCTCGGCCTTCAACCGCTGTATCACCGCCTCCATGTCATCGGCGACAAGGGTAGCGTTCGGACCGACTGACGCCAGCGAGCGCGACACGACCCACTTTGGTTGGCTCCGCCACGCCACCGCGTACTCGCGCTCCGCCGCATCCCACTCAGGAGCGTCTTCGTCCCAATAACGCATGACCTCGTACATGCGGCGACCGTACACACTGCCCGTCAGGTCGCGCGTTTGTTCTATGAAGTGGCGAAACAGCGACGGACCAGGTGCAAAGGCATCGTGGTCGACGTAGCCATCGAGGGACTGGTTCAAGGCGAAGACAAGCTTTGCCATGGGGAATCTCCACTTTGGCCTGGGCAACCAGCCCTGAAGTTACCTCGCGTAACGTGTTGATTTTGTTATAGCCCGGCCAGGGTTTTTCCGGGGCTCGAGCGCTCGGCGCAGCGCCGGCGCTTCTTGCTGTATCCGCTCCCACAAACGATTGGCCATTGGCCCGTGTGGCCGATCTCGGCGGCGCGCCACGACCAGTTCCTCGATACGGCCTGGCATATGCGTGCCGGCTATGGATTGCAGGCGGCCGTCGTGTAGTTCTTCCTCGATCATGAAGCGCGGCATGTGGCCCCACCCCAGGCCCTGCAGGATGATTTCCTTCTTCATGCCCTGATCGGCCACCATGCATTGAGGCGCGCCTTCGATCATGAAGTAATCCTGTTGCGGTGAGTGACTGGCCGTGTCGCGCATGATGCATTGCGTGAACGCGTGCAGGTGAGCTGGCGTCACCGGCTGCTTGATCGTCTCGGGCAAAAAGCCAGGCGCTACGACGGGAATGAAGGGCACCTTGCACAGATCGACCCACTCCACCCGTGGGTCGCTTTTGTCGATCCAGTGCAGAATCACATCGGCTTTGTCGTCGAAGAGACGCTCCCACGGGCCGCCTACCGCTTCGAAATGCAGATGTAGCCGCGTGCCCGGATAGTCGGCGAAGAACCGTCCAAGCATGCCTAGCGCTTGCGGAAGCGGACACAGGTCGCCGATGACCACATGGATATCGCTCTCTTCACCCAACGACAGCTGGGCAGCGTGGGTACGCAGGCCTTGCAGTTCGCGCAACAGGGATTGGGCCCGACGATGAAACGACAGGCCCGTCGCCGTGGGACGCACGCGGTAGCCGCTGCGATCGAGAAGCACCAGGTCGAGTTGGCGTTCGAGTTTGGCGACCGCAGCGAACACCGCAGGGTGCGAACGATGCAGCAAGGCCGCGGCGGGCTGGAAGCCGCCGGCGCGCACCACGGCATCGAAGCACTCCAGATCGTGAAGGGTGAATTCGGCCATGTCAGCTTTTACTACAGTGATTGTCCTTTCTTTGTAATATCACCAAAGGCGCGCCTTATCTAGGATTTCCTTGGTTTCCAACCCAAGGACGTTTTTCCACCATGACTGAACTGAATTTCGTCACCGTCGGCGATGGCGCTCGCATCGGCTATCGTCTCGACGGCGTTACAGAAAAGCCGGTGCTGATCCTGGCGAATTCCATCGGCACGACGTTTCATATGTGGGATGCCCAGATCGAGGGCTTGTCGAAGCATTTTCGCGTCCTGCGCTATGACTTCCGCGGTCACGGGGCCTCAAGCGTTCCCGTCGGTGCCTATTCGCTCGACCGGCTTGGTCGCGATGTGATCGAGCTGCTCGATGCCTTGCAGATCGAGCGCGGCCACTTCCTCGGGCTGTCATTGGGCGGCTTCGTCGGGCAATGGTTGGCCATCCATGCGCCGGAGAGGATTGACCGCCTGGTATTGAGCAATACCTCGGCCTACCTCGGGCCGCCGGAAGTGTTTGCCGGACGGATTGCCGCCGTGCTGCGAGCGCCGGACATGTCGGAAACCGCCGAGACGTTCCTGGCCAACTGGTTCCCGGCGGCGATGCTGGCGAAGGATCCTGTCGTGGAGACATTTCGCGCCATGCTGCTGGCCACGGACCGGCATGGGCTGGCCGGCCTGTTCGCGGCGATCCGCGACATGGACCTTCGCCGCACCATATCGCTGATCTCGAGGCCCACCCTGGTGATTGCCGGCCAGCATGACACCGTGACGGCGCTTAGCCACAGTGAGTTGATTGCTGCGACAGTGCCCAACGCAAGGCTGGTAATCCTGCCCGCCGTTCACCTGTCAAATGTCGAATACCCCGCCGAGTTTCTGGACGCAGTGCTCGGGTTTCTGCAAGAAGCTACTGTCGACTAAAGACCGCGATCGTGTGTGCCCGATCGCCGCCTTACCCTCTGCTGACCCCATGACGCCGAAACTTCTTGCGCTTCCGCCAGGTACGAATCCCTGGGCGTCGTGGCATTCCTTATGGCAGATGTGCATCGCGTCGACGCGTGGTTCTCTTGTCCACGCCAACAGATCACAACACCGCCTCTGCCCCTCCAGAGCTTATCGACGCAAAAAAAAGAACCGTTCGTATAACCGCATGAGAGGGGGAATGAAATGATCCGGAACTCACGATCCATCACGCTTTACCTGGTCGTCGCCTTTGGGTTCGCATGGGCTTTCTGGCTGGTCGCCTTGCTGATCACCAAAAATGTCATGTCGCTTCCCCTCCTGCCGATGCTCTTCATCGGCTCATTCGGCCCGTTCATAAGCGCGGCCGTGACAACCTATAGCGAGGGCGGCCTGCGGCAAACGGCAAGCTTTTTCCGCCGCGGCTTCGACCCGCGAATGGGCTGGAGTGTGTTCCTGGTTTCGTTCTTCCTGATGCCGATACTGGCGATCATCGTCGAGCTGGTGCATGCGCGACTCGCGGGCGTGGCGCCGCATTTCACGATGACCCTGGCGGAATTCCCGCTCAACTACTTGTTCCTGTTCGTGCTGGGCGGAACGCTTGCCGAAGAGTATGGATGGACACTGCTGTCGGACAAGCTCGACGTGGTGCTACCGCTGAAGACTTCCACTGCGATCCTCGGTGCCATCTGGGCGCTGTGGCATCTGCCTCTGTTCTTCATCGTGACCAAGGGCGCCATACAGGGTTACACACCCTTCTACATCTTCTTCATCGTCACGGTCGGCATGCGTTTCCTGTTCTCCTGGGCCTACCACCGCGGTGGCCGCAATATATTGTCCAACATGCTCTTCCACACCGCGTCGAACATCGCCTACAGCGTGGTAGCGCTTGCACCCGCACCCGGCGACCTTTCAACGGGCCGGCTGTGGATGTTTACCGTTCTCACCCTGGTTTCGGCCGTCGTCATCTGGATCGTCGCACCGCCTCGCGCGGAAAGCCTCCCTGCCCTCGCTGCCACCTGAACATCCCAGGGGCCGGCGAGCCCACCCCATTTCTTACGGGCCTGAATTCATCTGCCGGCGTATGCTTGGGTTTTAAAAGGGGACAGGGGGATGGCTGAGGGACAGCAGCGGGTACTCATTGTCGAGTCAGAGCCATTGCTTGCCAACGCTTTGGCGCTGGCGCTGTCAGCTCGCGACTTTTACACCATGTGCGCGATCACGCGACACGATGGCGAACGTATTCTGGCTGAAGCCCGGACGGATGTTCTCATCGCACACGGCCATCTCGTTGAAGACGACTTTCCGTTTCAATTCGCGATCGAGGCAAGCATCCGTTGGCCAATGCTAGCCATCGTTGCAGTCATCAACGATCCCGATTTCGACCACGGCTTTACGCTGGGACGGGTCCAGGTGTTACCGAAACCTTTTGACCTGGAGGCCGCGGTCGAGGCTATTCATTCTGCGCAACGCTTGATGACCACGGGTTTGCACTTGCCGAATGCCCGAGATGTTCCTGGGCGGTAGCGCGCCTTTGCCGGTTGACGCCCCGCGCCGTTTCCGCCACTTTGGCTTTCGATCTCGACTAGTGGCGCCGCCGGCTGGTGCCGCCCCAACCTCCCTGTTCGCGCGGTAACTTGCCCATGACATCACCGTTCCTGTCTCGCGTCGTAGCCGCGGCCTTCACCCTGTTGCTCGCTGGCCCTCTCACCCTTGGACCGGGGACGGCCAGGGCCGCTGGACTCCCGGCAAAAGACGCGTCGGAGAACCCGCCGACAGCCGCCGTTGGGCAGCAGTCGCTGCCGCCATGGACGGAAGGCTATCTTTATATCCATCACATCAGCACCGGACGCGGAAACGCCGCGTATATCGTCATGCCGGATGGCACGACCATGCTGCTTGACGCGGGTGAGGCGGACCCGGCATTCGTCAAGTCCGTGGCGCCGCTGAAGGCGTTTCCGCCCCGGCCGGACGCCACTCACTCCGCCGGGTATTGGATCGCGGACTACATCCGCCAATTTGCGCCGCCTGGCAGTCCGCCGGCGCTCGACTATGCCTTGATCACGCACTTCCACACGGATCATATCGGGACGGTACTGCCGACGAGTCCCAGGTCAGCGACGGGCGCGTACCAGCTGGCTGGCATCACCGAAGTTGGCGACCTCATCCCGATCAGGACCCTCATCGATCGGGCGGCGCCAAATTACAAACTTCCCGTCGATCTTCGGACCTGCGCGGAAGTTGACGGCGACCGATCGCTTGCCAACTACCTGGATATGGTTGCGTTCCGCGAACGGCAAGGAAAGCCGGTGGTCGGACTTCACCCGGGTGAACTGGATCAGATCCGCTTGCAACAGGCCCAAAAGTTTCCTGATTTTCACATCAGGAATATCGCGTCGAGCGGCGTCATCTGGACCGGACGCGGCACCGATACGCAGCAGTACATTCCGCTCGATGCCATCAAAGACTGTCACTTCGATGAGAACCCGTTCAGCAACGTCATCAGGATCAGCTACGGGAAGTTTTCCTATTACGCGGGAGGCGATATTCCCGGCGTTCCGGACTACAAGCAGCCTTACTGGCGAGATATAGAAACACCGGTCGCTGCTGTCGTTGGCCCGGTGGACGCCATGGTGCTGGATCACCACGGCAATCGCGATTCCACCAATGGCGCCATCCTTCGGGCGCTGCGGCCGCGGGTCATCATCCAGCAGAACTGGCTTTCGGCGCAGCCGGGGGAAGAGGTTGTCGTGAGAATGGCGTCCCAGGAGTTCTACCCCGGCCCGCGCGATGTCTTCGCGACAGGGATGAGCGCGGAAACGCGGATCGCCATCGGCCCGATCATGGACCGCATCTATCGGAGTAACGGCGGGCATGTCGTCCTTCGTGTGGCTCCGGGCGGGGCCAGCTACGAAGTTTTCATCCTGAACGATGCGGACCAGACGCGCGAGGTGATCAAGCGCTTCGGGCCATATCAGGCCAACTGAGCGGATCCTGGCGCCGGAAGACGTGGGTTCTGGTGAGGCGACCTCCTGGGCTTTTGATCGTCACGAGCATGACCACCAAGAGCAAGACGGTGATCGGGAAGTCAAGGCCCCAAAGGACTCGCGAACAGGGTTCGCTCCCACAAGGTCGTCGCAACCTGCTCCTGTGGGAGCGAACCCTGTTCGCGAGTCCTTTGAGGCCAGACCTTTCACGCTGGCGACCATAGATACACGGCGATCAGCCGGCTCGCGATCTACCGGGGCCCCTTTGAGCGTGAGGTCGGCGGGGACGACAAGGCCGCGCAGCGGGGCACGCGGCTAACCAACTCTCGTGAAGGATTTACACCTGTAGCTGATAAACATCGGGCTTGAGACGTTCCATCATGACCGACGGGTTGGCCAGCGCTTCGAAACCGAACCTGGCGTACAGGCCGTGTGCGTCCCTGGTTGCCAACAGGAAGCGCCTGAGGCCCTGCAATGCTTCGTGGGCGGTGATGACCTCCATAAGCCACTTCGACAGGCCTTTACCTTGATGTGGCTCAAGTATGAAGACATCCGCGAGGTACGCGAACGTTGCCTCGTCGGTGACCACACGAGCGAAACCTACCTGTTGCGCTCCGAGGTACACGCCAAAACAAAGCGAGTTTGCGATAGCGCGCTCCACGACTCCGAGTGGAATACCGGTCGCCCAGTAGCATTGGGTAAGAAATGTGTGGACTGCTGCGACGTCGATGCGCTGCCGATCGCTGGAGATCTCGTATTCACTGCGGATTGCGTTTGCTGGCATTCTGGAGCTCCCTGGCTATCTGTTATCCCTGCGCGCTTGCTCAACGCAGGCCCTGAAGCATCGATCTCCTGAAACTTTAACCGACCCACCTCGCTCCAACAATTCTGCCTGCAATAAGGAACCCATGGATACCACCGCCGAATGGATCAGCGCACACGCGCTTTCGCTTTGGGCCATCGTGCTGGCCTGTGTCCTCGTTGGAGCTGACCTCGCCTGGCGGCGTGTCGTCCGGCATCGCGCCAATGAAGAGGCCCGTCTTTTACGGCCTTTGACGGTTGGGGCGACGGTCATGGTCGCCGTCCTGATCAGTGTCGCGATCGCCGTGGCGGTCCGTCGCGAGGATGGATTGACCCAGTTCGATGCGGATCTCGCCGGCGATCTGCGCGATAACATGCCGCTGCCCTTGCTACGCGGCATCGCCTGGTTGACCCACCTGGGCGATCCGCCGCTGGTCGCGATAGCCACCCTGGTCGTCGCCCTGCTCCTTGGCTTCCGCCGTGAATGGCGCATGCTCGTCACCTGGCTGCTTGCGCTGGTCGGCACTGCCACGATCAATTCCGTGCTGAAGGCATGGTTCCAGCGCGAACGCCCCTTGCACGATCACGGTTTCATCGTCGAGCACAGCTACAGCTTCCCCAGCGGCCACGCCTCCGGCTCGATGGTGTTCTACGGCATGCTCGCCTATGTACTGCTGCGCTCGACGCCGCCGCGCTGGCATCGCCTCATCGTCGCCATCGCCGTTACCTTGATCACCGTGGTCGGCATCAGCCGCATCCTGCTCCAGGTGCATTATTTCAGCGACGTGGTGGCCGGCTATACGACCGGACTGGCCTGGTTGATGCTGTGCATCGGCAGCGCCGAGGCGTGGCGGCTGCGTCATCGGGGTTAGGAAGTCAGCACGAACAGCCTGTTGCGGAAGCCTTAGGGCATGCGCCTGGCATGTACTTTCGCGTAACTGCCCAAAATGTCAGCGCAAGCAGGCTGACCATGGCGCCCAATGCACATACGCCAGGCCAGCCGGCACGATCATAGGTTGCCGTCGTGCCGATCGCTCCCACACCGCTGCCAACGGCATAAAAAAGCATGTAAAGGGCGACCAACCGGCCATGCGACTCGGGCCGGGTGCGGAAGATCATGCTTTGATTGGTCACATGCAAGGCCTGGCCTCCCAGGTCCAGCAATACGATGCCGAGCACCAGTGCCCACATGGATGACCCCATCAGCGATAACGGCCACCAGGCCAGCAGGAGCACGATCAGCGCAGCTGCGCTGGTACGTTGGCCGAACCCGCGGTCCGCCCATCGCCCTGCACGCATGGCGGCCAGCGCGCCCGCCGCACCGACCAGCCCGAAGGCGCCGATGGTCGTGTGTGAGAACCCGTAGGGCGGCGCGCTGAGTGGTAGCACCAACGCACTCCAGAAAATGTTGAACGCCGCGAACATCAACAAGGCGAGCGCGCCACGGATTTGCAACACCCTCTCCTCCCGCAGCAAGGTCAGCATCGAGGCGATCAGGTGCGGATAGCTCATCGCGTGGGGTGCGACAGCGAGCTGTGGCAGCCGCCGCCACAAGGGCAACGCAAGTACCAGCATCATCGCCGCCGAACAGACATACACGCCACGCCAACCCGCCAGGTCGCTGACGCCGCCGGCGAACACGCGGGCCAGGAGCAAGCCAATGAACACGCCGCCCTGCGCCGCCCCAACGACTCTTCCCTGTTCATCCGGCTTTGCAGTGCTCGCCGCATAGGCGATCAGCCCCTGTGTCATCGCCGTACCCAACAGGCCAACACCGAGCATGCCCGCCAGCAATACCGTGGTCGATTGCGCCAACGCCACAACGCCCAACGCGGCCACCAGCGCGATCAACTGCACGACCATGAGGCGCCGGCGATCCACGCGATCACCGAGTGGTACCAGCAACAGCAAGGCCAGGGCGCAGCCGACCTGCGTCGCGGTCACGACGCCACCGACAGCCGCATGGCTGATGCCAAAATCCCGGGCCAGTACGTCCAGCAACGGTTGCGCGTAATAGACATTGGCCACGCTCAATCCGCTGGCCGCGGCGAACAGCATTACCAGGCCGCGCGACATATCGGCGCGGCGCACCGGCAAGTCAGCTGCGATGCAGGGAGACGCCATAGCTACCCGCCCTCCAATCTAGTTGCAAAACAAAACTGATTGAGTCATAGGAAAAGTAGTTTTAAAGTGCAACCAGATTCTTTACCGATGCCGACGGACGACGACTCATGGCCCACCACGAAGCCGATCCCGGCGAAACCTGTCCGGTGGCACGCAGCGTCGACGTCGTCGGCGACCGCTGGTCGCTGCTTATCGTGCGGGATGTGTTCGATGGCATACACCGCTTCGGCGATTTCCAGCGCAGCCTCGGCGTGGCGCGCAATATCCTGACGGATCGCCTGCGCCGGCTGACCGAAGCGGACGTACTGGAAATGCAACCCGCATCCGACGGCACGGCGTATCAGGAGTACGTGCTGACGGCCAAAGGAAATAGCCTGTTTCCTGTCGTGGTCGCCCTACGGCAATGGGGAGAGCAGCACTTGTTCGCGCGTGGCGAGCGTCATTCCCTTCTGATTGACAAGACCACGGGAAAGCCCGTGCCCTTCATGGCACCGCAGAGTAGCCGTAACAAGGTGCTGGAGCCGGGCCAGACGGAAGTGAGTAAACCGGTAAAGCGTTGATCGATGGCGCGCGGTCTCAATCAACGAGGCCACGCGCCACTTAACGAGCTATTCCTTTCGCGCGTAGGTCCATCGGAAGCCGAGACTTTCGATCCTCTCGCTGCTGGCCCAGCCGAAGGCGCTGTCGAATTGCGTGTCGCTGCCGATCGGCGCTTCACTTCCCAGGACTTGCCTATGTCGCGGCGGCCGCCACCGACGATGTGGCCTTTGTTGGTGACGAAGTAGAGCGAATACAGGGGGTCGCCCGGGCCACCGTGGGCGCCGTACGCGGCCGTGATGAATTCGCCATTGCCAAGGATATGCGTTCGCAGGTTGCCCGGAGATGTATAGGCGCCCCAGGTGGTTTGGCCCGACGGGCCGCGGCCGATGAGCAATCCGAGGACCCGGTCGCCTGCTGTATTGAGCTTGATGCCGATGTCGGTAATGGGTTTCTCGAACATGGCGGCCTTCTCGCCGTCGAACGCAGTGCCTCGCTGCCCACCGAAAAGGCCCGACTTCGAAGCCACGCGTACGACCTTCGGTAGCTCCTTCAGCGCGGGGTTGATGTATTTCCAAATGAGTGCTGGGCCAAACAGCGCATCCAGTTCCGCATTGAACGCCTCCGTTACCTCACGCTTGCGCTCTTCATAGACTGCTTTTCCCTCGATACGGCTTTGCTCGAAGCGACCCGTATCGGAGACCTGGCGAAAACCGTCGTAACGGTCCTCGACCACGAAGACATCGTGGTGCGCCTGTCCATTGACGTAGGACATCTGCTGGGAAAATTCGATATATTTCAGTCGCCATTCCAGGGTCTTGTCCCGAGCCGTTTTCGCGCCGTCGACATACTGCTTGACGTGGTCCTGGAGATCCTTGAGCTGTTCCGCAGGCTTATCGGATTTTTTTCCGTAAAGCTTCTCGAAGTTGTCATAGCGTTCGCGCAATGCGGACAGATGCATCGTACCGAGGGTAAGAAGGTGCGGAAGTGTCTTCTCCGGAGCGCGTTTGTCGAAAAAATACGCCTGCCGGACATCGAACGCCAATAACATGGCGGTCATCCACGTGCCTTTGTCCGCGCCATCGGTGGCCATGGCATATTGTTTGATAGCGCTCTTGAAACCCTCCATGTCCTTGGCCAGGCTGTTCAGGTATTCCTCATCGATCATCTGCCGGGCGACGTTGCGTACATAGTCGCGAATCTGATCTACCAGGCTTCCGTCGGTTTCCGGCCAGAACAGGCCCAACAGGAACTTTACGCCGCCGCCGGCGGTGGGGATCAGGTTGAGCAACGAAAGCACGGAATCGCGGATCGGATCCACGCCGCGAAGCACCGCTTCGCGCAAGGCGCGCGGCTGGATGTCCGGCCCGCAAGGCACCAGCGAGAACTGGAAATGTTTGCCCCCGCTCCACGTCTGTTGCACCAGCGGAACACCATAGGCCGTCCCGGCATCTTTCATGCAGAGAAATTTCTGGCTTTGCCGCACGCCGATGTAGTAAGCACCATCACCCCCGGGCAACAGTTCGAATTGCTGGTTGAGGGAGTAGTCGTGCCTGTCCCATTGCACAAGGCCCAGGCCATCGGCCGCCGACCCGTTCGGCACGTCGAGACTGCGTCCACTGAAGCGCGCCACGATGTTGTAGTACTGCCCGTTCTTATGGAACTGGAATTGCTGGTAGTCGCCACCGACCCAGTCGCCTTGCTGGATCGGCATACCGCGTTCGGCTTTGGCGTGGTGGACCTCGACGACCTTCCCGCTGTGCCTGGCGACGATGCGGTAATACTGCCCTTGCACTGGCTCGAATAACATGTGTTCCCCCCTGGATTGAATGATTGCCGCGTCTTGCGGCGCCGTGCGTCGTCGCACGGGTGTCACGAAATACTTGCGGCGCGCTCCAGCGGCACCCAGAGCGTGAAGCGCGTCCCGCCCGGCCCCGAATGCCACGCCACCTTGCCGCCGATGGCTTCAGCGCGGCGCCGCTGGTTATGCAGTCCGCGGCCGCTGGGCGTGCCTAGCGCCTTTTCCACATCGAAACCCTGTCCGTTGTCTTCGATGGATACCTGCACGCCCCCGGCCTCCAGGGACGTACCGACACGTATCTGCACGGCCAGGGTGTGATGCAGGATATTGGAGAGGCTCTCCTGGATGATGCGCAGGATATGCAGCGCGCTGGTGCGGTCGAGCCAGTCGAGCGCGGGCAGTTCCTGCACCTCCCACAGCAAGGAGATGCCCGCACCCTCCAGGCGGGGCTCCATGCGAAACCGCAGCGTGGCCAGCAATAGCAGCAGGTTCGCTTCGATCGGCTCCATCGAGTCGATGGCCAGCTTCAGGTCGTCCAGACAGGTCTTCAGAACCTGCGAGAACTTCTGATCGCTAAGGCCACCGTGGTCGACCAGGCGAATCGCACTGATCAACGACGAACCCAGGCCGTCGTGCATATCCTGCATCAGTCGTTGCCGTTCCTCGCTGATCGTTTGCCGCAACCCGGCTTCGTGCAGCAGGCGATGGCTGATCTCGAGTTCCGCTTCGCGTACCTGCAGGCGTCTGGCCAGGCTGGCGTTGACCCGTTCCACTTCACCGACGGCCGCCACATAGCGGCGATACATCAGGATGCCGAAGGTGGCGAAGGTGATGGCATTGGCATAGGCGCCGAGGTACCAGCCTTCCGGGCTGATGACATTGTTCTGCACGGCCCAGTCGGACACGCCGAACAAGGTGCATACAAACAGGCCCACCGATACCAGCCTGGCCTCGTTCGAGTGATTTCCGGCCAGCACCCAGCCGATGATGCTGACGATGATGCTGGTCAGTCCGGTCGCGGCATAAATCAAAGGCGTGAGTTTGGGCGTATTGGGCCAGATCGCCAGCACCGGCAGGGTCAGCAGGCCAACCAGGGCGGCCGCGATCATCATGCCGAGCGAAAAAACACGCAGGGGCCGTCCATGCAGTCGACAGATAAACAGATGAACCACCGTCACCAGCCACAGCAACGAGTTGACCGTGAGCCAGGCAAACCAGTCATTGGCGATGGGAACGGGAACGTAAAAATGCAGGCCACGCAGGAACGACACGGTGGCCAGCACGAAGAAGAACATGTAGCTCGATTCGTGGCGACGCTTGAACCACACAAACAGGGCGAACAGCCCGACGGCCAGGAAAGCCGCGTTCAACATCCCGGGGAGTTCCTGCTGCAGCCATTGGCGTACGTGGTAGCGCGGACGCAAGGCCGTGGCCTGCCCCAACCATAGCGACGACAAGGCCACCTGGGTGTCCTGCGAATGCTCGAGGCGGATCAGGATTTCCATTGCCTTCGCTGCCGGCGCACCGTCTTCTGGCTTATCCAGTACTACCCATAGCGGCGTGCGGGTGCTGTTCCATAGCGGGCCTTCCTGTTGCGCCCGGTGCACCATGCGGCCGTCGACATAGACCGCAATAGTGCCGTCGGTTTTTATCCGTGCGCCGTACAAGGCCAGGGGGCCGGGGCCGCCGGGCACCCTTGGCGTCATCAGCCTGATCCAGGTCACGCGGGTCGTCTGTGTCGCGGCAGGAAATTCCGCCTGGCGCATCAGGTCGATCGGCAGGGCCAGGGGCAACGTGACCGGGCGCCACGTCCCGGGCAGATCGCTGCCATGCCATGCCATGGGCGGCGTGCTGAAGCCGGGAGAGTCCTGGACCTGCCAGTCGGCCTGGGTCAGATGCAGGCTGGCATTGGGCCGCGGTTTGTCCGCCTGATCCGCATACCGCATGGCGATGAAAGCCAGCAATGCCAGACAGATGACAAGCGCCCCATAGGCAAAGCGCGGCGCTGGCATGTTTTTCATCGGATGAGCATATCTTGGCGAAGGCACAAGGGCACGCAAGCGTTCCCTTGTGCTTCAACGCCTGACTAAAGAATCAAGGATTCTGCCAGTAACCGCCCGAGGCATTGCCCATCAGGTGGATCGAGTCATAGTCCGTCTTTGTCACGTACTGCCTGGTGGAGGTTGTCCACAGGTGCGGCTCTTTGGTCGGGTACTCGGCAAGCAGCTTGTACTGCGAGCCGATGGCGTAGGCGCCGGTGGTGAATTCGTGGCTGCCACCTGCCGGTACGTTGCCATACCCGATCTGCTGGCCAAATGGCTCGTAGATGGTTATCCAGGCGTCCTGATCGGTCTTGTTGAATACTTTGAATCCAGCCATGGGTTTTCTCCTTGTCAACTCGTATCGGATAAAGCGGCGAACCGAGGTGTTCGCCGCGGAATGAGCGTCCTGCAACCCGCGACCGATCAGGGCTTGATGCGGGTGATTTCGGTAACGTGTGCATTGCCCGACAGCGGCTTGTACACGTAAACCAGCGCCGGATAGCTGGGCGACGGCAGGTATGTGCCCGTGCCGGTGCACAGGAAGCAGTAATTCGTGCCCGCGACAACCTGCGTGGCGACAGCCGTGGGCACGTACTTGACGCCGACCAGGCCGCCCAGGGCCTCGGTGAGCACCGCTTTGGCTTCGACGGTCACGTCGTAATTGAAATCGGTCCAACCACCCAGGATCTGCGACATATTCCTTACCCCTAGTAACGATCGCGCTGAGGAATGCCTGTAGCCACGCGATCGATAGCTGCAAGCGGGAAAACCGGTTTGGCGGTTGTCCTGACTTGCATCAATCTGATCGATGGGCCGGGGGTTGTCTGTAGAACAAAGACGCTACAGTGGCGCCGGAAATACGTCGTAATATTTACCGGCTAACGGGAGCCGCGATCATCGATTCAGACCTGCCCAGCTCAGATCCGCCCCTGATGAATATCGCGATCGTCGAGGACGATCCCGACTTTTGCCTGGCCATAAGCCGGGCCATCGGTGCGGCGGGAGATATGCGCCTGGCCGCGCAGGCCAGCACGCGCGCACAGGGACTGGCGATCTTGCAAGGGCCGCCGGTGGACGTGCTCCTGGTTGACCTGGGCTTGCCCGATGGCTCGGGAATCGATGTGATCAAGGCCGCGGTCATGCAATGGCCCAGCTGCAGCATCATGGTCAGCACCAATTTCGGCGACGAGACGCATGTCCTGCGCTCGATCGAAGCCGGGGCCGCGGGCTACCTGCTGAAAGACAGCTCGCCGGCCAAAATCGTCGACGAAATCCGCAGTCTCGCCAATGGCGGCAGCCCGATCAGCCCCATCATCGCGCGGCAGATCCTGATGCGATTCCGGCAAGGGATCGTCGGCACTGGCGCTGGCCAGGAGCCGGTTGCCCCGCCCCATCTGCTATCGGTGCGCGAGAAAGAAGTGCTCGACCTGATTACCAAGGGCTTCACCGCCCATGAAATCGCCAAGCTCATGGAGCTGTCGCACTACACGGTGCGCTCCTTCGTGCGGCGCATCTACAGCAAGCTCAAGGTCACGTCAAAGGCCGAGGCCATCTATGAGGCCAGGACGCTTGGGTTGCAGCCGGATTGATCGAGCCGCGGTACCGGGCCTTCCCCGGGTGCCCGTTCGATTCAGTGCCTTTCGACATATGGGCCCGCAATTAATTACGTGTTTTCATTCCTCGGCGAAACCATACCGCAACCTTCGTCAAAGGAACCCGTAGTGACCAAGATGATCTTCGTGAACCTGCCAGTCAGCGACCTCGGCGCCTCCAAGCGCTTCTACGAGGCGCTGGGCTTTACCAACAATGCACAATTCAGCGACGACACGGCCGCCTGCATGGTGTGGAGCGAGTCGATCAACGTGATGCTGCTGACCCTCGCCAAGTGGCGCACGTTCACCAGTCGCCCTGTCCCGCCGAGTACCTCGAGCGAGGTCATGCTTGCCGTGTCGTGCGACAGTCGCGAGGCGGTCGACGCAATGAACCTGGCCGCGGCTGCCACCGGCGGAACGGCTGATATCAACCCGGTGCAGGACCTCGGCTTCATGTACAACCGGAACCTGGCCGACCCCGACGGTCACGTCTGGGAAGCCATCTGGATGAATCCGGACGCATTTTCTCAGTAGTCGTGCTCGACACGGTTAGCGATGAAATCCGGGGTGCGAATCAGGCTTCGAAATCTTTTCGTGATCGAGGCCTGCCACCCCAAGCTTTACGTCGAAACGCTAGAGCATATCGACGGCGTGTTTCGCGGACCACTTCGCCCTCAGGTTCGATACCGTCTTGCCAAAGTCGTTCACGGGTAGCTCGACGCACTTGTGAACCAGGAAGGCGACAAGCAGGGCCAGGCCCAGGGAGATCATCCAGGCAAACGTGTATGGCACGCCCTTGTCGATCAGGATGGGCATGGCGACGTAGCCGATCATGGAGTGGACCAGGTAGAGCGGGAAGCTGATGTCCGCCAGGAAATCGAGGACCTTATTGTCCCTGAACCGACTCCTCAGCAGGTAGCACGCCGAGAACAGTAGCAAGGCATAGGTGTAGTTCTTCGCCAGCGCGCCGAAGAATTCTTTTTCGTAGAACGAACTGATAGTGACAAACAAGACGTAGATGATGGCCCCGTAGCCAAGGGCCGCGCCTGCGCTGATCTCCTTGTAGAGGACGTAATAGAACAGGCAGCCAAGGAACATGAAGGACATGTACTTCATGTCCGACATCATGTACGCGAAGAAGGATTCCTGGTTTGCGCTGTGCGTGGCGACATAGGCGGCGAGGCAACACACCGCCAGGAAGCCCAGGGAAAGTGCGATGACCTGATGGGCATTCCTGCCGATCAGGAAGATCAGGGCGATCACCGCGTAGAACTTGACCTCAACGGCCAGCGACCAGCAGACGAAATCCAGCGAGGCTATGCCCGTTGCGCTATGGAGCAGCGCAAGGTTCTTCATCACATAGGGCCAGCTGATCCTGTCGGACATTGGCGTCGACCAGTACCACGAGCAGATCGCGTACATGCCGATGCTGATCAGCAGGCAGAACCAGTAGACCGGATAGATGCGGAAGAACCGCCGGACGAGGAATTTGCCCGTCGTCAGATTCCTCAGGCTGATGGGGATGACCAGGCCGCTGATCAGGAAGAAAACGGCGACGCCGAAAACGCCGTAGTAGAACCCGCCGGCTGCCGGTGACAACACATGCCGCGTGTAGTCAGGCTGCATCGGCACGAAACTCGCGGGCGTGCCGATGATCGAGCGCACGATGGGGACGAAGAAGATACCCCAGTAGTGGTAGACGACGACCGACAGGGCAGCGATCGCGCGTAATTGATGAGCAAATACAAGCTTCAAAATCAGGGCCGGTCGCTCGATGCGTTGAAAATTCTAACACGGGGACGTCGGGCCGCTGGGGCGGTCGGCGGGGAGCCGGAATCCAGAACCACCCGATCGCCGTGGTTTTCACTGAATGCCATCCTGCACTGGCATGACGGTGAGGGGCATGTGCGAAGCGCGCTGCTCTTCGCTCTTGATCGTCATACCAGCGAAGGCTCACTGCTGTCCGGGGAAAAATGCTTGACCACAGCGACGGCTGGTGGCGTATTTCAATCAAGAGCAAGGCAGCCTTTGGAAAGTCACGGCCCCAAAGGACTCGCGAACAGGGTTCGCTCCCACAGGAGCAGGTTGCCGCGACCTTGTGGGAGCGAACCCTGTTCGCGAGTCCTTTGGGGCCAGGCCTGCAAGCTGGCAAAAATAGATACACGGCGATCAGCCGGCACGCGATCACGGAAGCGCCACCAAGATGCCTTGGCGCAAGACTTTGCGAGGCGATCTGCTTATCCGGCATTCGTCGAATGCACGCCTTCGTCCATGACGATGAGCAGGCGATGGAGAACATCGCGCTCGGTAAGCTGCCATGCGTTCGTATCCTCAATCAGGCACGTCCCCATGCCGAACAATGCGTTCACCCTCCGGCTCTTCTGCTCCGTCGGTGTGTTGCTGCCGTCGATCGCTGCCAGCGCCCCGGCGGCTATCCCTACGGCAACACTGCTAAGCGAGATGCGCCAGGCCTCAGGGGCGCTGGCATAAGGGTCTCTCGGGCATCGCCGGCCCCAATGATTCGGACGAGGCAAAGGCGCTATCGTGACCGTCAATGGCAAGCAGGCTTCGGCCTTGAGCATTGGCGACCTGTGGGACCTGATCTCGCTGCTACCCGACGGTACCCCGCTGACGCTGGGCCTGGCCGACGGACGCACGCACGCTGACCATGGCACTGCACGATATCGCGCCCCGGCAATAGGCGCACTTCATCCGGCAGCCGCCTCTTCATGCAGCCAGCGCATGAAGGCGGCGACCGCTCCACTTGGGCGGACGCTTTCCAGCCGCACGGCGAAGTAGGCAAGACTTGTGTGCTGCGCGGGCCCGAAGGGGCGGATCAATCGCCCCGCCTGAATATCCGCGGCCACCAGACTCGTGCGCCCAAGCGCCACCCCCGTGCCGGCGGGGGAAGAATTCGTCTTCCAGCAGATGCTCCACGACCATGCCGCGCCACGCCCCCGCGCCATAGCGGATGCCCACGTCGATGCCGTCCGCCTTGAAGTCGACGAGCCGGCCGCTGGTGTCGAGCAATAGCTCGATCTCTGGAGACGATATCGACCGCCTGTTCGCGGTCAATTTCAAGGGAGCGTACTTCGCGATCCAGAACGCTGTGCCGTTGATGGACCGCGGTGCCAGCATCGTCCTTACCACCTCGTTCCTCAATGAGACCGGTACGCCGGGTTTCTCGATCCTCTCGGCGAGCAAGGCCGCCGTGCGCTCGCTCGCGCGAACGGTCGGCGCGGAACTCGCGCCTCGCGGCATTCGGGTCAACGCGGTAAGCCCGGGGCCGATCAGCACACCGTTCCATGGGAAGCTGGGATTGAGCACCGAACAGCTCGCGAAGGCCGCGAGCGATATCGAAGGGGCCGTGCCGCTCGGTCGCTTCGGCGAGGCAAGCGAAGTGGCCGCTGCGGCGGTTTTCCTTGCCAGTGACGCGTCCTCTTTCGTGACAGGGACCGAACTGGTCGTGGACGGTGGTCTCTCGCAGTTCTGAGCAAGCCCACGCCTGCCCGATAGCCTCTACGATTAGCGAAAGCGAAGCTCCAGTGTCAGGCCGATGCCATCGAGCCGATGGGGACGGGTGCGGGTATCGTTCTGGTGGACGTAGTACAGGTCGATGACCGACGCCTGGCTTCCAGCGATCCGTGTGCCGACGGCCAATCGGTTGCGGCTCCAGGTATGGAACAGCGAGTAATACGACACGTCGTCCCAGATGAAGATCGACGTGCCGCGCCCATCGCCGATGGCGTAGTCGAGCCGCGGGCGGTTCTGGAAGAGCCAGAAGTCGGTTCCCTGCCCCACCACATGCGCAACGCGATTGCGGTCGGACACTGTCCAGCGGCCCCAGGTATACGACGGTGTCGCCGCGAGGATCGATACGCGGCTATGTGTCCAGGGTCCCGCTGCGGTGCGTGATGCGATGAGGTAATACGACGGCGTCAGGATCAGGTGGTCGCCAACCCGGAAATTAAGGTCCAGCCCATTCGAGTACGTAGCAGGATTCTCTTGCCGGGTGCTGAAGCGCATCTGCGATGACCAGGTCATGTCCAGCCACGGGTTGATCCGTGTCGAAACATCCAGTTCGTTCCAGCTTTGGATATCGGCAGCCGGCGCGGGGTTTCCCGCGCCGGCCACGACCGGGACCATCATGAGCGCGATGCTTGCCAACGCTCGATATGCACCGCGCATGATCTGCCCCGTCGCCCTTACGGAGCCGCCTTGCTCACACTGGCGCTATACGGCAGCGGCACCCAGCTATAGCCCGTTGCATCGACGCGGACATGACCGAGGCCCGGGAAGGAAATATGCGCACCGCCGACCAGGAAGCCCTGGCTGGCCGCCTCGGCAAGGAAGGCCTTGCGCGACGCGATGGCGGCCGTGCGATCCACGTCGTACTCGATCGACACATCCGGGTCGGCGAACTGCACTTCGGCCAGGTGGATCGTGTCGCCCCACAGCAACAGCTTTTGACCCTGGCTTTCCACCATATAGGCGGTGTGTCCCGGCGTATGGCCATGGGCTGGCAGGGAGCGGATACCGGGAAAGAGCTCCGTCGCACCGTCGAAGGGATGCAGCTTGCCGGCCTTCACGTAAGGATCGACCGTGGCATGGGACTGCGCGAACGTTGTCTTCTTCGCCGGGTTTTTCGCCTCCTCCGCCGTGCTCAGCCAAAAATCCGGATCGTGCCTGTCGACGTAGACCACGGCGTTGGGGAAGACCCGCTTGCCGCCGATGCTCAGGCCGCCGGAATGGTCGGCATGGATATGGGTGAGCAGGATCGCGTCGACCTGTTCGGGCTGGTATCCGGCCGCGCGCATATTGGCGACCAGCTTGCCCGAGGTCGCGCCGAACAGTTCGCCGGCACCGGTATCGACGAGGATCAGCTTCGCGCCGGTATTGATCAGGAAGGCGTTGATCGACAGGTCGATCGGCAAGGCCTGGTGGGCGCTGGCCATGGTCTGCCGGATTTCCTCCGGCTTGCTCATGATCTTGTCCACTTCGCGTGGCGCGGTGCCGTCCGACAGCACGGTGATTTCGTCGGCACCGAGCATGGTCCGGTAGTAACCGGGGGCTTGTGTGCCGACCTGCGGCGCGGCGGCTTGGGCCGCCATCGCCAGGATCAGGCCGAGGGCAAAAAGAACGGAACGGAACATGGGATTCTCCTCAGGGGACAGGTGTGTGCGAGCCATGGCTCAAACGAAGGACCACGGCACGCCGCCGCGACCGGGGTCGTGTCTGACGACCGACGTGTCGGCGAAATGCGAACTGAAGTACAAGGCGTCCTTGCCGGCGACGTAATCCAGTGCCCAGGCACGGGAACGGCGCGATATCGCCGGATCCCCGCAGAAGCCCGAATTCCATGCCGGATGGGCGAGCTGGATCGGGTGGTGCATGACATCGCCGCCGAACAGCGCGGTTTCACCGGCGGAGGCCAGTCCGATCGACATGTGGCCGGCGCTGTGCCCGGGCGTTGGGTGAAACGTGAAGTGCTCGTCGTAACGGCTACCGTCTTCGCCGATCCGGTCGACAAGACCGGCGTTGATCAAGGGCAAGACGCTGTCCTCGAACGCCATCCGCCGCGGCACGCCGGCCGGTGTGCCGTAGAAATCCTCCTCGGCCTGGGCGTAGACGTAACGCGCATTCGGAAACGTCGGCGCCCAGTCGTTGTCGACCCTGATCGTGTTCCAGCCGACGTGGTCGACATGCAGGTGGGTCAGCAAGACCAGGTCGACCTCAGCTGGCGTCACGCCGGCCTGGGCGAGCCGGCCGAGGTAGTTCGTGTTGAGCTGGTGGAAGACCGGATTGAACGGCCGTTCCTTGCCATTGCCGATACCCGTATCGACCAGTACGGTCTTGCCGCCGACGCGGACCAACCAGCTATGCACGCTCATGATGAGCCGTTCACCGTCGTCGCCGAGGTGCTCGGGGACCATGCCGCGGACATGGCCGCGAACCGCCGCGAATGTCCAGTCCGGGAAGATCAGCGAACCGCCAAGCGTGTCGAGCAGACGGTCGGTGATGCGGGTGATCGTCGCATCACCGACGGTATACACTTTTGATTCGGTCCTGAGTTCCATGACACGTCGCCCATGAGTTGCCTGGAAGAAACTATGGTCCAGGCCGTGGCCGGATAAAAAATGGTCATTTCCAATACGAGGTATCGAGTCCATGGATATCAGGCGCGCCGACCTTCCCCTGCTGATTTCCCTCGACGCCCTGCTCGACGACCTCAACGTGACGCGGGCGGCGAAACGCCTCAATCTCAGCCAGTCGACCCTGTCCGGCCAGCTGGCCCGGTTGCGTGACCTGTTCGCCGATCCCTTGCTGATCCCTGCCGAGAATGGCCGCGGCATGGTCGCGACCGAATACGCCCTGGCGCTGCAACCCCGACTGCACCGGGCCCTGCTCGAGTTGCATGGCGCAGTGGCCGCGGGCGTCGATTTCAATCCGGCGACCAGCCAGCGGACCTTCGTCGTCGCGATCAACGACAACGCGTTCTCGATCATCGGCCTGCCCGTCGCCCAGGCCATCCTCGAACAGCATGGCAGCGGCCTGCGGACCAGTTATGTGGCGCCCGACATGGCCGTGCTCAGCAGCCGCATGGAGCGCGGCGAGGTGGACCTTTATGTCGGTGCGGCCAGGACCCTGCCCGAAACGCTCAAGCAGCGGCCGCTGGTCACGGATGTGTTTCGCATGGCCCAGCGCAAAGGCCATCCGCGCGGCACGGGGTCGCTGGACCTGGACATGTATTGCCGACTGGAACATGTGCTGGTCTCGCCCGACGGCGGGTTTCGCAGTCCCATCGACGATCGCCTGGCCGAACTCGGTGTCGAACGCCGTGTCGTCCTCACCGTGCCCGGCTACAACCAGGTCGCCCTGCTGCTGTCCGGCGCCGACAGCGTCGCCACCCTGCCCAGCCGGCTGCTGAACCGCTACGCCGACATGCTCGATATCTTCGACCTGCCCTTCGAATACCCTCCCTTCACCCTGTCGATGGCCTGGCATCCACGCGCACAGGACGATCCGGCGCACCGCTGGCTGCGGGAGCGATTCGTGGCTGCCGCCGGATAGCAGCGGCGGGATCGGCCTTCTTGCCTTCGTCCGGGGCATGCGGGCGGGACTCGGTATCGACTGTCGATCCAGTGTGTTGCCGGCGCGATCCTGGCGCGAGTTCAATCCCGTGAAGCGGCGTGAATCGTTGTGCGGACGGCCTGGCCTCAAGCGCGTCTCTCCGCGCCTGATACGCTCGACTTGAAGCCAGAAAATCGCTACTTTCAGCCACGACACGCGCACTATCACCGAGGGTGAACGCTCATGCGCATCCCGTCCCCGTCGCGAAAAAATCTCGACGACATACCGGTCTCATCCGAATTGCTGGTGTCTTCCGCGGAACGCCGGTGGTCGGGCTTTACCGCTGGCGTCTGGGCCCACAGCGAAGGCGTCGTTGTCTACAAACGCCCCTCCTGGGATACCGAGGTGGCGATCGACGTCACCGGCCGAAGCCACGGCATCATCGAGCGTCACGCGGGAAATATCCGCGACAGTACGGTCGCTGGTCGTGGCACCATCTGGCTTTGCCCCTGCAGCCTGCGGGAAACGACCATCCGGTTCTCAGCGCCCCTGCCCGGCATGCTTCATCTGCAGTTGCCGCCGGACACGTTCGCCGCGGCCGGATTCGGCGAGGACGACTACCTGTCGATGGTGCCCTTGATGAACTACGACGGGGGTTTCCAGGATCCCCTGATCGTGAGCATCGGCGAGGCCATTCTCGGCGAACTGCGGAGCGAATCCTCCGCCGGGCGCCTGCTGGTCGAATCGCTGGCGGCCAGCCTGGCCGTCCGGGTCGTCCAGCAACACCTGCTGACCATGCCGACAACTGTCCCTGAAGTCCTTGCGCCGCCATCCATGAACCGGCAGCGTATCGATGACGTACTGGAATATATCGACGCGCATGTGGAGACGGATATTTCCCTGGACGACCTGGCGGCGGTCGCCTGCATGAGCCGTTTTCATTTTTCGCGCGTATTCAAACTCGCAACCGGCATGCCTCCCTATAAATACGTCAGTACCAGGCGATTCGAACGCGCCCGCGAACTACTGGACCGGAACGAGCGGTCGCTAGGGGATATCGCCTCGGCCCTCGGGTTCTCGTCCGAGTCCAATTTCTCGAGGGCGTTCCGGCAATTCACGCGCCTCACGCCACGGCAGTTCCGGGAACGGACCCGGTAGCAAGGGCGCGACAGCTGCGGCGTCCGCATCGTCAGGTCCCGCTACATGCTTCGCTACGTAGCACGCATGGCGGCGAAACATGGCTTCCGCCTCGCCGCTCTGGCGAAGCTTGCCTGCCGCGTAGGCGTGGGTGATCCCCAGGAAACGATATCCCGAGCGCCCGTTCGCGTGCGTGGCCCGGGTCAATAGCGACTTCTCCACCAAGCCGCCGATGGCGCCGCAGTCGCGAATGGCATCCGCGGCCAGTTCGCTCATGACGGCCAGAGCGGCATGGACGGTGAACTCTCCCTCGAACACGGCCAGCCTGCGAAAGACTGCCCGTTCCGTCTCGTCAAGAAGCTCATGGCTTTGATCGAGCATGGCTCGCAGGCTCCGATGCCGTGACGGCGCGGTCCGCCTGCCCTTCCAGTCGATGATGTGGCCGCTCTCGACCAGCTGGGCGGTCTCGGCAAGGCCATAAAGCCGGACGCATTTTGCCGCGTGTTCGATGGCCAGGGGAACGCCATCCAGTGCCCGGCATATTCGTGTAATGGCGTGCGAATCGGGACCCGCGGCGTCCAGGTGAACCCCGTCCATCGATACGCGCTCAAGGAAAAGGCGCGCGGCGCCGTAGTCACCGATCGTGATGTTGGGCATGTCGGCGGAAGGCGGGCAGTCAAGAGGCGGGAGCTGTCTTATGAGTTCGCCACGGACACTCAGCGTCTCGCGGCTCGACACCAGCAGGGCGACGTGCGGCAACTGGCTCGTCAATGCCTCGGCCAGCACGGCGACGGCGTCGACGAGCGCCTCGCCGTTATCCAGGACGATCAGGATGGCCTTGTCGTGGAGGAATGAAACCAGCCTGGCGACACTGTTCGTTCGAGCCGGGCCCATGCCCAGCCGTTCCGCGATGGCGTCGCAAACCGTGCCGCTTCCGTCTCCGTGCGCCAGGTCCACATAGCAAACCTCGCCTTCGCATCGGGAAACCCACTCGTCGGCGACGCAGATCGCGACGGCGCTCTTGCCGACGCCACCAGGCCCGGTGATGGTAAGAAACCGGTGATCGATCAGTTCGGAGACGAGCGCCTGGATCGTCCCGTCGCGGCCCACCATTCCCTTGATAAGACCCGATGACGTTTGCACGGGAGTCGACCTCTTCATGGCCGCCATCGGCGACAGGGCGCATGGCGTGACGCTGCGACGCGCGACTGGCGCAACGAAACAATAGCCGCGCCCGGGAACATTGGTGATGTAGCGCGCGCCGTCCTTGCCATCGCACAGCGCCTTGCGCAGGCCCGCGATGTGCACGCGCAAACTGCTCTCCTCGACGTTGACCTGTGGCCATACGCGGGAAAAGAGCTCCTTTTTCGTTACCGTCTGGCCGGCCCGTTCCACCAGGGTGATCAATATGTCCAGCGCCCGGCCACCCACGGCAAGTGGGACGCCCTCGCGCTCGAGGCGTCGCTCGTTGGGGTGCAGGCAAAACTGTCCGAATGACGTGATCCTGCCCCTGCGGACGTCTACCGGATCGTTCATAAGTACAGGCGCTCAGGTGGCACACGCGGGAAATCCTTGTCCGAGGCTAACTGATGGCGTCGCGGAAACAAGATCGTGTCTTGCCCTGTTCCATTCCATTCTTGCGCGAATGCCCGGCGACACGGTTTCGCGCGGAGGCATCACCGCGATTCACGAGACGCAGCACCTCTTAACTTGAGCCCATGCACTGGCAAGCCAAAGATTGACTTGCGGTAGCTCCCACCGCATCGCTCTTCGCCCCGTTGTGCCTGTGCGCGACAACACAGAGGTCCCGACCATGAAAAAGCTATGCCTCCTCCCCATCCTCCTAGGAGCGACCATGTCCATGACGAACCCAGCCACGGCAGCCACCGATGCGGCGAAAGACCCGCATATCGACCCGAAGATCCGGTCCTTCCTGGCGGAGATCAACAAGGACAGCAGCCCGTTCTGGACGAAGCCCGGCCCTGAAGTGCGGGCGGTACTCACTGGCCTGCAGGCCAGGACGCCGGTCGATGTTTCCGGGGTCACCATCACGGAGAAAACCATCACCGAGGGCACCCAGACCGTCAAGCTCTACATCGTGATGCCCGAGCATGCGAGCACGCCTCCTCCGGTACTGCTGTTCATCCATGGCGGCGTCTGGATCGCCGGCGACTTCGAGAATCACAAGAGGCTCGTACGCGACCTGGTGGTCGGGTCCGGTGCCGCGGGTGTTTTCGTCGAGTACACGCCGATTCCCGATGCCGTGTTCCCCACGCAGGTGGAACAGAACTATGCCGCGGCCAAGTGGGTGGCCGCGCACGGCGCCGAGATCGGTGTCGATGGCAGCCGCATGGCGGTTGCCGGTAACTCCGTCGGCGGAAACATGACGGCGGCCCTCACCCTGATGGCAAAGGACCGCGGCGGCCCGGCGATCCGCTACCAGGTGTTGCTCATACCGGCCACGGACGTCAACTTCGAAACCGAGTCATACCGGCAGTACGACACCGGCCGGTTCCTCGCCCGGGCCTTCATGCAGTTCGGCTGGAACATCTACGCGCCCGACGCGAAGACCCGGAGCAATCCGTACGCCGTTCCCATGCGTGCGACCACGGAACAGCTACGCGGCCTTCCGCCTGCCCTGGTGATCACCGCCGAGAACGATCCGCTCCGCGATGAGGGTGAGGCCTATGCCCGCAAGCTCAAGGAAGCCGGTGTCGACGTCGTCGCTACACGCTACGAAGGCATGATCCACGACTTCGTCCTGCTGAACGGCATTCACGATGTCGCCGGAACCCAGGCGGCACTTCACCAGGTCAGCGACGAACTGAAACGCCATCTCAATCCCTGAGTGATCGCGAGCAATTCATTATAGCAAGCACCAAAGCCGGCGAGCATCTGCGCACGGCCCCAACGGACTCGCGCACAGGGTTGTGCGCGAGTCCGTTGGGGCCGTGCGTTCACGATCGCGGTATTGCTCTGTCTTCCCCGTCGAATATCTTCGGTGGAACAAAGCCACCGAGCTCTCTTTCGAGCAGTTCGGCAAAGCGCAGCGTAGTCAGGTCACCGTACATCGGTCCAATGAGCTGCACGCCGATGGGCAGGCCCTCATCATCGTGTCCGACGGGCACCACGGTCGCGGGCAGTCCGGGGGCGGTGGCAAGGCCGGACCAGACGAGCTGATCGGCATAGTCATGTTCGACCCCGTCGATCCTTATTTTTCGGCGCCACTGGTCCGGGCTGTGATCGTGCGGGAAAGCCGTCGTGGGCATGACTGGGCAAAGAACGATGTCGAACTCGGCGAACAATGCCCTCCATTGCTGACGCAACTGCGCCCTTGCGATATCCGCGGCGAGCCAGTCGCGATGACTGAGCACCGCCCCACGCGTACGTTCAGCCGCAAGGCCACGATCGCCGGCATCCAACCCGGCCGCCCGCTCACGGAACGTCTCATAGATTTCCGGCGGGAACGTCGCGGCAACCGTCGAAAGCAGCAGGCGCACGAAGAGTCGTGCCGCATCGGCCTGGTCAGGAAGGTATGGGCTTTCGCGACGAACCTGGGCGCCGGCGCCTTCGAGCAGCCTGGCAACGCTATCGATCGCGGAGCGAATAGTCGATGCCGTCGGAAGCAAAGGATGGTCGTCGAGGACGAGCACCCGGTAACTGCCGATCCGGCCATGTCGCGCGGAAGGCAGGGCCAGTCGATAGGCCTGGCCGAGCGTCATCTCGTCGGGTCCGGCGAGGAGCCCAAACAGCAGTGAAAGGTCCGCCGCGCTACGTGCCATGGGTCCGACGGCACTGAGATCGCGCTCGAATGGAATGGGCCGCACCCGTGGGGGCGTATGACCTCGCGCGGGAATGACGCCGTAGGTCGGCTTGTGCGCATAGACACCACAGAAATGCGCCGGCACACGAAGCGACCCGGCGATATCGGAGCCGACCGACAGGGGAACGTAGCCCGCCGCCAACGCAGCGGCGGACCCGCCGGACGATCCACCCGGGGTGCGCGCCGGATTCCAAGGGTTGTTCGTCGTTCCGTAGATATCATTGTACGTTTGCACGTCCCCGAGACCGAGCGGTACGTTGGTCTTGCCGAGGACCACGGCACCCGCGGCCCTGGCCCGGGCGACCACGACGGCGTTCTCAGCAGCGATGTAGTCTTTGCACGCCGGGATGCCCCATGTCGTCGGCAAGCCCTCGATATTGAACGACTCCTTGATCAGCATCGGAATGCCGAGCAAGGGGCGAATCTCTCCGCGCGCCCGCGTGGCATCGGCCTCGTGGGCTGCTTCCCGTGCGCGATCGAAATCGCGAACGCACACGGCGTTGATCGTCGCATCGAGGCGCTCGATCCGCGCGATGGCCGCATCCGCCAGTTCAACGGCCGAAACTTCGCGGGCGGTTAGGCTCCGGGCCAGTTCGACGGCCGTCATGTAGCTGAAATCGACTGCGGACAAAGTGCCCTCCTTTACGTATCCGGCAGACCGGCGCTGTCTTTAATATTGTGCGCGTCATCTTTTGAGTCAAGCACGCCGGCCTCGATGGCCATACGAAACTCGCTGTACGCACTCACGAGGTCGGCGAGCGAGAAGCCCCGGTTGAGTCCACTCGGATTGGGCAGGACCCAGGCTTCGACGCCGCCAAAGGTCTCAGCTTGCCGCCCCCATTCGACGACCCTGGATCCGCTGAAGACGGCCCATGCGGGTTTGCCAAGGAAAGCCACCGCTCGTGGCTGGATCTTCCGGATCTTTTCCTCCAGCTCACGCAAGCCGGCGCGGAGGTCGGTGGCAACCACTTCGCTGGCGCTACGTGTTGCCGTCGGCACGACAGCGGTGATGCCATAGCCGTACAAAAGCAGTTCGACATCGTCGGCCGGATCGAGCCTGGTGGGGGTGAATCCTGCCATGTGCATGACCGGCCAGAATCGATTGCTGTGACCGACGAAATGGTGCCCGGTCGCTGCCGCCCGTAAACCTGGGTTGATGCCACAGAACACGGCGGACAGGCCGGGGGCGAGAATGTCCGGGAGCGTCGACATCATGCATGAACCTCCAGCTCATCCTTCATAAGATCAGGCTTCATAAATTATTGTTATAGAAGTGAATTATACGGTGTCGCGCAAAGACGGCAGCCAGGATCACTCCGCGTGAATACGCCATGGGATACGGTTCCCGGCAGGCATCGTAGCGGTCGCCACACCACCTGCCTTGGGAGGAACGGATGGACAAGCCTCGCATCTTCCTCGGTTCCTCGGGAATGCAGGGGAAGCTCGTTCAGGCGCTGACACGCGGCCTCGAGGATATCGCGCATGTCGATCCCTGGACGACGTCCTTCGGACCCGGGACGACCACGCTGGGCCGCCTCCTCGAGCTTGCCCACGAAGTCGACTTCGCCGCGTTTGCGTTCGCACGGGACGACTGGACGACACCCAGCCCCGGATCCCCTCCTGAAGATTCCGGTCAGGCGTCTCCACGAGATAACGTTGTTTTCGAAGCCGGCCTTTTCGGCGGCGTCCTCGGCATGCGCCGGACCTTCATCCTCCACGCAAGCGGCTCGAAACTTCCCAGCGATCTGGCCGGGCTCACCTGCGTACGGTACGGGGAAACGTCCCCGGCCGAGATGAGGACCGTCAACCAGAAGCTGCGCAAGGCCATCGAGACCGAGGGTCATGTTGCACGTATCGAAGGCCTGTGGTGGCACTTCTCCCTGACGGACCCCAATCCGCTCGAGCCATCCGCGGTAAGCCTCATTCGAATCACGCGAGATCGCGACGGCGTGCTGGATGTGCGCGGCCGCTGCTGGCAGGAAGATGGCAGGCTATCGGCGAGATACTGGTGCGAAGCGTCGAGGGAGCGGAAGGATCCGGCGGGGGTCTTCTATTACTGGAAGGGAGACCGGCCGCGCGATTCGAACGCGCCGCTGCTGGACGGAACGGGAGAAATCCTGCTGGAGTCCACCGACCGCGCATCCGGCTACTTCACGACGCGCGCCGACACGCCGGTGACTGCACGGACAGCCGGCATCTACTGGCGCGCCGATCCAGAGGACCTGACCATTCTGGACGGCAGCGACGATGAGCGACGCGTGGCGTTGCTGGGGGAGCAGCTGAAGCGCTGGAAGTCCCTCACCAGCGCCTGAAATTCGCCGGCGCATAGGGTGATTGTTTAACCGGACGCAACGAGTGCCGGCAGCGGTGCATGCTCTTCGATCAATCGCTGCCGCTTGAGTTCCGCCCAGAATGCCGGGGGAACCGTCGCCTGCATCGAACTGGCATTGGCGAGTGCCTGCGTCTCGGTGTGGGCGCCGACGATGAGTGCCGCTGCGACATCGGGTGCGGCGGCGAACTGGAGCGCCGCGGTGCGGAGGTCGACGCCGAACTGGTTGGCAACCGCGCGCAGGCGATCCCGTTTGGCGATGCGTTCCTTGGAGATGTCCCAGGACTTACTGCCGTAGTTGTAGCGGGCGCTGCCGGAGATGAATCCTGCGTTCAACGAGGAACCGACAACGAACGCCACGCCGTGTTCACGCGCGACGGGAAAAACCGTGTCAAGGGCGTTGGCATGATCGACCAGCGAATATTGCGAGGCGAGCAGGCAGATATCCGGGTCCGATTCCTGGATGACCCGAAGGATCGGTTCGGGCGTATTCACGCCGATGCCCCATCCACGAATGATGCCTTCGTCACGCATTCGCGACAGTGCCGGGAACGCACCTTTGAGCGCTATGGCGAACTGTTCCTGCCACGGTGTCGGCAGCCAGGCGTTGTCCGCGGAGATGTCGTGGACGAAGACCACATCGATACGATCGATGCCCAGTCGTTGCAGGCTGTCCTCGATCGAGCGGCGAACCCCATCGGCGGTATAGTCGAACACCACGTTGTTCGGTGAATTGCCGTAAGGAAACATCGCCCGGGCTTCGTTCGTGGGCGAGGCTTTCAGCAACTTGCCGACCTTGGTCGAGATCAAGTAGCTGTCGCGAGGCTGGTTGTGCAGGAACGCACCGTAGCGCCGCTCGGCCAGACCCAGGCCGTACCAGGGCGACGTATCGAAATAACGCACACCCGCATGCCATGACGCTTCCAGGGTTTTGTAAGCACCCTCGTCCGTGACGACCTCGAATTCATTGCCGATGGAAACGCCGCCGAGCCCGAAACGAAACCCGGGCCTGGAAAATATCTGTTCCGCGCGCGTCTTGGCCATGCGATCTCTCCGGTCGGTTTGCTCCCGGAAGTAAGGACGGGGCCGGGTGAAGGCGTCGCGAATGTACCGTCTTCAGCCCGCGCGTGCCGCCGAGGCAGCCGTGACCTGCCGATGCACCTCCAGCGCATTGCGCTCAACCCAGTTGTGTTGCAGCAGGCCATCCTCGCGCACATGCCAGATCGCGGTGCCGGTCATCTCGAACGGTGTCTGGCATGGCTCCAGGCCCATGAAGCCGTTGTTCTTGCCGGTGATCCGCCACCGGGAGGCCACGCGGTCGCCTTCGGCGTTCTGGAACGTTTCGACAACGTGGAACTCGAAGTCGGTGATGCTCGCCAGGAAGGCGGCGACCCACTTCTTGAATTCAGCACGGGTGTGGATGTCGACTCCGCCGGAAGTGATGGTGAAGTCTTCGGCGACCAGGTTGTCGATGGCGTCGGGATTCCGGCTTTGCCAGACGGTTTTCCAGAAATGTTCGACGATTTCAACGGAGTTCTTGCGAGTCATGAACAGTTACCTCTTTGGAAGCGCGCGGATGTCAAAGACGCATCGTGCGCGCGCGGAACACGAAGGCGTTGCAGGAAACGGGTACTGACGAGTGCAATGGCCAGGCAGGTCGCGAAGAGAAGGAAGCCGTGGCGCAGGCGGAGATCCCAGGGTTCGCTGCCGTAAAGCAGCATGCCGACCAGGGCGACCCCAACGAAGGCACCGACCTGGCGGAACGCGTTCCATGCGGTGGACCTTACATCCGCCTCCGCTGGCGTGGCGGCGCGCGTGGCGCCCGAGACCATCGCCGGGATCGCCAGCCCCAGACCGGCATTGCAGCAAATCGCAGGGATGGCGATCCGCCAGAAGCTGTCCATCGGGCCCATGCATGCCATCGCAAGGCACCCCGCGAAGGCCACCGATAGCCCGGCAAGAAGCACGTGGCCATGGCCAAGGCGCACGGACAAACGGCTGGAAACGAAATCCATGGCGGGAATCACAGCCATCAGGGGAAACATTTCGACGCCATTGCGCAGCGGTGTCGCATCGGGCACAGCCTGCAGATAGAGGCTGAGCAGGAAAAGGTCACCGAAGATCACCATGCCCGCGATGAACCCGACCAGGCCGTTGTTCCAGAACACCGAACCACGAGGAATGACCCGTTGGCGATGGACGGTCGCGGCCACGGACGAGGATAGCCCGTACCACGCAAGCAGCCATCCGGCGATGCCGAGGGGGACGTTGAGATAGAAAATACTTCGCCAACCCCAGGCACCGACCAGCACGCCGCCCATCAGGGGGCTGATGCCAGCCGCGACGCCGATGATGATCACCCACGCACCAGGCACCCGCGTCCGAACGCCCCCTACGGGGAATGATTCAGCCAGCAGACTCATCGCGGCGGGCACCAACAGCGCGGCGCCGACGCCCTGCATCAGCCGCGCGGCGACAAGCCATCCGACCGAGGGAGCCAGGCCACAGGCAGCGGAAGCCACGATGAACCATGCGAATCCCGACAGATAAGCGTTCCTGGCCCCGATACGACGGATCACAGCGCCGCTCAC
The DNA here is from genome assembly GCA_036009745.1 of Luteibacter sp. GTDB lineage: Bacteria > Pseudomonadota > Gammaproteobacteria > Xanthomonadales > Rhodanobacteraceae > Luteibacter. The sequence continues at coordinate 47,978 of DASYLE010000084.1, read as the reverse complement.
GAACAGGAATGCGCCGAATGTAAGCATGTAGGCGTCCACAGCCCATACAACGGGGAACAGCGACGCGTGCAGTTGGTTCCGCATGTCGCTCATTGCGGTGTTCACGATCGTGACGCCAAACATGGCCAGCACGAAGCCTGAGGCGACGGCCACAAGCGCGACGATAGAACGGGAGCGGGTCATGGGGGTTGGGGCGCCTTCTGGCGCGATCCGGGGGTTCAGAAGACGCTAGTTGGCGCTCTTGCCGATCATCATACAAACGAATATAATGAATAAATTTATTAGAGACACTAATGAATACGTTTCGTGGCGACATCGAGGTGGATCTGCTCCGCGCATTTGTCGCGGTGGCGGATACCGGAGGCTTTACCGCGGCAGCGGAATCGCTGCACCGGACGCAATCGGCCGTCAGCCAGAAGATCGCGCGCCTGGAAGAGACGCTGGGCTGGAAGGTCTTCGAGCGGCATACCCGCGCGTTACGCCTGACCGACCGAGGCCAGAAGCTGCTGCTCAGCGCCCGACGGATGCTGGAACACTACGACCGCTTCCTGGGCGAACTGCAAACGACCGGCCCGGTGGAATCGGTACGGCTTGGGGTCTCGGATAACCTGACACTGACCCGACTGCCCGCACTGCTTGCCGGCTTCAACGAACGCTTCCCGAACGTGCGGCTCGAACTGACGACCGCACCGAGCACCGATCTCCTGCGCGACTTGAACGAACGCCGGCTCGATGTCGTCGTCGCCAGGCAGCGTCGGGGCGAACCCGGCCCGCAAGGCAGGATTGTCGGGCGCGAGCCGCTGGTATGGGTTGCCGCTTCGGGCTATCGCGAGGGTGAGCACGACGCCGCGCAGCTGATCGTGATGCGTGAACCCTGCGCCTATCGCGAAACCATGCTCGGGACACTCGACCAGGCCGGAAGATCCTGGGCAATCGCCTGCACCGTCAGCAACCTGACCGGCGTCGAAGCCGCCGTCCTCGGCGGACTGGGCGTCACGGCGCAAAGCCGTGCGTTCGTTCGGCCGGGCATGAAGATCCTGCGCACGTCCCGACGTTGGCCCGCGCTGCCTGAAACGGAAGTAGCCGTCTTCGGTGAGGCGCCGGAAGTCCAGCCTGTTGTCCAGGCGCTGGTTTCGATACTGGGAGATGCGTCGCAGCCTGCGAACAAGTGACTCGCCTGGCTCTCGATCGTCATTCCGTTTCGCCGTTTTTTGGGCGCTACGCTCCCTGCGTCCTGCCTCCGCTGGCATGACGAGCAGGAGCGAACAGCAGAGGAGAGCAAGGCGCGGCACTCGTTCCCCTCACGTCACCCCGGCGCAGGCCGGGGTCCAGTGGCGACCACCGACCACTGACGCCACTGGATACCGGCCTACGCCGGTATGACGATCAAGAGAGAAGAGCAGAGCAAGGCGTGGCGGCCATACCCCTCACCGTTGCCAGCAAATACCGGCGCGATAAGCGCCGACACAATCCCGAAAACGTACCCAAGAGCCCCCCCCCAATTCCGCCAAGCCATCACGGAACGAGCCGTCACTGGCTCGGCGGAAACCATGCGTTGACGATTTTCCCGCCGCGCACTTCATAAACCGCGATCAGGTCGGGAAGGGCCTTGTTGAGTGGCCGCTCCTTGTCGATGACGAGCGGGCCATTGACGATGCGCTCGACGATCTCGACCCCTGCCCCCTTGCCGGGTTTGGCCAGATAGGCAAAGGCCTTCCTGAGTCCGGCCTGCCCTTTTATCACGGGATTCCTGCCGGACAAATCGGTCATCGATACATCGTCGGCGTAGCACGCTGCGAAGCGGTCGAGGTCTCGCGCGTTATAGGCGGCGAACTGCGCATCGACGACTTGCGCCGGCGTCAGCGCTGTCTTCGGGTCCCGGCAATCGGCCGCCCATGCCGGGCTTCCGACAGCCATCGACAAGCCGATGAGCCCGACCCACTTGACGCTGCATGCGTTGACTGACATCGGTCAGTTCGCCTTGTCGTGGATTTCGGAGTACAGCAGCGCCGAAATCCTCCAGCCTGCGTCCGTCCTGACCAGCTGCCAGGTTTCGACACCATGGTTGGTCTGTTTGTTGTCCAGGAAGAATGCATAGTCGAAGTACACAGTACCGACCATGCCATCCGTCTGGATACGGACGTTATTGAAATCCTCCCGCGGAACATGTGTCGTCGTCTTGATGAAAGCCGCGAACTTGTGCAGGTCGCCAGGCACGGCCCGCGACGCGTCCGGACGCTTCAGCTTCACGGCCGCGTACGTCGCGTCGTCAAGGACCGACCACCAGTTGCTTCCCTCCGGCAGGAACAGGGTTTCCAGCCTGTCGCCTTCCTTCGCCGAAATCGATGCCTGGAAGGACTTCACCAGCGCCTCGATCTCCTTATGTGCTGTCCCGCTATCCACGGTCGCGGCGGAGGACTCCGCAAACGCGATAAGCCCTGCCACCAACGCCAAGCCTGCAACGATCGTCTTCATCCATGCCTCCCCTGAAAGATCGCGGATTAGGCACGATCGACGTTGTGGGCGCAATACTCTTCCCCTACGATTGCCGGCCGTTAGTGGAGAGTTCCCTCGTGTCGCATTATTCCGGCCCCCTTCTCACGCGCCCCGTCGCCGAGGCGCTGCTTGCCGCGCGCGACAGCGGCGCGATCGAATGGACAGGATCGCTGGATCTCGACCGCTCGAATGAGACCGCGGCGTTGCAGCCGGATGCGTGGGAATGGCGCGGTCAGGACTACCCCTACCCTCCTGTACTGAAGGACCGCACGATCCATTACTGGGACGGCGAGTCCTTCGAACCGGCATCGCGCTTTTCCGGATCGCTGATCAAGCTGGTGCCCACACCGTGGGGCGCACCCACCTTCGAGATTGACGGCATCAAGATGCTGCCTACTTCGAAGGAATCGCCGTTCGAGGATGCGCGCCGCAAGGTGGCGCTGGTCGAACCGCGCGGCAAGGCGATCCTCGATACCTGTGGCGGCCTGGGCTACTTCGCCGCCTGCTGCCTGGAAGCCGGCGTGGGGAGCATTCAATCGTTCGAGAAGAATGCAGACGTGCTTTGGTTGCGGACGCTCAATCCGTGGTCACCCGATCCGGAAGCGCCGGCCCATGGCGGCCGCCTGCGACTCGCCCATGACGACGTGGCCCGCGCCATCGCGCGGATCGCCGATGCTTCGGTGGATGCGTTGCTGCACGACCCGCCACGGTTCGGCATCGCCGGCGAACTCTACTCCCAGGCGTTCTACGACCAACTGGCTCGCGTGTTGCGACGCGGCGGGCGCCTGTTCCACTACACCGGCAGCCCGAACAAGCTGACCAGCGGTCGCGATGTGCCACGCGAGGTCGCCAAGCGCCTGGAGAAAGCCGGCTTCAAGGCGCAACCGGCGCTGGACGGCGTGCTCGCTATCCTGCGCTGAGCCCGGCAGCCCGGGCGATCAGGAGCGTGCCCACCACGACGGCCGTGACACCGATGGCCCTGGCAACGCGCAGGGTCGCCGGCGCGAGACGTTCGGCGGTGATGGCTGCTGTCACCGCGGCCATGGTCGCAAGATCCATGACTCCCATGACGAGAAGGATCGCCATGGGGCCTGCGCAGCAGTAACTGCAATGGAGGCCAAGGCGCAGCCCCTGTCGCCATGCCGCGGCCGCATTGACCGGCGTGGCCGGGCCATTCATTGGCAGGCCCCTGCAGCAGGCAAGGCGATGCGTCTTCCACGCGGTGAACTGGAGCACTCCGGCAAGCACGACGACCGTGCCGACCGCGAACGGAACGGCTCGTGCCAACGCCGGTTGCTGCATTTCAAGCGCTGCCAGCGCCGCACCCAACGGGAAAATCGCCATACCGAAGCCGGTCCATACGGCGAAGTAACCGAGGCCTGCCAGAGCGATCAACCACCCCACACGGGTCTCACCCGTCCCGTCAATCGCAAGGCGATAGCGCCACAGCATGGGCATGAGGGCCGGCAACATCATCGCCACCATCATCGCCACCCACATGCCAAGGAACGACGTCGCAGCGCCGGCCCAGCTCTGCCCGCACATCCGCATCCACGCCATCGACATCGACATCGCCCAGCCGCCGGGCATCGGCATCTCCCCCATCGCCGACATGGACACGCCCCAGACGATGGTCACCGATGCGCTGGCGATGAAGAGCAAGGCCAGGACGGTGAGGAAAGCCCGCGCGGAAACGACAGGTCGGGAAAGATCCTGCCCCGTGATGGCAGCCACGATGCGCATGACGTCGTTCAGCCCTCGCCGTACTCGTCGTGCCGGCGCCACCAGATGCCCGTCTCGTTACGCCCCATGGGTGCGCGGTCGAGCCATTGGTACATGCCCCAGAGGCTGTCCACGCCGCGCGAATAGGTGGAATAGGTGTGGTAGATGACACCGTCCTCGAGCACGAAGGCACTCATGCCTGGCCTGTCGCGCGAATAGACGGGCGCGTCGGTTCCGCAGGTGGCCGCGAGCTGGATGACGGGCTCCAGGGCCGGCGTCGCGTCCATCGCGTGACCGCCGCGCTCATAGTTGTATTCGATCGCTCCCTTGCGCTGATGCTCCTCGGTGAACGAGACATTGAAGTCGAAGTTGAAATCGCCGCCAGCCGAGGATGCCCAGGGAAAGGTCCAGCCCATCCGCTGCTTGTACGCCTGCAGCTTCGCAAGCGGCGCCCGCGAGACGGTCGAAAGCATGACGTCGTGGTTCGCCAGGTGGATGGCGAAGCCGTCGAATCCATCGGCAATCGCCGAGCAGGAAGGACACCCCGCCGTGAAATCAGGCCCGAACATGAAGTGGTAGACGAGGAGCTGCGAACGCCCATTAAAGAGGTCGGCGAGCGATGCGCTCCCCTCGTCCGTGTCGAATCGGTAGGCCTTGTCGACCCGGACCCACGGCAGCGCCTGACGTTGCCGCGACACTTCGTCGCCGCGCCGGGTCAGGTCCTTCTCCGCCGCCATCAGCGCGATCCGCGCTGCCAGCCATTCTTCACGTGTCCCGGTCATGTGTTCCGTCATCGCTCTGCCCTCTCGTGGATGCGTCGCTCAAAAAAATTAGCGATACGACGCTTTGTTTGGTGGTCGTTTGCTAGATTAGTGACGGGTACCGGAGGGTGGGAGTGACAACTGTGGCGGGATTCAGATGGACTCGCTGATCACGGCGGCGGCGCGTGCGCTCGCGGCGGGAGACCCGCTTGGCGCACTGAACCGGGTTGCCCTGCGTGAGGACGCGCCCGCCCTCGCGCTTCGCGGCCTGGCGATGGCGCAGCTCGGCGATCTGGTCCGGGCCAAGGCCCTCCTGCGTAGTGCGACGCGAGCCTTTGGCCCGAGGGAGGCCATGGCTCGCGCGCGATGCGTCGTGGCCGAGGCGGAGATCGCGCTTGTCTCGCGTGACCTGGGCTGGCCGGCGAAGGCGCTCGAGGCCGCACGGGCAACGCTCGAAGAGCACGGCGACCGACTGAACGCCGCGCATGCGCGACATCTCCAGGTCCGGCGCCTGCTGCTGATCGGACGACTCGATGAGGCGGAACGCGCGCTCGCCGAACTCGACCCCACGCCGTTCCCGCCGGCATCGAGGGCGGCCTACGAGTTGGTGGTCGCGGGAATCGCGATGCGCCGCCTGCGCACGAAGGTAGCGCGCGCCGCGCTTGCCCGGGCCGGGCACGCCGCGCGCCACGCCGCCATTCCCGCGCTGGTCGCGGAGGTCGAAAGCGCGTTCCTCGTCCTGAACAGGCCGGCGGCACGCCTGCTGGCGCGTGGCGAGGAGCGTCCCCTCGTGCTCGAAGAGGTTGAAGCGTTACTCGCCTCGAAGGCGCTCGTCGTGGACGCGTGCCGCAATGCCGTACGCCAGATGGATACGGTGGTCCCGCTCGCCAGTCGCCCCGTTCTGTTCGCGCTTGCACGTGCGCTTGGCGAAGCGTGGCCTGGCGATGTGCCGCGAGGTGCCCTCATCGCGCTGGCATTCCGGACAAAGCATGCCGATGAATCGCATCGCGTGCGGCTGCGCGTCGAGATCGGACGGCTTCGCGCGATGCTCCGGCCGCTGGCCGACGTCAGCGCGACGAAACATGGATTTGCCCTGCAGGCGCGCCGCGCACGCGAGGTCGTCGTGCTGGCGCGGCCCGTCGAAGAGAAGCACGCGGCGGTGCTCGCTTTTCTGGCCGACGGGGAATCCTGGTCGAGTTCAGCCCTGGCGCTCGCCATGGGCGCGAGCCAACGCACCGTGCAACGATCGCTCGACGCGCTTGCGGAAGCCGGCAAGATACAACCGTTCGGGCGCGGGCGAGCGCGTCGCTGGATGACACCGCCGCTGCCGGGTTTCACGACGACCTTGTTACTCCCCGCACCCCTTCTGAATGACTAGGATGGACGCATGAAACGGTCAGACGCCAACATCGTTCGTGAATACGGCCCCTTCCCGGGCGTCGATAGCGTGGGCGGGGTCACCTGGGACGGTGAACGGGTCTGGTTCGCCTCCGGCGACAGGATCAATGCGTTCGATCCGGAGAGCGGAAAAACCGTGCGCACGATCGAGATCGCCGGGCACGCAGGAACGGCTTTCGACGGCCAGCACCTGTTTCAGATCGCCGAGGATCGCATCCAGAAGATCGACCCGGCATCGGGTCGCGTGCTTGCCACGATACCGGCGCCCGGCAACGGCTGCGACTCGGGGCTCGCTTGGGCCGAAGGCACGCTCTGGGTGGGCGAGCACCGGGCGCGAAAGATCCACCAGGTCGATCCGCAGAACGGGACCGTGCTTCGCACCATCGAGTCCAACCGCTTCGTCACCGGTGTGACCTGGGTTGACGGCGATCTTTGGCATGGCACCTGGGAAGGCGACGAGAGCGAGTTGAGGCGGATCGATCCGGACACGGGGGAAGTCCTTGAGAGTCTGCAGATGCCGCCGGGTGTTGGCGTGTCGGGACTGGAGTCCGACGGCGGCGAACGGTTGTTCTGCGGTGGTGGGAACAGCGGCAAGGTACGGGTTGTCCGCCGCGCGAAAGCCAAATAAATCGCGGCGAGTCGGACGAAGCGGTGCACTGGAAGTTCGGCAATCACGAGCGCTCGAGCTCGACCATGGTCGGCGCATCCACGACAGCGACAGCGCGTTTAACGATGACCCGGTGCGACAGTTGCGCGAGCACGAACGCGACGACGATGAAGCACGCGCCGAACCAGCCGAGATGGTATTTGTCGAGGTAGGTGATACCGAAGCCGCCAAGTATCCCGGACGCCGACACGCCAAGGTACGTCGCCGCGGAATTGAGGCCCATCAACAGGGGACCTGTCGCCGGGAAGATACCCAGCAGGCGATGTTGCTGCGGCACCAGCAGGCCCCAGCCACAGATACCCCATACGATCAGGGCCACGATCGTCGTCGCGACGTGCGCGCTGCTCCACGGGAGAAGCACGAAGTTGATCGCCGCGGCGACCAGTACCGTATTGATGATGCGCCGGCTACCGAGTCGGTCGGTCAACTTGCCTGAGATGATGTTGCCCACGGTCGCGGAAATACCCCAGACCAGCAGCAACCCGGCAAGGATATTGCCGTTGCCATGGGTGATCCGGTCGAGCGTCACGCCGATGTACGTGTACACGATGAACACGCCGCAATAAGCGGAGAACGTCGTCAGCAAGGTAAGCACGACCCGGCTGTCGCCAAGCGGTGCGAGACGTTGGCGCAGACCGACCGGCGGCGGCGAAGGCACCTGCGGCAGCAGCATCCAGATAAGCAATCCGGAAACCACGCCGAGCGCGGCGACGAACCACATCGTGATGCGCCAGTCGCCCAGGCCGCCCAGGAACGTGCCGATCGGAGAACCCAGGGCGGTGGCACTGGTCAGGCCTGCAATAACGATGGCCAATGCGTGACCGCGCCGCTCGGGAGGTACCAGGGAAGCGCCCGTGGAGGTGGCTGTCGGACTGAACATGGCAGCACCGAGTCCGGCGATCAGGCGGCTGGCGAAGAGCACGGTCAAGGTGGGCGCCATGGCCGACATGACATTACCGACGATGAAGACCAGCAGCCCGCTCAGCAGCAACTGCTTGCGCGGCCAGTGCGCAAATACCGCCGCCACCACGGGCGAAAGCAAGGCATACGAGATGGCGTACAGCGTGACCATCTGGCCGACCAGCGCGATGGACACGCCCATCGATGTCGAAACCATCGGCAGGATGCCGGCGACCACGAAACTGTCGGTGCCAAGCGCGAACATGCCCAGCGAGAGGGCGATAAGACGGCGATCCATGATCGTTGCTCCGGGCCCTGGCCCCGGGAAGGTGCCAGTGAGCCATATTGACTCAGTGTTGTATATGCAACATAGTACACCTCATGCCCAAGACAGACAATGCGTTGTTCGCGGAAATCTCCGAAAATTGCCTGCTGACCCGCACGCGGAAGATCGCGCGCGTCGTCACCGGCATCTACGACCAGGAACTCCGGCCCCACGGCATCAACTCGCCGCAGTTCTCGCTCATGGTGGTTATCGGCCGGCTGGGGCCAGCCAGCCGGGCCGAGATCGGTCGCGCGAATTACCAGGACCGCTCGACCCTGACGCGAAATCTCCAGCCGCTTCTCGCCGAAGGCTGGATCGAAGAAATCGAAAGCGATGAGGGCGGCCGACGCCGGCCGATCAGATTGACGAAGGCCGGGCGATTACTCCTTGGCGAGGCCGCCGGTGCGTGGCGGACGGCGCAGGAAAAGGCCAGGGACATCCTCGGCAACATGGGTGTGAATGCGGTCATGGACATGGCCGGCGCCCTGCCCCTGCAGGTGCCATGAGCCGAGCCTGAAAACACCGAAGTCGCCGTCGCTCCTGCATACTATCGTCGCCATTTACTGATTTATGCCTGGAAACGTATGTCGTCAGCCCCCTATGACCGGGCATGGATAGCGGACTGGTTAGGAGCCCCCACGGTTGCCAAGGCGCGTGATTACGTTCACGCCGTATCCGCGCTGCGCTGGCAGGACAACGCGCTCAGCGGCGAGGTGCAAGGTACGGCGCGGCATCCCTACACGGTGACCGTGCGTTTCCATGAAGCGAAAAGCGGCCGCTGGGCCGAAAGCGCATGCTCCTGCCCGGTCGGATACGACTGCAAGCACGTGGCGGCGCTGCTTATCGAAGGTCTTCCGGCGACGAGTCCAGGACCGCGGTCCGGCATGCGCCCGGAAGTCGCCCTCTGGTTGGAAACGTTCAGTGCCCGCCTCGCCGCTGCCGCACCCGGCGCAAAGAAAGCGTTGTCGAAATCCACCCATGTCCTGGCCTATGTGCTGGGCTGGTCCCGCTATGACCAGTGCCATACCATCGAGCTGTTCAAGGTGCGCCGCAATGCGGATGGGACGCTCCCGTCGATCGACGATGCGTGGCACAACGTCGAGGCAGCCATCCTGAAACCGCCAAAGTTCGTCTCGGACGACGATCTGCCGATCCTGCGGGGACTATGGCTTGGCCGTCGTCGCGACGGCTATGGCAGCTTTGTACTGCGCGGCCCGAATGGCGCCGACGTGCTGCAGAAAGCGATCATGACCGGTCGCTTGTTCATCCCCGCAACGGAAAACCCGATCCAGTCGTCCACGCACATTGCCTTGTCCCAGGGGGAGCCCCGCGCCGGCCACATCGAATGGCAACCACAGCCAGACGACTGCCTGAGCCCCGTGCTGCAGACCGAACCCCCGGCGACGATGCTGCTGGCGACCGAGCCCGCCTGGTATGTCGACGCACCGGCCGGTGAAGCCGGCATGGTGCAGCCATTGCCATCACTGCAGGCGCAGCAACTGGCCGAGCTCCTCTCGATGCCAGCCATTTCGCTGGACGAAGCGCCGTTCGTGGCCGCCGCGATGCGGGAGATCGCCCCGGAATTGCCATCGCCACCCACAAAAGACTCCTCGTCGCTGCGCGTGATCGATGCCGATCCCGTGCCGGTCCTGCTACTGGACACACGCCCGCTGTACAGGGCGGGTTTCGGCAAATACGACCACCTGGCGCAGCTGCTCGATTTTGCCACGATCGGTTTCGACTACGAGGATGTGACCCTCGCGGCGGAAAACAGCGCGACCCTGGCCTCGCATCCCCAAGGCGGCATGGTCCAGGTCAGACGACGGCTCGACGCGGAAAAGAAGCGCCTCCTCGAGCTACGTCAGTCGGGGCTGGAGGCAATTCCCCCGGGTCGTGCCCATGGTCCGCTGCCATTCCCCTCGGCCATGTTCGGCCTGCAGGAACCCGACGCGTGGTATGCCTTCGTCAACGATGCCCTGCCCGCGCTGCGTGCCAACGGCTGGCGCGTAGCCATGGCAGCGGAGTTCCGCTTCAATGTCATCGAGATCGACGCCATCGACGGGACGACACGCCAGGCGGGCGACGGCTGGTTCGATCTGGAGATGGGTATCACGGTGGGCGATCGTTCGGTCCGCCTGGAGCCGCTGCTGGCGGACCTGTTCCGGCGTGATCCGCGCTGGCTGTCAGGACAGCTCGAGACGATTGCCGACAGCGAAATAACCGAACTGCGGACCGACCAGGGCGAGCGGCTGCGCCTGCGCGCGGACCGCCTCAAACCCGTCGTGCGCGTACTGGTCGACCTGTTCGACACCATTGGCGACGGCCCCCTGCGCATTTCCGAACTCGATGCCGGTCGCCTGGATGCGCTCGACGACACGGGACGCTGGCAGTTCCACGGCGAGGCATCCGTACGCCAGCTGGCGCAGCAGTTGCAGGCTGGCCCGGGCCTGCGGGAGGCGCCGGTGCCACGCGGCCTGCGAGCGGAACTGCGCAGCTACCAGCATCACGGCCTGAGCTGGATGCAGTTCCTGCGCGAACACAAGCTGTCCGGCGTGCTGGCCGACGACATGGGCCTCGGCAAAACCGTGCAGACACTCGCCCACGTGCTGGCGGAAAAGGAAGCCCATCGCCTCGATCGGCCCGCGCTCATCGTCGTGCCGACCACGCTCGTGCACAACTGGCGTGAGGAGGCCCACCGCTTCGCGCCCGACCTGAAGGTTCTCGATCTGCACGGACCCCAGCGCAAGGATCGCTTCGACCAGATCGCAGAGCACGATCTCGTCCTGACGACCTATGCGCTGCTGTGGCGTGACCAGGCGATCTTCCTGCAACACGACTATCACCTGCTGATCCTTGACGAAGCGCAGTACGTCAAGAACGCCACCACCAAGGTGGCCGCGACCATCCGCAAACTTCGCGCGCGGCACCGCCTGTGCCTGACCGGCACACCGCTCGAGAATCACCTCGGCGAGCTTTGGTCCCAGTTCGATTTCCTGCTGCCCGGCTTCCTCGGCACCCAGAAGGATTTCAACAGGCGCTGGCGCACACCGATCGAGAAAGGCGGCGATACCGTGCGACGCGACCTGCTCGCGCGCCGGATCCGCCCCTTCATGCTACGCCGGCGCAAGGACGAGGTGGCGAAAGAACTGCCGGCAAAAACCGTCATCGTGCGCACCGTCGACCTCGAAGGCGCGCAGCGCGACCTGTACGAAACCCTGCGTGCCGCGATGCACGAAAAAGTCCGGACCGCCGTTGCCGCCCAGGGCCTGGCCCGCAGTCACATCATCGTGCTCGATGCCTTGCTCAAGCTGCGGCAGGTCTGCTGCGATCCACGGCTCGTCAAACTTGAGCAGGCCGCCCGCGTCACGGCATCGGCCAAGCTCGACCTGCTGCTGACCATGTTGCCGGAACTGATCGACGAAGGTCGCCGCGTACTGCTTTTCTCGCAGTTCACCGGCATGCTGGCGCTGATCTCCGACGCATTGGAGAAGGTCGGGATTCCGTATGTCATCCTCACCGGTGACACCACCGACCGGGTGACCCCGGTGCATCGCTTCCAGCAAGGTGAAGTGCCGGTCTTCCTGATCAGCCTGAAGGCCGGTGGGGTTGGCCTGAACCTCACCGCCGCCGATACCGTGATTCACTACGACCCGTGGTGGAACCCCGCGACCGAAAATCAGGCCACCGATCGCGCGCATCGGCTCGGTCAGGACAAGCCGGTCTTTGTCTACAAGCTGATCGCCGCCGGCAGCATCGAGGAAAAAATCGTCGCCCTCCAGGAAAAGAAGGCCTTGCTGGCCAGCGGCATCTTGTCCGAGGACGCCGCCGGCGCGGTCAAGTTTTCGGCAAATGACCTCGAAGCGCTGTTTGCGCCGATACCGGATGACGTGCCGGAAGCGAAGGCTCTCCAGCGCACACGGCCGGCTGTCAGAACACCGAAATCGCCCAGGTGATGTAGGCGCAATTGATGGCGGTCAGCGTGAGCGAGGCCAGGAAGATGATGTCCGCACCGCGCTCCAGACGATAGTTGCGGCTCACGCTGCGCGTCCTGAGCGCCCAGTACGAGAGCAGGCACGATGTCAGGTACAGCATGGCGTTGGCCGCGAGCAGGTCGTCGGCGGCGAGGTTGGATTTCCTGAGCGAGATGACGACCCGGATGATCCCGATCACCGTGAGGCACACGCCTACCATGGCCGCGGACGCGGTGAAGATGTGGACGCAGATGTCGTCATCGAGATGACTTCGCCGCAGGTCGCGCGGAATGGCGTTCACTGGCTTCATGTCGGGCCCACGTCAATGGCGTGATCGATGGACTGCGCCACCGCCGGCGAGTTCACGAGGCGGTCACGATGCTTTCATTAAGAACATTTCATCCCGGAACCGCGCCCTCCCAGGCCCGCGTGGTCAACCGCATGGGCATCGAATCGTTTTACTGCGGATGTCGATCACGCCGAAAGCAGCGTTGGCCCCCGGGCGACGTCCCCCTGCTGCGGCGAACTGAGGTAAATCATGAAAAATTCACGTCAGGGTGGCTGTCCATGAGCACCAACGTTCCGGCGCCCGCCGGACGCCTCCGCAAGCGGCGTGGCTTGCTGGTCGCCGCGGTTATCGGTATCGCCCTGCTCGTCCTCGTGATCTTCCATCTCGCCGACGGCAAGAAGGCCAGGACGGGCGCGCCGCCGCAAGTCGTCAGTACCGCTGTCGCGGCGCTGGGTGACATGCCCGAGACCCTCAACGAGCTGGGCACGGTGACGCCGGTCGCCACGGTCAATGTCTTGCCACAGCTCAGCGGCTATCTCACGTCGGTGGGCTACCAGGAAGGCCAGGACGTGGAGAAAGGCCAGTTCCTGGCGCAGATCGATCCGCGCCAGTACGAGATCGACAAGCAGCAGGCTCAGGCCCAGCTGGGCAAGGATCAGGCGAGCCTCGACCAGGCGCGTGCCGACCTTGCGCGCTTTACGCAATTGCACGAGCAGAAGTCGATCGCCGAGCAGACCTATGTGGACCAGAAATTCACGGTCCAGCAGGACGAGGCCACGGTGAAGGCCGACCAGGCGAGCATCGCGCAGTTCGACCTGGACATCGCCTATTGCCACATCACCGCGCCGGTCGCCGGCCGGGTGGGACTGCGCCTGGTCGATCCGGGCAACTATGTCACCCAGTCGACCTCGCCGGGCATCGTCACGATCACCACGATGAAACCGACCACGGTGCAGTTCACCGTGCCGCAGAATGCGCTCGGCAAGGTGCAACAGCAATTCAATACCGGCACCAAACTGGTGGTGAACGCCTTCAACAGCGACAACACGAAGCAGATCGCCACCGGCAGCCTCTATGCGCTCGGCAACCAGATGGCGACCAGCACGGGCACCATCAATCTTCGCGCCACCTTCGCCAACGACGACGAGGCGCTGTTTCCCAATGAATTCGTCAACGTGACCCTGCTTGTCGATACGCTGCGCAATGTCGTGCTGGTGCCGACCCCGGCGGTGCAGAGCGGCGCGCCCGGCGATTATGTCTACCTGGTCAACGCCGACCAGAGCGTCTCGGTCCAGAAAGTCACCCTTGGCCCGAGCGATGGCGCGCATACCGTGATCACCGCGGGTCTCAAGGCAGGCCAGTCCGTGGTGGTCGACGGCATGGATCGCCTGAGCGATGGCGCGAAGATCAAGGTCGCAGGGGCGAAACCCGGCAATGCGGGAACGCAAACCAGTCCCGCCGCGACCGGTGCACACCAGCATGGCGGCAAGCGGCAGGCTGGCAGCGCTTCCGCGACGCAAGCCTCGTAAGCGGCGGGCGCACGATCGAATGAATATTTCCCGCCTGTTCGTACTCAGGCCGGTGGCCACCGCGCTGCTGATGATCGCCCTGGTCCTGGTCGGCCTGGTCGCGGTGCGCTTCCTGCCGGTGTCCTCCCTTCCCGACGTCGACTACCCGACGATCCAGGTGCAAACCTTTTACCCGGGCGCCAGTCCGTCGGTGATGGCGACCACGGTGACCGCGCCGCTGGAAGTGCAGCTGGGCGAGATCCCCGGCCTGCAGCAGATGACCTCGAACAGCTCGGCGGGTGCGTCGGTCATCACCTTGCAGTTCGATCTCGCGCTGAACCTCGACGTCGCCGAACAGAACGTGCAGGAAGCGATCAACGCGGCCAACAGCCTGCTGCCCGCCGGCCTGCCGGCACCGCCGACGTATGCGAAGGTGAATCCCGCCGACCAGCCCATCCTTACCCTGGCGGTCACCTCCACCTCGATGTCGCTGCCGCAATTGCAGGATGTCGCCAACAACCGGCTCGGCGCGAAAATTTCCGAAGTATCGGGCGTGGGCCTCGTCACGCCATCCGGCGGCAACGTGCCCGCGGTCAGGGTCGAGGCGGATCCGAAGAAGCTCGCCGCCTATGGGCTCAATATCGACGATCTCCGTTCGCTGATCGCGAACGTCAATGTCAGCCAGCCCAAGGGCAATTTCGACGGACCGAACCTCGACTACACCATCAATGGCAACGACCAGATCCAGGACCCGAAGGATTACCTGGACACGGTAATCTCGTACCAGAACGGCGCGCCGGTCTACCTGCGCGACGTGGCCCGGGTCACCCAGTCCGCACAGAACACCGAGCAGGGCGCCTGGTACGACAACACCCAGGCGATCGTGCTGAATGTGCAACGCCAGCCGGGCGCGAATGTCATCGCCACGGTCAACCAGATCGAGAAGGAGCTGCCCCAGCTCGAATCGACGCTGCCGGCAGGCATGAAGGTCCAGATCGTCTCGGACAGCACGGGGGTGATCCGCTCCTCGGTGTCCGACGCGGCCTTCGAACTGGTGCTGGCGATCGTGCTGGTGGTGCTGGTGATCTTCGTCTTCCTGCGCAACCTGCCGGCAACACTGATTCCGAGCATTTCCGTACCGGTCTCGCTGATCGGCACGCTGGCGGTGATGTACCAGCTGAATTATTCGATCGACAATCTCTCCCTGATGGCGCTGATCATCGCCACCGGTTTCGTCGTCGACGACTCGATCGTGATGATCGAGAACATCGTGCGTTACCTCGAGGAAGGCCATTCACCGATGGAGGCGGCGCTCGAAGGCGCTGGACAGATCGGCTTCACCATCATCTCGCTGACCGTCTCGCTGATCGCGGTGCTGATCCCGCTGCTGTTCATGGGTGGGGTGATCGGTCGCCTGTTCAGTGAGTTCGCGGTGACCCTGGCGGTGACCATCGTGATCTCCGGCGTGGTCTCGCTGACCCTGGTGCCGATGCTCTGCGCCCGCCTGCTGCGCGCACAGGTCGACCGGCATCCGAGCCGCTTCGAGCGGATCAGCGAAGGCCTGTTCGACAAGACCCTGGCCGCCTACGAGCGCGGGCTGCGCTTCGTGATGGCGCGGCAGACCCTGACCCTGGTGGTGTTCCTGGCCACGGTGGCGCTGACCGTTGTCCTGTATATCGCCATTCCCAAGGGCCTGTTCCCGGTGCAGGACGTGGGCGTGATCCAGGGCATCAGCGTCGCCGACAACTCGGTCTCGTACGCCGCGATGGTGGATCGCCAGGCCACGCTGGCACAGGCCATCCTGAAGGATCCGGACGTTACCGGCCTGACGTCGTACGTCGGCATCGACGGCACCAACACCACCCTCAACAAGGGTCGCTTCCTGATCAACCTGAAGGAGCGTGGCGACCGCTCGCTGACCGCCGCCGAAGTGGCCAGGCGCCTGCAGGGCGAGGTAGCGAACGTGCCCGGCATCCAGCTCTACCTGCAGCCCGAACAGGACCTGACCCTCGACACCAGCGTGTCGCCGAACCAGTACCGTTTCGTCCTGCGCGGGCCGAGCCAGCAGGCCTTCATGCAATACGTGCCCGAACTGATCGCGCGGATGAAGAAGATCCCGTCGATCACGGATGTCACCAGCGATCTCAACAACGACGGCCTCAGTGTCAACGTCGAGGTCAATCGCTCGCTTGCGGCGCGCTATGGCATTACCGCGGCGACGATCGACAACGCGCTCTACGACGCACTCGGACAGCGCATCGTCTCGACCATCTTCGACCAGTCCAGCCAGTACCGGGTGATCCTGGTCGCCAAGCCGGAAAGCCTGCCGACGGTGGCATCACTCGGCGACCTGTACCTGCCGAGCCAGACCGCTGCCAGCGGCCAGGTGCCGTTGAAAGGCATCGCCGCGATCAAGATCGGCAAGTCGCCGATGGTGATCAGCCACCTGGCCCAGTTCCCGGCGGTCACCATCTCGTTCAACCTGACCAAGGGCGCTTCGCTCAGCAAGGCGGTGGACGAGGTCAACCAGGCCGAACAGGCGGTGCACCTGCCCTCCTCGATCACCTCCTCGTTCCAGGGTGCCGCCCAGGCCTTCCAGGATTCGCTGTCCAGTGAGGTATACCTGCTGATCGCGGCGCTGGTGGCCGTCTACATCGTGCTCGGCGTGCTCTGCGAGAGCTTCATCCATCCCATCACGATTCTCTCCACCCTGCCTTCGGCAGGCATCGGCGCGCTGGTCGCCCTGATGATCGCCGGCAGCGACCTGGACGTGATCGGTATTATCGGCATCGTGCTGCTGATCGGCATCGTCAAGAAGAACGCGATCATGATCGTGGACTTCGCGCTCGAGGCCGAGCGCGAGCATGGCAAGCCGCCGGCGGAAGCGATTTTCGAAGCCTCGCTGCTGCGCTTCCGGCCGATCCTGATGACGACCCTGGCGGCGATGCTCGGCGCCCTGCCGATGCTGCTCGGTAGCGGCACCGGTTCGGAGCTGCGCCGGCCGCTCGGTCTGGCCATCATCGGCGGCCTCATGCTGAGCCAGGTACTGACGCTATTCACCACGCCAGTGATCTACCTGTTCTTCGACCGCCTGGCACAGCGCTTCCGCAAACCGTCCGCACCGGCGATCGAGCACCAGCCGTGAGTATTCCCGGGCTCTTTATCAAGCGCCCGGTGGCGACCACCTTGCTGGCGGTCGCCATCCTGCTCTCCGGCACCCTGGCCTATTTCCGCCTGCCAGTGGCGCCGCTGCCCAACATCACCTTCCCGGTGATCGTGGTGCAGGCGAGCATGGCCGGCGCCAGTCCGACGATCATGGCCTCGACCGTGGCCGCACCGCTGGAGCGGCGCCTGGGTTCGATCGCCGACGTCAGCGAACTGACCTCGACCAGCACCGTCGGCTCGGCGAGAATCGTGATCCAGTTCGGGCTGGGTCGCGACATCAACGGCGCAGCCCGCGACGTGCAGGCCGCGATCCAGGCGGCGCGTGCGGACCTGCCGTCCACCTTGCGCAACAACCCGACCTACCGCGAATTCAACCCCGCCGACTCACCGATCATGGTGCTGGCGCTCACCTCCAGCACGCTCACCCGCGCGCAACTCTACGATTCGGCCGACTCAGTCATCCAGCAGCAATTGTCCCAGGTCAGTGGTGTCGGCCAGATCACCCTGGGCGGCAGTGCGCTGCCCTCGGTGCGCGTCGAACTGCAGCCCGACCAGCTCAACAGCTACGGCATCGGGCTGGAGGACGTGCGCGCGTCGATCAGCTCGGCCAATGCGGACAGCGCCAAGGGCCATATCGACCAGGCCGGCCAGCGCTTCGAGGTCATGTCCAACGACCAGATCAACAAAGCCGCGCCCTATCGCGACCTCGTCGTGGCCTACCGCAACAATGCGCCCGTACTGCTCAAAGACGTCGCCGACGTCCAGGATTCGGCGGAGAACATCCGCAACGCCGGCCTCTACAACGGCAAATCGGCGGTACTTGTCGTCGTCTATCCCCTCCCCGGGGGCAATATCGTCAAGACCGTCGACGATATCCGCCGGGTGCTGCCGACCATCGAGGCCACCTTGCCGAACGATATCCATGTCGGCATCGCGCTGGATCGTTCGCAGTCGGTCAACGCGGCGGTCGGCGACACCGAGCGCACGCTGTTCGTCGCCATCCTGCTGGTCATCGGTGTCGTCTTCGTGTTCCTGCAGTCGCCGCGGGCGATCCTGGTGCCGGCGGTGGCGCTGCCGCTATCGATCGTCGGCACCTTCGGGCCGATGTACCTGCTCGGCTACAGCCTGGACAATCTTTCGCTGATGGCCTTGACCATCGGTACCGGTTTCGTGGTCGACGATGCCGTCGTGGTCCTGGAAAACATCGTGCGCCATGTCGAATCGGGCATGGACGCGCGCGAAGCGGCATTGCGCGGCAGTGCCGAGGTCAGTTTCACCGTCATTTCGATGAGCCTGTCGCTGATCGCGGTATTCCTGCCGATCCTGTTGATGCCGGGCATCGTGGGCCTGATGTTCCACGAATTCGCGGTGACCCTGTCGATCGCCATCCTGTTCTCGCTGGTGATCTCGCTCACGGTCACGCCGACCATGGCGGCGTACGTGCTGAATCGCCGCCATGCCCTGCACTCCGGCGCGCGCTGGGCGACGTGGTCGGAGCGGCAGTTCGAGCGCTTTAAGAACGCTTACGCGCGATCGCTCACCACCGTGCTGGACCATGCCCTGCTGGTCGGCCTGACCCTGGTGGCCCTGGTGGTGCTGAATGTGTTCCTGGTCAAGCTATTGCCGTCGACCTTTTTCCCGGAGCAGGACAATGGCATCCTCAACGGCCAGATCATTGCCGACCAGAGCATCTCTTTCCAGGCGATGCAGCTGAAACTCGCACAGCTCCAGGACATCGTGCAGAAGGATCCCGCCGTCGCCTCGGTGGCCGGTTTCGCCGGCGGTCGCGCGCTCAACACCGCCAACGTCTTCATTGAACTGAAACCCCTGGCCGTGCGCAAGATCACCGCCGAGGAGGTCGTCGACCGGCTCCGGCCCAAGCTCAACGCCGTTTCCGGCGCGAAGCTCTTCCTGCAGGCCTCCCAGGATCTGCATATCGGGGGACGGCAGTCCGCGGCCGAATACCAGTACACCCTGACCAGCGACGATCCCGACGCGCTATTCACCTGGGTACCGCGGATGGTGACGGCCCTTGGCAAGGATCGCAGCCAGATGACCGACGTGAACTCGGACCTGCAAGAGAACGGCCTGCAGATCTACATCAACATGAATCGCGCCATGGCTGCGCGCTATGGTTTCGCGCCGAACCAGCTCGACAGCGTGCTGTACGACGCCTTCGGCCAGCGCACCGTGTCGACCATCTACAACCAGCTCAACCAGTATTACGTCGTCATGGAAGTGGCGCCGAAATACTGGCAATACCCGCAGATGCTCGACCGCATGCGCTTCAGTACCGCCGCCGGCAATGCCGCCGGCACCCAGCAGACACAGATGTCCGGCAGCATCATCAAGCCGGTGACCCCCGTGTCGGTGGTAAGCGCGGCGCAGGCGGGTACGTCGACCAATGCGCGCAACGCCAATGCCGAAGCCAACCAGTTGACCAATGCGATCTCCAACGCCAAGGGTGGCAGTTCGAGCGGTAGCGCGGACAGCACGGCCGCGGAGACCCTGGTGCCGTTCTCGGCCCTCGCCACCTATACCAGCAACCATACCGCGACCCAGGTCAGCCACCAGGGCGGACTGGTCGCCGCCACGATCTCGTTCAACCTGCCACCCGGCGGATCGCTGAGCAAGGCCACGGCGACGATCGACCAGGTTACCCGGGACCTCGGCGTGCCGGCATCGATCCACGGCAGCTTCGCCGGCGCGGCGCAGGTCTATGCGCAGTCGATGTCGACCATGCCCTTGCTGATCCTCGCCGCGCTTGCCGCGGTCTATATCGTGCTCGGCATTCTCTACGAGAACACCGTGCACCCGATCACCATCCTGTCCACCTTGCCCTCGGCCGGCATCGGCGCGACCCTGGCCCTGCTGATCTTCGGCACGCCGTTCTCGGTGATCGCGATGATCGGCATCATCCTGCTGATCGGCATCGTCAAGAAGAACGCGATCATGATGATCGACGTCGCCATCCAGTTGCAGCGCAACGAGGGGATGGACGCGAAGCAGGCCATCCACGATGCCGCCGTACTGCGCTTGCGCCCGATCATGATGACCACCGCCGCCGCCGTGCTGGGCGCGATGCCGCTGGCCATCGGTATCGGCCAGGGGGCATCGCTACGCCAGCCGCTCGGCATCACGGTGATGGGCGGCCTGATCCTCAGCCAGGTCTTCACGCTGTACACGACACCGGTGATCTACCTCTACCTCGACCGCCTGCGCGCCAGGCTGGCCCGGTGGTCGGCCACCTTGCCGTGGAACCGAACAAACGCGAGTGCATCACCATGAACATGACGATTCCACGCAACGTACTGACCGCCTCCTTGCTGGCGCTGCTCGCCGGCTGCATGGTCGGCCCTGATTACCAGCGCCCGCAGACAGCCGTGCCGACCCAGTACAAGGAGCTGCCGGGCTGGACGATGGCTGTCCCGGCGGCCGAAGCCCCGAAGGGCGACTGGTGGGCCGGTTTCAACGATCCACTGCTCGACCAGCTCGAGCCGATGGTGTCGGTTTCCAACCAGACCGTGCGCGCGAGCTACGCCAACTACCAGGCGGCCCTGGCTGAAGTGCAGCAGGCGCGGAGCGCGCTCTTCCCCACGATCGGCGTCAGCGGCTCGGGCACGCGCCAGCGCAGCGGCGGCAATAACTTCAGCAGCGCCACGGCGAACAATCGCCCGGTGAGTTCCGCCGGGTCCCTCGAAGGTGATGTGAGCTGGGCGCCCGATCTATGGGGCAAGGTTCGCCGCACCGTCGAGGAAAACAAGGCGAATGCCCAGGCCAGCGAAGCGACCCTGGCCAACGCCACCCTGTCCGAGCAGACCGCCCTGGCGACGGCCGTCATCGAGCTTCGCATCACCGACGCCAATATCGACCTGCTGCAGAAGACCGTCGATGCCTACAAGGAATCCCTGCGCGTCGTCGACAACCAGGACAGGGCCGGCACCGCGGTACCGTCCGACGTCATCACCGCGCGCACCCAGCTGGAAAATGCCCAGGC
This sequence comes from Luteibacter sp., assembly GCA_036009745.1. GTDB lineage: Bacteria > Pseudomonadota > Gammaproteobacteria > Xanthomonadales > Rhodanobacteraceae > Luteibacter. Next base: position 26,779 of record DASYLE010000084.1, on the reverse strand, counting down.
CAGCCTGATCGCGCTCGGCGTCGCCCGTGCCCAGGACGCCCACGCCATCGCCGTGCTGGTCGGCAAGAATCCTGAAGACCTCGATATCCCGCACAGCACGGTGCTGCCGACGTTGCCGACCGTGCCGGTCGGCGTGCCTTCGACCCTGCTGCAACGCCGCCCGGACATCGCCGTGGCCGAGCGTGAGATGGCCGCACAGAACGCCGCGATCGGCGTCGCCGTGGCGGCGTATTACCCCAGCCTTTCCCTGTCGGCCGCCGATGGCTTCTCGCAATCGCCACTGGCCGGCCTGTTGCATGCCGCCAACCACATCTGGTCGGTCGGTGCCGATGTGGGCGAAACATTGTTCGATGGCGGTGAACGCCATGGCGCCGTGGCCGCTGCCAGGGCGACCTACGAGGCAGCGGTCGCCAATTATCGCGGCACCGTACTGACCGCGTTCGAGAACGTGGAAGACGATCTTTCCGGCCTGCGCATCCTCTCCCAGCAGGCCGGGGCACTCGACGCGGCGGTACGCGATGCCAACCGCGGCGCGGAGATATCGCTGAACGAATACCAGGCCGGCACCGTCGATTACACCACCACGGTCGTCGCCCAGGCCACCGCATACAGCACCCAGCAAAATGCGCTGGCCGTGCGGCAACAGCGCCTCCTCGACACCGTATCGCTGATCGGCGACCTGGGCGGCCAGTGGGACCCGGGCAAAACAGCCACCCCCTGACTCGCTGATCCGTGGCGCCGAGAAACGGCGTACGGGACGATCATCTCCTGCTCGGGCCAGGAGAAATGCTCGTGTGCCCCCGTGGCGCGGAGCACAAGACCTATGCGGACAGCGAGACTGAACTGCTGATCGAACCCAGCGGTGTCGTCAATACCGGCGACGAACCCACGCCCGGGCTGCCGAAAACGGGCGTTGGGTATGGCCGGGCCGGTGCCTTCGCTGGCTTCGCCCCGGCGCGACGGCCGAGATCCGAGGTCCTTACGAAGTGCCTGACAAAACCGGCAATGGCGGCACTCACGACGAGCATCGTCCAGGTCAACGCGCGCTTTCAGGGCTTCCCGATAACGAATTCCGCACAAAACGACAAATCCGTCGTCTTGTTTAGTCGTAAGTTAGCGGCACTCAGACTCCCGCGGATTCCACCCATGAAACCTGCCCTCGGCTATACGTCCCTTGTCGCGGTCGCCGTGCTCTCCCTTGCGGGCGTGGCACCGGCTCGATCCCAGGAAGCGCCGAAATCGACGCCGACCCAGCTGGTGGACGCACTCAATACGGTTTTCGGCAAACAGCATCCCGGCGAGCGTGCCGTGCATGCCAAGGGCACCGATCTCGAGGGCAGCTTCACTCCCGCGCCTTCCGCCGCGGCGATAAGCAAGGCGCCCCATCTGCAAAAGACGACGGTCCCGGTCATCGTCCGTTTCTCGAACTTCGCCGGCATCGCGGACATTCCCGATCACAGCGACCTGTCCAGCCCCCGCGGCCTCTCCGTCAAGTTCACGCTACCGGACGGCACGACCAGCGATATCGTCGCGCACTCGTTCAATGGCTTTCCCAGCGCTACAGCCGACGATTTTCGTCAGTTGTTGCTGGCCATCGGGAAGACGCTGGGACCGAACAAGGACGATCCCAAGGCGCTCGATACGTATTTCGGCACCCATCCGATCGCGAAAACCTTCCTGACCTCGCCCAAACCCGACCCGGTGAGCTATGCCAGCTTGCCGTACTTCGGCGTAAACACGTTCAAGTTCACCAACGCCGCGGGCAAGGTCACCTACGGCCGCTACCAGTTCCGGCCGGTCAGCGAGCAATATCTGAGCGCCGACGCGGCAACGAAAACGGACAAGGACTATCTGCGCGACGAAATTCGCCAACGGGTGGCGAAAGGCCCTGTAACACTCAAACTGGTGCTGCAGATCTCCGAACCGGGCGACAAGCTCGACGACCCGTCGATCGCCTGGTCGGACCGTCATCGCACCGTCGAACTGGGCACGCTGATCATCACCAAGCCCGTCGCCGACAATCTTGCCGCCGAGAAGCGCCTTCTGTTCCTGCCAAATGCTCTGCCCGCCGGCATCGAACCGGAAGACCCGATGATCACGGCACGCTCGCAGGCCTACCCGGTCTCGTTCGGACGGCGTCAGGGCCCCTGATTCATCCCCTTCGAGGCTTGCCGAAACCGGGTTCCCGCCGTAGGGTCAATGCTGGCGGGCATTGAGCGGGTAACCACATGAAAAGCGCGATGACATTTTGTCTCGCCTGCGCGGCGGGCATGGCTGCCTGGAGCGGAGGGGTACTTGCGCAGGCACAGCAAGCCGCTGCGCAGTCGCGGACCGATCTGGAGGCCATCACGGTCGAAGCGGCGCAGCCGTCGTACCAGGCGGACAAGGTACTGCTGGGGCCGCTCGGGGAGAAGTCCCTGCTCGACACGCCCTACTCCATCAACGTGCTCAATAACGACCTGGCCCGCAACCAGCAGTTGCAGAGCGTGCGCGAGGCGTTCCGCTTCATTCCGTCGGTCCAGGGCGAGAACATTCGTCCGCAGTCACGGGGCCTGCAGGCGGGCGTGGTGCAGAACACCCGCATCGACGGGCTCAATATCGCCGCGACCACCGACTATCCCATCGAGCAGTTCGAGCAGATCGAGGTACTCAACGGCCTGGCTGGCGCCCTTTATGGACCGGCCAGCCCGGCCGGCACCTTCAATTACGTATTCAAACGCCCCACCGAGCAGCCGTTGCGGGAACTGGACCTGCGCTACAACTCACGAGGGGCGGCGATCGAACACCTGGACTTCGGTGGACGATTCGGCGGGGACGACCGTTATGGGTACCGGATCAACCTGCTCGACCAGAACGGACCGAACTACGTCGAGGACAGTCGCCTCAAACGACAGCTGGCGAGCGTCGGCTTCGATATTCATTTCGACCCGTCGACCGTGCTGGAAAACGACGCCAGCTACTATCGTTATCACACGCTGGGTTTCCCGGGCACCTTCGCCCTGGCCAAGGGCGTGGTCTTTCCCTCCCCGCCCGATCCGAAGACCGTGGGCTATGGCCAGTCATGGGGTGGCGATAACAATGTCACGCGAATCTTCTCATCGCGCCTGAAGCACGACTTCAACGACGACTGGCATGTTTCCGCGGGCATTCTCAACGAGAGCAATAACCGCAAATCCACGGTACCGACCAATACGCTGACGAATAACGCGGGTAACTACACAACGACGACCGCGACGACCACCTTCAGTTACGACACGATCACCAGCAACGCCATTGCACTGAATGGCCACCTGGAAGGCGCGGGACTGACCCACGATCTCGTGATTGCCGACAACGGATACTACTGGACCCGATACACACCGCTGGTAACCGGTGCGATCACCGTCGGCAAGGCCAGCCTCGCCGATCCCGTTCAGTTCGCAAGACCCGTGCTCCCCGATTTTTCGCATCGCTACAAGGCGATGAACACTACCCAGCAGGCCGTGACCCTGGGCGACACGATCGGCTTCGACGAGCAATGGTCGACCTTGATTGCCGCCAGCCAGAGCTGGATCAATATCCATAACTACAACAAGCAGGGTGCCGTCACTACGTCCTACCATGCGGATGCCATCAGTCCGACGGCCAGCCTCATGTTCAAGCCCGAGGCGAGCCAGATGGCCTACCTCACCTATGCCGACAGCCTGCAGCAGGGCGATAGCGCGCCGGCGGGAACCGACAATGCCGGCGAAAGTCTCTCGCCCTATCGCAGCCGCCAGTTCGAGCTTGGCTATAAATGGAATGTGCACGGGATGATGCTGAGCGCGGCGGCTTTCCGCATTACGCGGCCGTATGCGTTCACGGGCAGCGACAATGTCTTTCGCAACCAGGGCAACCAGGTCAATCGAGGCATCGAACTCGGTGCCAACGGCGATGTGGGGCACTGGTTCACGGTTTACGCGAATATCTCGCTGCTCGACCCGAAACTGTATGACACCGGGTCCCCCTCGACCAGCGACAAGCAGATCATCGGCCTCTCGCGTGTGGTTTACGACGCCCTGGTCGAGTACCGTGTGCCGGTCGTGCCGGGTTTGACCCTGAACGTGAACGTCAACCATGCCTCGCAGCGGCCAGGCGACTTTACCGCCACGCATTATGTGGATGGCTTCTACGTCACGGATATCGGCGCGCGCTACCAGATGCGCGTGGCGGGTCGCCCGGTCACCCTGCGAGTGGCCGGCGACAACATCACCAATCGCCGCTACTGGGCGCTGGTCGCCCCGAACGGCCAGAATGGTTACAACGCCGCCGGCAGTGCGATAGGTACACTGGGTGCCCCGCGCACGGTACGCGCATCCGTCCAGGTGGACCTGCTATGAAAAACGCCTTTATCCTGGCGCTTGCCCTGGCCATCGCGCCCCTGCATGCAGCCACGCCCGCGCCGCTGCAAGTCTATGCCGCCGGCAGCCTGACCGGCGCCCTGGCGGAGATCGCCCACGCCTATACCGCGCAGACCGGGATACCGGTACATATCACCAATGGCCCGGCGGGACTGTTGCGCGAGCGTATCGAGCATGGCGAGGATGTGGACGTCTATATCTCGGCCAATTTCGCTCATCCCCAGGCCCTGGCCGACGAAGGTCGCAGCTATGCCCCGGTGGTCTTCACCCGCAACAGCCTCTGTGTGAGCGCGCGACCGTCGCTTGGCCTGACCGGCGACAACATGCTGGAGAAGCTCCTCGATCCGAAGGTGAAGATCGGCACATCGACGCCGCATGCGGACCCCGGCGGGGACTATGCCTTCGCGGTGTTTGCCCGCGCCGAAGCCCTGCACCCCGGCGCACGGAAAGTCCTGGAGGCAAAAGCACAGCAGCTGGTCGGTGGCCCGAATTCCCCGAAGTTACCCGCGGGCGCCAATGCCAGCACCTATTACTTCGATTCGGGGAAAGTCGACGTCTTCTTCGGCTATTGCAGCGGACACTCGACTACCCGGGAACCGACCCTCACCCGGGTGCATGTACCCGATACGCTGTCCGTACCAGTCGACTACGGCATGACCGTCATTCGCCATGAGAAGGATCGGGAGCGGGAGCTCGCCGGCTTTCGTTTCGCCAGTTTCGCCATGACGCCGGCGTCCCAGAAGATGCTCTTACCATTTGGCTTCCTTCCCATCGGGCTGGTGACTTCGGCAGACGACAAAGCCCCGGTCAGACGTGGCCAGTGAACGGCACGCTGCCCAGATAGTGGGTCAGCTCGTTGGCATCGAAGATCTTCGTGTGGATCCTGTCGGTCAGGAACCAGCAACACTGGATGCCACTGCCGGCATCGGCACCATGCCCGGCACCGAACTCGACGACATGGTGCACGACCATGACCATGCCTGCTGCCCTGTGTTGAACAAGATCGCCCTGGCTGAATTTCGCCATGCCTGCACCCTCCCCCGAAAAGCCGCTGCTAGAGCTTACTCTGGGCTGTTTGGCTGACGTGTAAGTGATGCCCTACACCTGACGACCAGTGTAGAAGCGATGAAGTTCACGGCCCCAAGGGACTCGCGAACAGGGTTCGCTCCCACAAGGTCGCCGCAAGCTGCTTCTGGAGCGAACCCTGTTCGCGAGTCCTTTGGGGCCAGGCAGCGACGAATACCGAATTACGAAGCCGCTACTTCGGAGGCGACTGCGCCTGCGTCAGCGGACCGACGGTAACGTGGCCTTCGAGGCCTTCGAAATCCTCGGTGGCGCGCTGCTTCAGGCCGGTGAGCAACGGCGTCATCTGCATGCCGCTCTGGCCCATGTCGTAGATGACCTCGTGATTGCTGTCGACCGACGCGGCCTCCAGTACACGCATCCGTTTCTCGTACTGCGCGGTGGCGCGCTTGCCGGCGACCGCATCGCCGTACTTCGCCTTCAATGGCAGGTAGAGCTTGTACGCCCTGTTGGCATCGTCCGTGGTCGACTGATCGCGTGCCTTTTCATAGTCGCCCATGATCGCCGGGTCCTTGCGTTCCGCGGCCAGGGCCAGCCAGGCCAGGCCGAGCGGCTTGTTCGGTTTGATACCGGTGGAGTCGCCGTAGAAGTACACCTGGCCGAGCAGTCGCTGTGCATTCTTGTTCGCCCAGCTGGCAGCCTGCTCGAGCATCTTCATGGCCTGCTCGGGATGGTGTGTCTTCATCGCCACGAGGGCGCGGCAGGCATAGAAGTCGCCGGGCAGGAACTGCTCCATCGGCGCGGCGCAGTAGTTGATTTCCGGCCCGCTGTCCGACGATGTGTCGTCCATGGCCGAGGCCGACGAGGACAGGATAGTGATGGCTGTTGCGATCGCGATGCGTCGCAATAAATTACGATGGCTCGACATGCACACGCCCTCCCCACGATCCGGTTCACGCCGGAGGGTACTCCTTTCCGCCACCGCAGGCTTCCTAGGCCGCCACGACCTCGAACGGCCGCATCATCTCGTTCGCCTCGTGTTCGGCCAGGTGGCAGTGCCACGCGTAGCGGCCGGTATGGCCTTCGAAGGTCGCGACGATTCGGGTAATCATCCCGGGGTAAGCCTGGACCACGTCCTTCCAGCCGCGTTCGTGGGCTGGCGGCGCTTGTGCGGGGCCGACGTAACGGACGGTCTTCGAGGCCATGTACTCGTCGACGTCGTAGGGACGACGGTCGAGGATCTGGAAGCGTACGAGGTGCAGGTGGATCGGGTGCGTGTCCTCGGTGAGGTTGACCAGGTTCCACATTTCGGTGCTGCCGAGCACCGGCTTTTCGGTGACTTCATCGTGCCAGCGCTTGCCATTGAGCAGCATCAGCATTGGCGTGGCGACACAGTCGCTGTATTCGTCCAGGGTCAGCTCACGCGTCTTCGTCGCGCTTGCTTCGGTGACTCTTGGCAGATCGCGCAATACTTCCGGCACCCGGCTGTCGTCGCGGACGTCGCCCTGCCCGACCTGGAAGCGCATCAGCGGAAGTGCGTCGTTCATCAATTCGATCGCACTACCACGAAGCGAGGCAAAGTCGATGACGATATCGGCGCGCTCGCCCGGTGCGAGAAAGATCGCCTTCGTGGTGGCCGGCCCGGCAAGCAGGCCCTGGTCCGAACCAATCACCTGGAATGGGCGCCCATCCATCAGGCGCAAGTGATAAAACCGGCCGTTCGCGGCGTTGAGCACGCGCAGGCGATAACGCCGCGGCTGCACATCGGCGCGCGGCAGGATGCCGCCGTTGACCAGGGTCAGGTTGCCGAAGACTTCCGGCACCCATGGCGCATTGGCATCGCCGGAGTCCGGGTAATAGAGACGGCCGTCCGTGCGCACCCACCGGTCGGCGAGGACGAGCGGAATTTCCTGCTCACCGGACGGCAGGCCGAGCGACAGTTCATGCTCGTCGCGCAACAGGTAAAGACCAGCCAGGCCCGCGTACATGTTCAGGCGATTGATGCCCATCGCGTGGTCGTGGTACCAGAGCGTCGCGGCATCCTGCGCATTGGGGTAATGGTGCGTGCGCGATTTGCCGGGGACGTACCAGTCCTCCGGGTAGCCATCGTCCGCATGCGGGAGCTTGGCGCCATGCAGGTGGACGATCGCGCGTACCTCGGGCTTGTCGGCTTCGGCACCGCAGATGGCGTGATCGACGGGCAGGAAATGTTTCGCCGGCAACGCGTTCTCCCAGACCATGTCGAAGGCCTCGCCCGTGCGCGCCTCGATCGTTGGCCCTGGATAGTGGCCGCCATAGGTCCACAGTGTCGTCGGCGGAAGGTCGCGATGCAGCTTCTGCGAGGACTCCGCCATGCGCACGTGCAACGGTTTGCCCGCCTGCGCGTGTAAGGTCGACGGTATCGGCAATGCATCGACGAAGGGTGCAAGCTTGCCCGGATCGACGAGGCCAGGCATGCGGGTGGTATCGCCCATCGGGTGCATGCACAAGCTGTTGCCGACTTTCCCCGGCACGACCGGATGCATGCCCTGCATGTCATGCGCGAACAGGCGCGGTGGAACCAACACCGCCGCACCCGTCCACGCCGCCGCTTTCAGGAAGCGACGGCGACCTGGGGCATCAACCATGCCCGCCGTTCTCGAACGGCCAGAACGGCCAGCCCGAATGATTCTTCGGCTGGCCGGTGGCTTCGTCGAGGATCAGCTTGCGCTCGAACAGGCGCGGCACGTAGAAGTCGAACATCTTGTCCAGCTTTCCTGCCTGCGCGTCGGTCGAGCCGCCACCGATGCGCTTGCCGTCGAGCCAGTTGTCCTCGACGAAACGGGTGATCGAGCTCTGGTCGGTCAGTGTGTGATCGACCATGTTCTCGCGCGCCCACGGCGAAACCACCAGCAAGGGCAGGCGCGGACCGAAGCCGCAACGGCCTTGCGCCGGCGTCTTGCCGTCGAGACCGGGAAGCGTCGTGCGACCCTTGCACAGGCCAGCCCCATCGACGGCATCGGTGGTGCCCGCCGAGGCGTTGGTGCGCGGCGGTTCCTGATGGTCGTACCAGCCATCGGAGTCGTCGTATGCGATCACCACGGCGGTATCGCGCCAGTCGCCACTCTGCTGCAGCGCATTGATCACGTGAACGACAAAGGTCTGCTCGTCGAGCGGATCGGAGTAGCCGGCGTGACCATCCTGGAAGGCAGGCGCTTTCAGGAAGCTCACCGACGGCAGGTGGCCGGCGTCGACCGCGTCGTAGAAGTCCTGGATGTCGTACTGGTGGTTGGCGGCGTCGCCGCTCTTGCCGATCGCGGCAACCGAGGCCGGACGGGCGTGGGTCGGGTTCGCCGTCGATGGGTAGTACTGGAACGGGGCGTGGTGCGGGCTGAAATCGTTCGAGGTCGTATTGGTGACCTTCGACAGCGTGCGTCGCGCGCAACCGGTGCTGCCATCGGTGTTGGCGCGGGTCAGGTCGAAGCCGCCCTGGAACCAGCCCCAGGTGACGTTGCGCTCGTTCAGCAGGTCGCCGACGTTGCGTCCGCCCATGGTGACCTGGTTCGCCGTCGGCGAGGAGCAGACATCGCCGATCGGATCGGGGTCGCCGATCATGGTCAGGCCACCGTTGCCGTCATCCGTTTCCGCACCGGTGCCATTGAGCGTGTCGATCACGCCGGCGGTCTGGCCGGCGATCAGGTTCACCGCGCCGGGCGATGACGGGCCGAAGGTGGTGCCGTAGCTGTTGTCGTTGAGCGCGAAGGCCTGCGCGTAGTTCCAGAGGGCAGTGACGGCGTTGCCGTCGTAATAGCCCATGACCTGGCCCTTGCCTTCCTCGGCCGCATCGCCGCCGGGCAGGCTCTCGCCGTGACCGGTGTAGAGCGGGAACAGGTCCATCTTGCCGCCATCGAAGGCGCGCTGTTCGGAGGTGTAGCCGTGGTCCTGGTCGGCCGTGGCTGCCTGTGCGCGGGCCAGGCGGAACGGATTGATCGCAGCGTCGGCATTGGCCGGATTGGTGGCGTTCGGATTCTGGTTGAGCAGGCGTTTGCTCAGGCCGTTGACCTCGGGCGTGAAGGGCCGGGCGTAGAAGGCCGGCTCACCCCTGCCGTTGGCGGCGAAGGGATAGGTTCCGAAGTAGTGATCGAAGGAGACGTTCTCCTGGAAGATCACGACCAGGTGCTTGATCGGGGTGGCGGTGCGTGGATCGTTGCCATGCCCGCCCCAACCGAAGCCCAGGCCGCCAGCGTTGCTGGCCTGCATGGAGGTATCGATGGGCTGTTGCGCGGCGACGATCGAGGCGGCGGACAGGGTGAGCACGCAGGCAATGCCTGCGGCCAGTAACTTGCGCATGACGAAAGCTCCTCGAATGGATTCGGCCCGACTTTCAGGAAGCCGCATCCCCGTCGTGCGGCCACCCCAAGGCTAGGCAGCCGGTATGACAGGTGGATAACAATGAGCGTATCTTTTCGCGAAACCCGTCACGTATTTGCGTCCACGCCAGCCTCGAAAGCAAAAACCATACCGGCCAGCACCCAGGAAACGCCATGACCAACCGACCGAAGACCCACCCCATCATCTGGCTGCTGCTGGTGCCCTTCCTCGGACTGCTCTACGTGCCGTTCTACAACAAGAGCGAGCCGGTGCTCTGGGGCTTCCCGTTCTTCTACTGGTACCAGTTGCTCTGGGTGCCGATCACGGTGCTGGTGCTCTGGATCGTCTACCGGAGCATGCGTCATGACGACTGAGCTCGATTACGTCGCCATCAGTGTCTTCGTGGCCTTCTTCGTCCTGGTCACGGGCATGGGTCTGTGGGCGGCCCGCTGGAATCGTGCGCCGGGCATCACCAACCTGGACGAATGGGGTCTGGGCGGGCGCCGTTTCGGTACCTGGATCACCTGGTTCCTGATCGGCGGTGATTTCTATACGGCGTATACGATCATCGCGGTGCCGGCCCTGGTGTATGCCGTGGGTGCGTATGGGTTCTTTGCCCTGCCCTATACGATCATCGTTTACCCCTTCGTCTTCGCGGTGATGCCGGTGCTCTGGCGCAGGGCGAAGGAAAACGGCTATATCACCGCGGCCGACGTGGTCTATGGCCAGTACAACTCGCGCTCGCTCGAACTTGCCGTGGCGATTACCGCCGTCATTGCGACGATGCCGTATATCGCCCTCCAGCTGGTCGGCATGGCGTCGGTCTTCGGCGCGCTCGGCCTGGCCGGGGAGGTTCCGCTGGTCATCGCCTTCCTGGTCCTGGCGGTCTATACCTATTCCTCGGGCATCCGCGCGCCCGCCCTGATCGCCTTTGTCAAGGACATCATGATCTACATCGCGGTGATCGCCGCGGTGGCGGTCATTCCGAGCAAGCTTGGCGGATATGGCGCGGTATTCACCGCCGCCAGCGATGCCTTCAAGGCCAAGGGCTCGGGCAGCACCCTGCTGACCTCGAGCCAGTTCGTGCCCTATGCGACGCTGGCGCTCGGCTCGGCGCTGGCGGCCTTCATGTACCCGCATACGCTGACCGGCATCTTCGCGAGCAAGAGCGCCAACACGATCCGCAAGAATGCAATGCTGCTGCCTGCCTACACGCTGCTGCTCGGCCTGCTTGCCCTGCTCGGTTATATGGGCCACGCGGCGCACCTGAAGCTGGCCAGCAACAACGACGTGGTGCCGGCGCTGTTCAAGATGTTGTTCCCGAGCTGGTTCGCCGGCTTCGCTTTCGCCGCCATCGGCATCGGCGCCCTGGTCCCGGCCGCCGTGATGAGCATCGGCGCCGCCAACGTGTTCACCCGCAACTTCTGGAAAGCGTATGTCGATCCGGACATCGCTCCGGAGAAGGAAGCCAAGGTCGCGAAGATCGCCTCCCTCGTGGTCAAGGTCGGCGCCCTGCTGGTGATCCTGTTCCTGCCGACGCAGTTCGCCCTGGATCTGCAGTTACTGGGCGGCATGTGGATCCTGCAGACGCTTCCGTCCGTGGTCTTCGGCCTGTTCGTACCCTGGCTGCGCGCCCCGGCACTACTGGCCGGATGGGCCGTGGGCTTCGTTCTCGGCACGTGGCTGATCTGGTCCGATGGCCTGAAGCCGATCCACACGCTGGCATGGGGCGACAGCAAGGTCTCGATCTATACCGGGCTGATCGCGCTCGTCGCCAATATCGTCGTGGTGCTGATCGTCAATCCGCTGTCACGCCGGCCAACGGTTACCGTCATGTCTCGAACGTGATCAGGTCGCGGATGGCCGGTGTATGCATGCCGACCATCATCGCATTGCGGACATTGGGCAGGAAGCAGACGTCGAAGATCTCGGAGATCTGTCCTTCAAACCGGATCCAGTGCTGGACATCACCATTGGCCAGCGAAACGATCTGTACGCCACACCAGGGTTCGACGTCGCGTTTGCGCAATTCGTCGTCCAGGGCCAGGCCTTCGAAACGCTGGTTGCGCGGCTTGGAAAGACCCACGGCAGCGGTGTTGCCGATGATCGACATGCCGCGCAGGAAGCCGGGAAAGAAGGCCAGCGGCACGAACGATCGCGTCGCGAAATCGACCCAGCCCAGATGGCCGGTGCCGGCATTGAGCAGCCAGAGCTTGCCGTTGGCCCAGCGCGGCGAATGCGGCATCGACAAGCCTTCGCAGACGATCTCGTTGGTGTCGATATCGATCACCACGCCGCCATCGCGACGGCGGTCGCGCCAACCGTCCACGGCATCGCTCTTGCACGTTGCGGTGACGTACTTCGGCGCGCCGTCGACCATGGCCAGGCCGTTGAGGTGACAACGGTCCTCCGGTGCGAGCTTGCTGATGAAGTCAGGCTTCCAGATCGCCTTGAAACTATGCGTCTGGCTCAGCTCGGCAAGGCATGAGTATTTGGTGTTGACGAAGACCACCTTGCCGTTCTTGCAGATGCCGACTTCATGGATGTCCACATCGCCGATGGTCTGGGCGTTGCGCGGCACATAACACTTGTCGTACTGGCCGTGGATTTCCTCGTTCGGCCGCAACACGTTTTCCAGTCGCCACAGCTGGAACAGACCGCCGAGGTAAATACGCTGGGCATTGCCGACAATGCCCATCGCCCGCTCGAACACCCGCTCGAAGAACGCCACGCGGCCCTGCTTGTCGCTACCGACCAGGTACAGCCGGCCTGTCTGGTAAGAGGAGATCGCGAGCGAGGTCGGAAGACTGGCCAGCCATTCGGCCAGCCCTCGCGAACAGCTCTTTTCCACCTGCAACGCCTCAACCGCCGGCACTGACTCGAGAACGTCCGCCACCGGCATTTCGTTACCTGATTCCAAAACGTTCTCCAGCCCGGTTGGGTTTCGACGTTACCACGCGTAACGCAACCCCAACTGGCCACCGCCCAGGTTCTTCAGCGCGCCGCCGTCCTGCCAGTTCAACCCGGCATAGATCGCCAGCGGACCGAAGCTGCCGTCGATACCGGCTTCGGCCATGACGCTGCTGCCGCGGGTGCTCGTCTGGCCGAAGAAGACGTCGTTGACCGAGTAATGGTTCCTGCCGTCGAACTCGCGCACCGCGCTGACCGCGAACGAAGGTGTCCAGGCCGCGCTGCCGTTGGCCACGACAAAGGTCCTGCTCAGCTGCACGCCGGCGCGTCCGCGCAGCGAGTCGTCGCCGTCCGACCTGAATCCGGCGGCAGCACCGGGCAGACGGTCCAGGCTGTCGACGCCGGTATGGGTGAGCTGCAATTGCGGCTCGATCCGGAAACCGTCGCCGATCTTCCACGCCTGGCCGACTTCCAGGTTGAACGTGCTTGCCTGCCCGTTCGACCAGGTATCCCCACCCACCGAATGCAGTCTCGCGTCGAAGTTCATCCGCCGGTACGAGGCATCCAGGTAGAAACCCGAGGGCGATACCCAGGTGCCAAAGCCGCCGTAGGTATGGCCGGTGATCTGGCTGATGCCGGCGCCGCCATCTTCCAGGCGCTGGTCGCCCTCGGATTTGTCCAGCAGCACGCCGAAACGCAGCTCGTCGGTGACCGCGAATGACGCGCCCACCTCACCACCGGAGTTCTTCTGGTTGAACGCGTAGTTGCCGCCCTGGCCAAAGTTGTTGCTGCCATGGGACGGGTCGATCGTGCCCTGGTCGGAGAAGACGCGGGTCCACAGGCTGAAGCCGCCCTTCACGGTCTGGGTGACCGCCCCCGACCGCTGCTGCAGGGTACCGACCTGCGTATTCATCAGGCTCTGCACGCCCGGGCCCACGGAAGCGGCCAGCGTGCCGAGATCGCTCAGGCCCGTCACCGCGACACCCAGCGAGAACACATGGTCGGCACTGACGCTCAGGGTATCGCCATAAGCAAGGGACATGAAGCCGGGCGACTGACTCACCGTACCGAGTACGAAGGAGCCTGGCACCGCATTGCCGTCCACCTGCACCACGGGGATGCTCGATGCCGCCGAGACAGGCAGGTCGAGCAGGTTCACGTTCACGGTGGTTACGCTGCCGGGGACGATATTGCCCTGGACGAGGAGACGATCGCTGGCGTTATGTATCCCACTGGCATCGACCGCAAGCTTGCCGGCACCACCGAGATCGCCGGCGATCGTCAGCACATCGCCCGTCGCGCCGTTCCGGAGATCCAGCGTGCCGTTATTGGTAAGCGCGTTGGCGCCCATGTCGATCCGGCTATTGCCCGTGACGGCGACGACACCCATATTGTCGAAGCGACTCCCGGTGCCGTTCAATACGAGAGCCGCGTTGTCGAGGCTGATCGTGCCCGCATTGGACAAGGTATCGGCGCCGGCGCCGAGGCTCGAGCTGGCACCCACTTCCCAGGTCGCGCCAAGGGCGTTGGTGAACGTGTCGTTGCCGCTGCCCGACAGGATGTCGCCGCGAATGTCGCCTGCATTGAGGATCGTATTGGTCGCATCGCCGAGCAGCACGGCAAGGGCCCCCGTCGTCGCGGCATTGACTGCGATCGTGCCCGTATTGACCAGGCTCGTCGTCGAAGGGCTGCTCAACTCCACCGCCACCGCATGATCGGTCTGGGCGGCTGAAATATGCCCGGCATTGGTGAATGCGACGTCCCCGCCGGAAGCGACGATGACGCCGTAGGTGGCGCCCTGCGCGCCGTTGAACGATGCGCTGATCGAACCGGCATTGGCGACCGTGACCGCATTCTGGCTGGATACCAGCAGGCCGATCGCGGTACCGCTGTTGCCGCTGGCGGTGGCGACGATCGAACTACTGCTTCCCAAGGTGACCGAAGCATCCACTCCGGTGACGCCTAGCCCAATGGCCAGCGCCGTACCCATTGCCGCATCCGCCGTGGCGCTGGCGCCGATAGTGCCGGACGAATCGACGAGGACGCTCATGCCGTTGACCGACACGCCGTTGGCGCTTGCCAGCGTCTCCGCGCTGGCGACCGCGGTGGCAACGCCATTCGCGCTGCTGGAAAAGCCGGTGGTGGCGCCTTCGGTGTATGAAGAACTACTCACCGAGACCGCCGTGGACAAGGCGGCATCGGCGGCATCCGCATGGCTGGTGGCCAGGGCCGTGGCGGCGATCGCCCCGGCATTGGTTACCAGCACACTGCCGTAATTGACCGCCGCGGACACACCGGTCGCGCTGGCGGCGCCGTAATGGTCGGCGAAGGCATTGGCCGAGATCGAACCGGTATTGCCGACGGTCGTCGACGGACCGAACACATTGGTGGCAAGCACACCCGTGGCGATCGTCGGGCCGTACAGGCCATCGCTGGAGGTGGCGCCGGAACGGGCGGTCGCACCGATACTCCCCGCGTTGGTGATCTCGATCGTCCCCGTGCCGGTGTATGCATTGATCGCCATGGCCTGCGCGGCGTTGTAAAGCGGCGCGGACGCCGTCGCGACGATGACGCCGCCAAGGGCATTGTCGATCGCGGAATCACCGCGGAAGTTGGAACTGAAAATGCCTTCCGCAAGGGTTGGATTGCCGTCGGAGCGGAAATCCGAAATCGCGGTCGCGGTGATCGAACCGCTATTGGTGATATCGGTGGCGCCGAAGTCATTGGTCATCTGGACGCCGCGGGCCCGCGTGCCGAAATAGGTCCCGTGCACTTCGGCCGTTGCGCTGATCGACCCGGCATTGGTAATGCCGACATCCGATTGCTGGCCATAGGCGAGCACACCGGTGGCACCGGACTGGTAGCGACCCAGACCGTTGGCGAACGTGCTGTTCGAGTAGAGGCTGACCGCGATCGAGCCGGTATTGCGCATGGCGATCGGGCCACCCATATCGACCAGGTTCGCGCCATAGGCGGCACCGCCGATCGTATTGGGCACATAGCCGGTGTTCGGCAGCACGGTCGAATTGACGACGATGCTGCCGCTATTGTCGATGACAGCACCTTGCGTGGCGCCGGCATAACCGCTCGCGACATAGGCATTGATGCCATGCGCCTGGAGGCCGGAGTTCACAGTCAGGTCGCCGGCATTGGTTACCAGCACGGCGCCGCCCAGTGACGATTGACCGATGCCGAAGGCCGCGCCTGTCCCCGACACCGAAATGTGCCCACGATTGTCGACGACGCCGGCGGCGTAAGCCGCGATGCCTTGGGACGTCTGGCCGGTAACCTCGATGCTGCCGGTATTAAGCAGATTGCCCGAGGTTACCGAGAACATGGAAATACCGGTGCCGCCCAGGCCGGAGTCGACCCGGATGTCGCCGGCGTTGGTGACGTCCACGGGACCGCTGGCACTGAGCTTCATACCGGTGGCGAGTGCACTGGCACCCGACGACGTCGCGACGATCGTTCCCTCGTTATCGACGGACAGCGTTCCCGTGCCGCCCTCGGCGCCCACAGCCGTGGCAGAGCCCGCATAGGCCGCCGCGCTCGCGGTGATGCTGCCGCTATTGGTGATCGCTGAGTCGCTGCCGCCGTAACTCCTGATATAGACCCCCACGGCGCCGCCAAGGAAGGCCGTGGCACTGCTCTGCGTGGCAACCACGGAGCCGGTATTGGTGATCGATGTCGCCCTTATGCCGACTGCCTGCGAATAGCAGAAATACCCGCAGTAGTTCGCGTTGGCCTGGATGCTGCCTGCGTTGGTCACCGTGCCCTGCCCCGAGGCGCTGCCCGCGCGGATGCCGACCGCGGCGTTACCGGTGACTTCGATCGAGCCCTGGGCCGTATTCGTCACCACGGAGGTACCGGTCGGCCCGGTGACATAACTGAGGATGCCGTAGGCGGCCACGCCCTGGGCCTGGATATCGCCGGCATTGGTAACCGTCGTTGCCGTGCCGCCGGTGATGGCTATGCCCACCGCGCGACCGCCGTAACCGGCGAGCGTATCGAGCGCCTTGATGGAACCCGAGTTCGTCACCGTGGCCGATCCGGTGGTCGCGGTCGCGACCACGCCGGCGGACTGATGATAATTGCCCGACGCCGCGGAGATGACCGCCGAGATGTTGCCGGTGTTGTTGACGGCGATGTCGCCGGCCGTGGCCACCGACTGGATCCCGGTCGCCGCGCCGTTGACCGAACTGGCGAGGATCGTGCCGTCGTTCTGGACCGCGATCGCGCCGAGGTCCGCCAGCGTGTCGACCGCGATCGCGTTGCCGTCCTGGGCTTGCGCGACGATCGTGCCGGTCAATGCGTTGGCGACGGATACATCGCCCTGGCTCGTGTACCCGCTGACCGTCGTAACGTCCTCGACGGCTGTGCTTTGGGCGGCGATATTGCCCGTATTGACGATGGCCACGTTGCCGATCGTGCTGACGTCGAGTGCACGCGCACCCGGCGCGCCGGTGATGTCGGTCGCGATGCTGCCCTGGTTGGTCACCGACACCGAGCTCGAACCGAGGACATGGACGCCGTCGGCACCCGTCGTGGTGATATCGGCGAAGCTGGTGACGTCGATCAGGCCGCCCCAGGTGGCGTCGACGCCGACCGAACCAAACACCGGAATCACACTGGTGGGCAGGCTGTCGCCGAGCACCAGGGTGAGGTCCACGGTGGGCGTGAAGCTGCCGCCAGGCAAGGTATCGGTGAACGTGCCATTGCACGAAACCGTATTGGCCACCGTGACGCCGCAGGAACCCGCGGCCATCGCGGCACCGCTGCCGCCCAGTACAAGCAGGGTGGCGGCGATGCCCAGTGCCGCGCGAACAGCGCGGGCCACCGGACTGACCCTGAATCCGGTGTGCGCACGACTTCCCGCACCCATCCGCTTACCGTCCACCGCCGATCGCTTCATTGACTAAGCCTTTGCTTGCAGAACACACAGGTGGCGTGGACGAGCGGAACGGCGGCATCGTGTCGCCGCGGTCCGCATCCAAAGCCATGGTTTCGATACGCAAGGGACGCCCGGCAGAATCTACCGGGCGATCACCTAGGGCCGTGCGATGGTCGCCGTGACCGATTTCGCGTTGGTCGCGCCGCCGTTATCGGTCACCGTCTCCCGGATGGTGTACGTACCGGCTTGCGCATAGACGTGGACAGGATTGGCGAGGGTCGAAGCGACCCCATCGCCGAAGGTCCAGGCATGCGCCGCCACCGTGCCATCGCTATCGGTGGAACGGTCGGTAAAGGTACCGACCAGACCAAGGATGGTAAAACCGAAGTTCGCGATGGGGGCGACATCCGGCACTGCGGGCACCGTTCCCGAGGCGATATGTGCAATCGCCCGGTTGAGGATGGGGCTGCCGCGGCCGCTGGCGAAGTCATAGCCGACGCCAGCTGATTCGCCGCCGTTGTTGCCGGACACCACGTCATGGAAATCGGTCGCTGGAAGCTGGTAAAGCAACGGTGCGGCGAAGCCAACAGCGGGCCCGTCGACCGCGATCACGCGTGCCCACCAGCCACTGAAGATCGGCGCCGCCAGGCTCGTCCCACCCACTTCCTGGATGGCGCCATTCAAGGTAACCAGGGCACCGGAGAACGGGCTTCCATCGAAGGCCACATCGGCCGCGCCACGCATGCTGCCGGGAACCAGCAGGTTCTGCCAGACGGGCTTGGGCTGGTATGTGCTGGGGCTGCCGCCGGTGGCACCATGCAGCGGCAGGTTGTTCCAGACCACCTCGCCATTCCATGAGGTCGGCGTGGCATTGAGCAAGGTGCCGGTCACCGCGACCACATAGGGTGAGGATGCCGGCCAGCTGGGCTTGGTGCCCGGGAAAGGCCCGCATTCGTTCGCGCCGAAATCGCCGGTGGCCACCGAGAAGGTCTGGCCCTGGGCCACGGCGAGCTGGAACATCTGGTCGGCCGCCGCCGCGGAGCCATCACCCTGCGCGCTGGTCTCGCATTCGCCCAGCGACACATTGATGATCTTGGCGACGTTGTCGGTCACGATCGTATTGATGTTGGCGACCAGGTCGGTATTCGCCAGCGAAGGGATATTGTAGAAAATGATCTGGCCGACGTGGCCGCCACTCATGCCGACGACCGTCTGGCTGTCGAGGTTCCACTCGACCAGGTTGCTGGTGTCGGCGCTCGGTCCATTGGTGGTGATGATCTGCGTCGCGACGGTCGGCAAGCCGTTGGCCGCCGTAAAGCTGTTGAGGTCGGCCAGTGTCTGGGTGAGATCGCCCTGGCTGACGATACCCACCGTGACGCCCGCCGCGGTGGGGACACCGACACCACCGTAGATCGACGAGAACTCGACCGGGTTGTGGCCGGTCACCACCGCCGTGCCCGCCGGCGGCGTCAGTGCGAGGATGTGTGCCTGGTAGACGTTCTGCAGGCCGCTGACGGAAAGCACGCTGTCCTGCAAGGCCACCGGGATATGCGCATCGCTGACGTTGGCGAAGGCCGTCCGGCCTTCCAGCGTGCGGACGCTGGAGAACGTCGTCGCGAAGGCGGCCCGCGAAGTCGCCGCGGTGCCGTCCGCGGTGACCAGCAGACGATTGGGCGCGATTACGATGTTACGGAATCCCATGCTTGTCAGGTATTGCGCCACGGCCGCCACCTGCTGCGGGGTCGGTGCATGCAGCGCGGCGAACTGTCCCGCGGGTAGTGTTCCATGCGCGGCGACAAGGCTGTCGAGGACATCGCGATTGCGCAGCTTCAGTGCCACCGCGACATGCACGATCTGAGTCGCCGGCAAGGTGCCGGTGACGACGTCGCCGTCGCGCAGCACCGTGGAACCGGCGACCGGCGGAGCGGCGACGACGGCCGCATGCGTGGAAGGACTGGCGAATGCGCCAAGGGCGAGTGCAAGGGCCAGCGGCAGTGCCTTGGGTAGAACATCGTGCGGCTTGATCATGGGTAGCGACCTGACAGGAAATGGAGATTGCGCCAGCGCCGGAGCCCGGTGCTGGTCAGCTGTCGTTTGCCGCGGTCCGGCGGCCTTACGGAGCGACTGCGGCGAGCGGGTACGACGAACGCGCAAGCGCGTCCGCCGCCTCGACCGGAGGCGTCAATGAAGATCGGTGGAGTCCCCAGATTGCCGGATCGCAAGCGTCGCGATACCGGCCATGTCGGGTGTTGTCATGACGACGAACACGCATCGAGTATCGGTGCGGGTGCATGGCGCGGCAAGGCAATATGCTGGCGGATCTCTCTCTTGGTAGATATCCGTCACCCCGCTGCCATCACCCGGCAACGGGGCACGCCATCATTCCGTGCCGGTCCGCTCCGGGAAGGCATCCAGCGCCGCCCGCCAGCCAAGCTGGAATCGTGTGCGCGTACCGAAACTCTTCATCAGCTCGGCGACCCGTCGGTTCAGCGTGGTGACCGAGATACCCACCTCGTGGGCGATGCCTTTGTCATTGAGGCCGGCGGCGAGCAACGGGATCATCCGTTCGGCGGTTTCCGTGAGCCGCGCCGCGCGCTCTCCCGCGGTCAACTCGCCGGACTGGTTGAAGACGATCGGCGTCGACTGCTCCCAGGTCAGTTCGAACAGCGCGCACAAAGCATCGAGCAGTGAAGAGGAGCGGACCATCATCACCGGGCTGGCCGGATCGTCGGCATTGAGCGGCATCAACCCCACCCGCCGGTCTGCGACGAACAGCTTCACCGGCAGGCTGGGAAAGACGCGCGCATCCTCGCCCGCCTCCATATCCATGCGCACCCGACTCAAGGCTCCCGGCAGCGCCAGGAGGCCCGCATCGGAAATGCTGCGCACGTGCACGCCTACCAGCTTTTGCGACTGGTAGGGCTGTTGCGGAATGAGTACCGGCGCCCGCTGGAAGAGGATTACCTCGTTCTGCACGGTCTGGCGCAGTTGCGACAGGATCTGTCCCAGCGCAGCGCGACTGGTGATCAGTTCGACCGGCTGCTCGCCTTCCTGGCCCGCGCTGGTGGCCGCCTGCTCTTTCAACTGGGGAATGACCGATCGCGCACGCTCGATGTCCGCCAGCCGCTGGCTGGCCAGGGCTTCGACGGCGAGTTCCGGGGACGAGGCGATATAGCGTGGCGGTCGCTGCGGTGAATGCGATGCAAGCCCTTTGGCCTCGATATCGTTCAACAGGCTCCTTGCCTTGCGCGGCGATAGCGACAGGGCCACGGCCACCTCTTCGGCCGTTGCGGCCCGGTGGGCCAGCAGATGGCGATAGGCCCGCTCCTCCAGTTCGTCGATCCCCAATGCTTCCAGCAATCGCTGCGTACCTTTACGACGTACCGTGCTCATGCTGCGCCCTCCGACATGGGGCTTCTTGATAACGGACCACTTTAGCGGTTTATACGCCCCATATCCGGCCGCTTCGCAAGAACATTCGCCATGGTTCCAGTCGACTCGAACGAGAGCGGCCTCCCCTAAGGAGGCCGCTCTCTCTGCCTGCGGTTGCGGCCGAAACCACAACCCCTGTTCACCAGCCGATGGTGAGGACCATGTGCTCGGGGTCACCGAAGTGATCGTCGAGCTCTGGTCTGGCATATGAATTTAGACGTCCAAATAATGCGCCAGTGACGCATGGGAACAGCACTCATGCCGCCCGCGCACAACACCCACACCCCTGTTTCCCCCGGACGACTCCATCCGACCGGCGGCGATGCCCGACAAAATATCGACACCCGTCAAGGCGTGCGCCTACAACTTCTGGCTGTTTGCAAAGGCCAGGGCTTGCGAATATAACCATGGTGTTTGCCGGCAACGAGCATCGTGCCGGCATGCATCCGTCCTCAGGGGGACATCGCGCCTGGAGCACCACTGACTCGACCAGCCTGTCCTCAGGCTGTGACGTCATGCGCGTCGATCCCACTGCCACGACGCAGTTGCAGTTCTTTCGATACGGGAAGCGGATGACCGCCGACACCGCGGGGTCGTTCCGGATTCGATCAATCACGCTCAGACATGGACGATGTCTCATGAAAATCCACCGCCTTCTCCTGTCCCGCCGGGACGCTCGCAGGAACCTGCGAAGCATCTTCGGAGCCTTGTCGCTGTGCCTCGCACAGGGCCTGATGGCAGCCCCTGCGGGCACTCCGCCGCCAGCGCCCCTGCCGACACTCAGTCCACGGGTACCCCTGGAAATCACGGTAACCAAGCCACCGGCGAAACCCACGCTCGCCTCGCTGCAGCACGATTTCGACGTTTTTTCGTGGCAGACCTTCGTCGCGCTGAACTGGCCGGCGAATGCCGACGGCTCACCCAATACCGGTGTCACCATCGGCCAGGCGCCCAACGATCCGGTGGTGTGGCAGGACTGGCGGGAGAGCCGCACCATCTTCATGCCCGGCGGTACGACACCTGCGCCGTGGGGCCAGGACAGTCCACTGCCGGCGGTATGCAAGAACATCAATCCCAAGACCCTGCCCCCGGGCACCTTGCGGCTGACCCAGGTCGGCAAGACACCGAACGTGCTGGACGAAAGCGGCGAACCCTTCCAGACCGGACCGTTGATCGACCAGAACGGCGAGTACACCCGCTACGAGATCCTTACCAACGAGTCCATGTTTGACTACATCCTGTCGAACAAGCTCTATTCGAAGGCTGGGCAGAAAGCGTTCAACAGCGACGCGGACTTCCCATCGAGCCAGGTCAATGCAAAGACGGTCGGCTCGATCATGGTCAAGTCATCGTGGATCAAGATGGGCGGAAAGTTCGACCCGGGCAAATTCCACACGGCGTACGCCCTGGTCTACAACAACCCCGAAGAACAACCCGGCGTCAAACCGTCATGCGTCCTCGAGCAGGTAGGTCTGGTCGGACTCCATATCGCGCACAAGACGCAGGCCGAGCCGCAATGGGTCTGGTCCACCTTCGAGCATGTCGCCAACGCGCCGACCCAGGGCCAGAAGCCGTCATTGGGTGCGTACAATTTCTTCAATGCCGCCTGCAAGGACTGCAAGGTCAATGAGCCACCGCCGCGTCCGTGGAATCCGGGTAACCGCGATACGCCACCTTCGCAGATCGAGCGGGTCATCGCCATTACCCCCGATGCGCAACAGCTCAACGACGCCTTCCACAAGGCCCTCGCTGCGGTCGATCCCGATTCGGTCTGGGTGAACTACGAACTGGTCAGCACGCAGTGGCCGACCAATGCCGGCAGCAAGGTCGACCCGACCGGCGTACCGGCCCCGTCGTTCCTCGCCAACACTACCCTCGAAACCTACATCCAGGGTGACGTCAGGCAGACCTCCAGCAGCTGCATGGCCTGTCACAACAATGCAACGACCACGACGGGACGTTTTTCCGACTTCACCTATCTGCTGCAGCGCGCACAGTAACCCCCGAAGGAAAGAGCAATGAACGAGGAAATGGAAAACTTCATCGGCCTGAGCGCGGTGCTGACCGGATTCGACAGCAGCATTCTCGCGCCCGAGCTTGACCCGGTGGACATCAAGTCCGAGTACCTGCCTTTCTTCACCGCGAAGATCGGACAGCCGCTGCTCTCGAACCTGTTGCAGCAGTACGCCAAGCTCAGCGGCGAAGGCCTCACCGCCCAACAGATCGGCGAAGCCATGCTCGCCCCGGCCAACGGCGCCGACTTCGTACTGGCCTGCCGCCAGCTGATCTTCATGTGGTACTCCGGCGCCTGGCCGATCCTGATCCCGGCCTCGGCCACGGCGCCGGCATCGACGGTGAGCGACCTGATCTCCGGTAACACCTATGCCGCCGCCCTGGTCTGGCAGGTCATGCAATCCCATGCGATGGGCGATTCGAATTATCGCTATGGCTATTGGGCCAAGCCGCCCGCCGCGCTCGATGAATACACCGGCCAACAGGGAGCATGAGTGATGGATACACAGACATACGACGTCGTCATCGTCGGCTCCGGCATTGCCGGATCCATCATTGCCTACCAGTTGGGCAAGCAGGGCAAGAAGGTACTGATCCTCGAGGCCGGACAGGAAGTACCGGTGGACCGCAGTGCGTACATGCGCACGTTCTTCAAGGCCAACGCGAAAACGCCTGAGTCGCCCTATCCGCCGACCACGCAGGATCCGGGCGCATCGACACCCGACAATCCGCTTGGCCTGCCCGATCCGGCCAAGGAAAATGTTCCCCGCTACACCGTGTTGCAGGCCGGCGCATGGCGCAAGCCCGACCAGTGCTACTTCATTTACCCACCCCAGGCACCAGGCCTCGGCGGCGACAGCCCGGAGGCACTGTTCGCCTTCGCCAGCTCCTATGAACGCATCGGCGGCGGCACGACCTGGCACTGGCTGGGCACCAGCGTGCGCCTGTTTCCGAACGACTTCGAACTGCATACCCAGTACGGCTGGGGCGTCGACTGGCCCGGCGGCAAGACCTTCTACCAGGCGCTGGTCCCTTATTACGAAACGGCGACCAAGGAGATCGGTGTCGCCGGCGACAAGGGCTCACTGGACAAGCTGTATACCCAGTTCGGGGTATCACCCACCGGGATTTACGGTCCCGAGTACGACTATCCGATGCCGCCCATTCTTGAATCATTGGTCGATCAGGCATTCGCCGCGACCACCGTCAGCGCGCTGACGGTCGATGGCAACCCGGTCTATACGACGCCCACGCCGCAGGGGCGCAATTCACTGCCGGGCGACCGCCGTCAATGCGCGGGCAATACGAACTGTATTCCGATCTGCCCGATCCAGGCCAAATACGACGCCACGGTCACCCTGGCCAAGGCCTTGCAGACCGGCAATGTGCAGATCCGCTACCGTTGCGTCGCCAGCAATGTCCGCCTTGACGAGGCAACCGACGATGTCGTCGGTATCGACTACATCAGCTACGACGACCATGGTGGCGACCCGACGGGAACCGGCACGGTCACCGCGACGAAGTACCTGCTTGCAGCACATGCGATCGAGACACCCAAGCTGTTGCTGATGTCCAACAAGAACGCGAAGTTCCCCGATGGCGTGGCCAACTCGAGCGGCCAGGTCGGGCGCAACCTGATGGACCATGTCATGTACCTGGCCTGGGGCCTGGCGAAGGACCCGGTCTACGCGTATCGCGGTCCGCTTTCGACCGCGGGCGTCGAATCGCTGCGCGACGGCGCATTTCGTCGCCAGCGCGCGGCCTATCGCATCGAGATCGGCAACGAGGGCTGGCAGTGGGCGGTCAACGATCCCTATACGACGCTGTCGGATTTCGTCTTCGGCCAGAACGCCACCCAGCTCAATGGCGATTCGGTGAACGAGCAGGGACAGCCATTGCGCTTTGACCCGGCGATGCCCGCCGGCACCCAGCTCTTCGGCGCGCAGCTGGTCAATACGCTCAACGATGTCTATATCCGGCAGATCCGCCTGGGTTACCTCATCGAGCAATTGCCCGACCCGGATAATCGTGTGGAACTGTCCGACACCGAGACGGACCATCTCGGCCTGCCACGTCCCAAGGTGACCTACCGCATCCGGCAGGACTATGAGCGCGAAGCCTTCGCCTCGGCCAAGAAAGTCTCCACGGAGATCTTCACCGCCATGGGCGCCACCGAGTACACCAAGGCGCCACGCGACCCCGTGCTTTACGGCGCCCCCAAGGATGTCACCTCAACGAACTTCCAGTACAAGGGCGACAACTTCGTCTTCTACGGTGCCGGCCATATCGTGGGCACGTATCGCATGGGCCCGGACAAGGCGCATTCCGTCGTCAACGCACGCCAGCAGTCATGGGACCACGCGAACCTCTACCTGGTCGGCAGTGGCGTCTTCCCGACCGTTGCCACGGGCAATCCCACGCTGACCCTCGCGGCATTGGCCTTCCAGGCCGCCGACCACATCCTCGAGGATCTGGCGGCGAGCTGACCGAACGCGCAGTTTCAACGGAGCAGCACGCAAAGGTGCGCTCCCACAGGGCTCGCTGCGGCCTTGTGGGAAGCGCACTGCTCCGTCTGGGCCGGTCGCCGTCACCGCCACGGCCTGGCCGGAGGTCGGTTCCGGGGCGATGAAGATATCCGAGAAGCCGGAATACCCGATCGCGGGCGTGCCGTCGAAGGTGAAGGCCTCGGCGTCGGGCTCTTTGCGCGGAATCGCCAGGCACGTCCTGCGCTCACGCCGTCCCGCCATATACTGCGCGGCGCAATTGATAAGACGACTGACCACTTGTCGCCATTGCGCATGATCCCCTCGCCAAAGGATGACCCAGTGAAATACCGCCTCCTGCCCTTGAGCGCCGCCCTCGTCCTCGCCGGTTGCGGCGACGAAAGCCTGAAGTATTCGATCGACAACCCAACCGATGCCACCATCGCGCTCGACATCGACGGCACGAGCTATCGGATACCGGCGCACGATGCGAAAGACGTCGTATTGAAGCCCGGCGAGCACAGCATGAAGGGGGCTACGGTCGGCGACCTGAAGTTCATCGTGTACGTCACCGGCAAACCGGGGCTGATCAACCCCACCCTGGGCGACTATGTGATCACCCAGGAGGCCTATGTCACCGACGAGTCGAAGATGAAGAACTTCGGCGCGATCAAGTCGAAGATCGTCCTTGACGGCGTCACCTTCAGCGGCCCGTTCCAGCATACGCACAGCCTGTTCATCGACGGCGGCTGGAGCTTCGGCGTGAAGGAAAACTTCCCCGACTCCCTCACCGGCCACGATGCGGGTAACGGTGGCAATATCTTCACCAAGATATTCACCAAGAAAGATTTCATCGCTTACTACGAGCGCCGTTACGACGCACCGGATTATTTCGCGAAGAATCGTCCCGCCGATGCACCCGCCCCGGAAGTGCGCAAGGCGGAACCGCCGGCACCGTTGCCAACCATCGACGCAGCTGAGTACGAAAGCCAGACCGGTCCGCTACGCGAGGTCTGCGCGAAGTACCTGAAGGCCACCGATCCGTCCGAACAGAAGGCACTGCACAAGAGCTATTTCGATGCATCGATGGCCTACACGCAAGCCACGGCGAGCCTTGCCATGAAGGCGCCGCCCGGTGCTGGCGAACAGTCGAACCAGTTCGTTTTCGCGACGGGTGCGGTGATCGGTGCTTCGGCCCTTGTTGAGCGCTGATACGCATCGCCCCAAGGATTCGCGCACAGGGTGCGCTCCCACAAGGTCGCGGCAGGCCTTGTGGGAGCGCACCCTGTGCGCGAGTC
>DASYLE010000083.1:0-28613 GCA_036009745.1 Luteibacter sp. | reverse complement strand
AGGCCGGCTGGAAGAGTGGTCGGGACGTTGCGCCTGCGGCTTTTTATCGTCGTTCCGGCGGAACGGGGAGCTGGTTCTTTGGATGCGCTTCGCGAGCGTGTCGGCGCCTATCGCGCCGCGATTTCGCCCTCCTGCCGGAGGACGAGTCACTTTTCTGGAACGGCCCAGAAAAGTAACCCAAAGAGGCCACCCCGATCGCGTGCCCGCTGCGCGGGGCGGCCGGCGGGGCCCCGGGATCCAGAGCCGGCTGATCGCCGTGTATCTATGGCGGCCAGCATGAGAGGTCTGGCCCCAAGGGACTCGCGAACAGGGTTCGCTCCCACAGGAGCAGTAGGTTGCCGCGACCTTGTGTGCGAATCCTGTTCGCGGGCCTGCGCCGCGGTGATGGTGAGTGGTGGCGAGGCTTTCTCAAGCGTATGGGTTGTCACCAACGCCGTGTACAATAGCGCGTGGAGTTGGCCGGACAGTCGCGTCGCGCGTAAGCGCATCGAGGAAAGTCCGGGCTCCTCAGGGCAGGGTGCCAGGTAATGCCTGGGCAGCGTGAGCTGACGGCCAGTGCAACAGAAAGTAAACCGCCGATGGCCCCGCAAGGGGATCAGGTAAGGGTGAAACGGTGCGGTAAGAGCGCACCGCATGCGGGGACAACGTCGCATGGCACGGTAAACCCCACCCGGAGCAAGACCAAATAAGGGGACGATGACGCTGCCCGCCGAGTCCCCGGGTAGGTTGCTGGAGCCTGACGGTGACGTCAGGCCGAGAAGAATGACTGTCGCGTCGCAAGACGTACAGAACCCGGCTTACAGGCCGACTCCACACCTTCTTCGGCAAGCAAGCGGCGAACGTCAGTGCATCTGGCGTTCGCCGATTTTTTTGTGGGGCCATGGAGCTGAATGTGAATTCAGTCACATCCCGTCTTTGTCATCGAAAACGCCGCATTCCTGCGTGCGCCCGCAGCAAAAAACGCCTGTTATTCAACCACCTTTGAGTCCTTCTTCATAAAGGGCTGCAAATCGTCACGAACCTCGCCTTTCTCCTTGATTCACAAGCGAAATTCGCTTGACAGTCTCAAGGGGCGAGACTATCGTGGGCCACGGTGTGAAATTGTGGGATTTGGTGGAGTTAACAGCAAACATGTTGCAAGGCGAAACAGCCATCACGCTGGACGACAAGGGTCGTCTGACGATTCCGACTTCGTACCGGGAGTTGGTGGCGGACGCCTGTGGCAATCGTCTGGTGGTCACCTATAACCCGTTCGAAACCGGCTGCCTTTGGCTGTTTCCCCACGACGAGTGGGAAAAGGTCCGCGACCAGGTCAATGCGCTGCCCAGCGTGAAGGCCGTTCACCGCGCCCTGCAGATGAAGCTGGTCGGTGCGGCCGCCCAGGTCGAACCGGACAACGCCGCCCGGATCCTGCTACCCGCCAGCCAGCGGGCGGCGGCCGGGATCGAGAAGAAAGCGGTGCTGCTCGGCATGGGCAACAAGTTCGAGCTTTGGAGCGAACAGGCGCATCTGGCCAAGATCCGACAAACCATCGGTGAGGACGAGATAAGCGACGACATGTCCGATCTCCGGTTGTAACGACGCAATGACGCGATGCACATAAAAACGACGAGGTAGTGGGTGGAACGGGAGCGGGGTGCAGCGATGGCGGGGCGCGAACTGCGGCACATCCCGGTGATGCTCGACGAAGTGCTGGAGGGACTCGCCTTGCAGTCATGCGGGCGCTATCTGGATGGAACGTTCGGTCGCGGTGGACACGCACGGGCGATCCTTTCCCGTCTCTCCGCCGATGGTCGCCTGTTCCTGATGGACCGCGACCCTACCGCGATCGCCACCGCCGAAGCCGAATTCGCTGCCGACCCGCGCGTCGCCATCCGTCACGACAACTTCGCCACCATGGCTGAATGGCCCGAGGCCGCCGAAGGCCTGGACGGCATCCTGCTCGATCTGGGCGTGTCCTCGCCGCAGCTCGATGACGGCCAGCGCGGTTTCAGCTTCATGACCGATGCGCCGCTGGACATGCGCATGGATCCGACGCGCGGCGAAAGCGCCGCCGATTTCCTCGCCCGTGCCGATGAGCGGGCCATCGCCGAGGTGTTGTGGAACTTCGGCGAGGAACGCTTCGGCCGGCGCATCGCCAAGGCGATCATCGAGCGTCGCGCCGAACAGCCGATCACCCGTACCGGCGAACTGGCGGAGCTCGTCGCCCGTTGCGTGGGTCGTCGCGAACCGGGCAAGAACCCGGCGACGCGCACCTTCCAGGGCCTGCGTATCCAGGTCAATACCGAACTCGATTCGATCGAGGCCGGCCTCGACGCCGCGCTGGGCATGCTCAAGCCCGGCGGCCGGCTCGCCGTAATCAGCTTCCATTCGCTGGAAGACCGCCGGGTGAAGCAGTTCATCCGCTCGCACGAGGGGCGCGTCCAGGGCAACCGTCGCGTGCCGCCGGTCGAGGCGAAGAAAGCCCTGCTGGAGCCGGTCGGCAAGGCACGGTTCCCTTCGGACGCCGAGATCGCCGCCAACCCTCGCTCGCGTTCGGCGGTACTGCGTGTCGCCACGAGGCTCGCATGAAAGCCTTCGGCGCCTTCTGCCTCTTCGTCCTCCTGATCGGCGTGCTCGGTAGCGCGCTCGGCGTGGTGTGGACGCGGCACGAGAGCCGGGTGCTGTTCGTCGAGATGACGCGCCTGCAGAACCAGCGCGACGAACTGGGCGTCGAATACGGCCGCCTCGAACTGGAGCAGGCGACTTACGCCGAGCCCGCGCGCATCGACGCCGAGGCGCGGACCAAGCTCGGCATGCTGACGCCGCGTCCGCAGGACATCCAGCTGGTGCGCCGATGAAAGGCCGGTTCACCCCCCAGCAGTCGCCAAGTCGCCGTCGCGGCCAGGGCCCGAGTCCGCGCAAGCGGATGACCGTGGTCGCCGTCCTGCTCGGCCTGTGTTCGGTTGGCCTGGTCGTGCGGGCCTTCGACCTGCAGGTGGTGCGCAAGCAGTTTTACCAGGACCAGGGCGACGCCCGTTTCCTGCGCGAAATGCCGATCGCGGTATCGCGCGGGACGATCTTCGACCGCAATGGCGAGCCGCTGGCGGTGTCCACGCCGGTCGCCTCGATCTGGGCCAATCCGCCCGAGGTGCTGGAGAACGAAGACCGCATCCCGGAGCTGGCCAAGGCCCTGCACATGGATGCGGACGACCTGAAGCAGAAGATCGCCCAGCGCAACGACAAGGAATTCATGTACCTCGCGCGGCAGATGCGTCCCGAGGACGCCCAGGTCGTGCTGGACCTCAAGATCCCGGGTGTCAGCGTGCAGCGCGACTACAAGCGCTATTACCCGTCCGGCGCGGTCAACGCGCACATCCTGGGCTTCACCAATATCGACGACCGCGGCCAGGAAGGCCTCGAGCTGGCCTTCGACGAATGGCTGGCGGGCAAGCCGGGAGCGAAACGCGTGATCCGCGATCGCATGGGCCATGTCGTCGAAGATGTCGAGCTGGTGCGCGAGCCACAGCCTGGCCGTGACATCACGCTCAGTATCGACCGCCGTATCCAGTACCTTGCTTTCAGCACGCTGACCCAGGCACTGGAGAAGAACAAGGCGGAGTCCGGCTCGATCGTCGTGCTCGATGTGCACACCGGCGAGGTGCTGGCGATGGCCAACCTGCCGACTTTCAACCCGAACAATATCCGTGGCAGCACCACCCAGGATCGCCGTAACCGCGCGATGACCGACGTGGTCGAGCCCGGCTCGACGATGAAGGCCTTCACCATGGCCGCCGCGCTGAGCAGCGGCAAGTACACGCCGACCGCGCCGCTGATCGAAACCTCGCCGGGCACCTGGATGATGGGTGGACACCCGGTGCGCGATACGCATAACTGGGGCACGCTGACGCCGACCGGGGTGATCACCAAGTCGAGCAACGTCGGTGCCGCGAAGATCGCGATGTCGCTGGACACCGATTTCCTCTACAACATGTACAAGTCCTTCGGCATCGGCAGCAGCACGGGCAGCGGTTTCCCCGGCGAAGCGGCCGGTTACCTGCCGATCGGCCGCACCTGGAAGCCGATCGAAAAATCGCGCATGGCGTACGGTTACAACCTCAACGTCACGCCGTTGCAGCTGGCTGTCGGCTATGCCGCGATCGCCAACGGCGGCAAGCTGCGCGCACCGAGCTTCGTCAAGGGCGCGGACAACCCCGAAAACCAGATCATCTCGCCCGAGGTCGCGCACGAGCTGGTCAGCATGCTTGAGACCGTGATGGCGCCGGGTGGTACCGGGTACGGCTTCGCCTCGGTGGCGAACTACAGTGTCGCCGGCAAGACTGGTACCTCGCACAAGGCCTCGATCGGCGGCTATTCGGCGAAGAACTACATCTCGCTGTTCGTCGGCATGATCCCGGCCAGCAACCCGCGCCTGGTCACCGTGGTGGTGATCAACGATCCCCAGGGTGGCTTCTATTACGGAGGTTCCGTGGCCGGTCCCGCGTTCGCCCAGGTCATGGAGGGGGCGGTGCGCCTGCTCGATATCGCGCCGGACAACGTGGGTCGCTGGTACGCGGGCGACCCGGCCAAGGGTGGCGGCCTGATCGGTTCGGCCAGTGCTCCGCCCAAGGCGGACGACAGTGCCGCCGAGGAGGCCGTGCCGTGAGCCGGACGATGCCCCTCAACCAGTTGCTCGATGGCATCGCCAATACCTTCGTGGCCGGCGATCTCGTCGTGAACGGCCTGGGCCTGGACTCGCGTGAAATCAACGCGGGCGAAGCGTTCGTCGCCCTGCGCGGCGGCCGCGGCCATGGGCTGGACTTCGCCACATCGGCGATCGAACGCGGCGCGGCGGCGGTACTCGCCGAAGCGCCGGCCACCGATATCCGCCTCGACGTACCGGTGATCTGGGTCGACAAGCTGCGTGAGCGCACCGGCGAGATCGCCGCGCGCTTCTTCGGCGACCCGTCCGCGGCGATGCAAATCATCGGCGTGACCGGCACCAACGGCAAGACCTCGACCGTGCAGCTGATAGCGCAGGCGCTGAGCTTCCTCGGTCGTCGCGCGGCGACCGTCGGCACGCTGGGTTCGGGTATGCACGGTGCCATCGTTGCTGGCGAGCGCACCACGCCCGATGCGATCAGCATGCAGGCCCGGCTCGCCGACTTCCGCGACGCCGGCGCGACCCATGTGGCGATGGAAGTGTCCTCGCATGCGCTGGACCAGGGCCGGGTCAATGCGATTGCCTTCGACGTGGCCGTGTTCAGCAACCTCACCCGCGACCATCTCGATTACCACGGCACGATGGAAGCCTACGGCGCCGCCAAGGCACGCCTGTTCGCCTGGCCGGGCCTCGGCGCGGCGGTGGTCAATGTCGACGATCCGTTCGGGGTGAAGCTGGCCAAGGGCCTGCCCGCGGAAGTCACCAAGCTGCGCACCAGCATGGCCGCGGACAGCGAGGCCGAAGTGCGCGCCCAGATCGTGGTGACCTCGGCGAAGGGCCTGTCCTTCAACCTGGTCACCCCATGGGGCGAGCGCACCGTGCATAGCGCGCTGCTCGGACGCTTCAATGTGGCCAACCTGCTCAATGTGGCCGCGACGCTCGGTGCGCTCGGCGAATCCTTCGATCGCATCCACGCGGCGCTGCAGGCGCTCGAGCCGGTACATGGTCGTATGAGCCGCCTCGGCGGCACGGCACGCAAACCGCTGCTGGTCGTCGACTACGCGCACACCCCGGACGCGCTGAAGCAGGCGCTGCTGTCCCTGCGCGGTCATACCAAGGGCCGGCTGATCTGCGTATTCGGCTGTGGCGGTGAGCGCGACCAGGGCAAGCGTCCGCAGATGGCGGCGATCGCCGAACGCCTGGCGGACCTCGCCATCGTCACCGACGACAATCCGCGCGGCGAGAACGGCGACCTTATCGTCGCGCAGATCCTCGCCGGCTTCGCTCATCCTGAGACGGTGATCGTCGAGCGTGACCGCGAGGCGGCGATCCGCCTGGCGCTGTCCGACGCCAGGGCCGACGACGTCATCCTCGTCGCCGGCAAGGGTCACGAAACCTATCAGGAAGGCGCCGACGGCAAGCGTCCGTTCGACGATACCGCTGTCGCCCGCGCGGCGATGGGTCTGGCCGGCGCGGAGGTG
The DNA here is from genome assembly GCA_036009745.1 of Luteibacter sp. Taxonomy (GTDB): domain Bacteria; phylum Pseudomonadota; class Gammaproteobacteria; order Xanthomonadales; family Rhodanobacteraceae; genus Luteibacter. The sequence continues at coordinate 22,490 of DASYLE010000083.1, read as the reverse complement.
CACGCATGATGCGCCTGTCCGCCGTCGCCTTATGGACCCATGGCCGCCTGCAGGGCGCCGATGCCGAGGTTGCCGGGTTTTCCATCGATACACGCACGCTCAAGCCCGGCGAACTGTTCGTCGCGCTGCCGGGCGAGCATCACGACTCCCACGATTTCGTCGCCGAGGCAGCGAAGCGCGGTGCGGTCGGTGCCCTGGTGACACGCCGGGTCGATGCGCCGATTGCCCAGGTGCTCGTCGACGATACCCAGCTGGCGCTGGGCGACCTGGCCAGCGCGGTGCGCGCACAGAGCAATGTGCGGGTGATCGGCATCACCGGCTCGAATGGCAAGACCACGGTGAAGACGCTGACCGCGTCGATCCTGTCGCGCCACGGCCGCACCCACGTCAACCAGGGCAACTTCAACAACGAGATCGGCCTGCCGCTGACCTTGCTGGCAATGCCCGGGGACACGGAATACGCGGTGATCGAGATGGGCGCCGGCAAACCGGGCGACATCGATTACCTGGCGGCCATCGCGCGGCCCGATATCGGCCTCGTCAATGGCATCGCTCCCGCCCACATTGAACGCATGGGCAGCGTGGAAGGCGTGGCCGAGACCAAGGGCGCGCTCTATCAGTCGTTGCCGGCCGACGGCGTGGCGATCATCAACAACGACGATGCCTTCGCTGGCTTCTTCACCGGCCTGGCCGGCTCACGGCGCATCCTGCGTTTCGCCCTCGACCACGCCGCCGATATCGGCGCGGACATCGTCGAGATGCGCATGGGCGGCAGCCACTTCGTCCTCAGCACCCCGCATGGCGATGCCGACGTGATGCTGCCGCTCGGTGGCCGCCACAACATCGCCAACGCGCTGGCCGCGGCGGCGATCGCGGTCGCGCTCGACGTGCCGCTCGACACCATCGTCGAAGGGTTGGAGAACGTGCCTCAGGTATCCGGGCGGCTCAATCTGCAGGCGATGCCGGGCGGCTGGAACCTGATCGACGACAGCTATAACGCGAATCCCGGCTCGACCGCCGCCGCCATCGAAACCCTGGCCCTGGCCTCCGGCGAACGCTGGCTGGTCCTCGGCGACATGGCCGAACTCGGTGCCACCGCCGCGGCGCTGCATGCCGGTATCGGCACATTGGCCCGTGAGCGCGGCATCGAGCGCCTGTTCGCGACCGGCCCGCTGGCGAAGTCCGCCGTCGAATCGTTCGGCGTCCATGGCGAGCACTTCGATGACAAGGTCGCACTGGCCATCGCCGTGCGCGCCGCGCTGCACGCGGACGTGACCTTGCTGGTGAAGGGTTCGCGATCGTCGGCGATGGAGCAGGTGGTCGTGGCGCTGAAAGCTGGCGACAACAACGAACGCGCTGAAAAGGGGGCATCCGATGCTGCTTGATCTTGCGGAATGGATGGCCCGGCACTTCACGTCGCTGCATCTTTTCCAGTACATCACCTTCCGCGCCATCATGGCCGCGCTTACCGCGCTGGCCGTGGCGTTGCTGCTCGGTCCGATGCTGATCCGCAGGCTGGCGGCGATGAAGGCGGGGCAGGTGGTGCGCACCGATGGCCCGCAGACCCATCTGGTCAAGACCGGCACGCCGACCATGGGCGGCACCCTGATCCTGTTCGCGATCGGCATTGCCACGCTGCTCTGGGCCGACCTGCACAACCGCTATATCTGGGTCGTGCTGCTGGTGACCTTCGCCTTCGGCGCGATCGGCTTCTATGACGATTACTTGAAGCTGGTGATGAAGAACAGCCGCGGGCTGGCCAGCCGCTGGAAGTACTTCTGGCAGTCGGTGTTCGGCCTCTCCGCCGCGCTGTTCCTGTTCTACACGCACCAGATTCCGGCCGAGACCGCATTGTACGTGCCGCTATTCAAGCAGGTCGCGTTGCCGCTCGGCGGTTTCTTCGTGGTCATCGGCTATTTCATCATCGTCGGCTTCTCCAACGCGGTGAACCTGACCGACGGCCTGGACGGCCTGGCGATCATGCCCAGCGTCCTGGTCTCCGGCGCGCTCGGGGTATTCGCCTACCTGGCCGGTAACAAGGTGTTCTCCGAATACCTCGGTATCCCGGCGATTCCGGGCGCCGGCGAACTGGCGATCTTCTGCAGTGCGCTGGCCGGCGCGGGCCTGGGCTTCCTCTGGTTCAACACCTATCCGGCCCAGGTCTTCATGGGCGACGTCGGCGCGCTGGCGATCGGCGCGGCGCTCGGTTGCGTGGCGCTGATCGTGCGCCAGGAAATCGTACTGCTGGTGATGGGCGGTGTTTTCGTGCTGGAAACGGTGTCGGTGATGCTCCAGGTCGCCAGCTTCAAGCTGCGCGGCAAACGCATCTTCCGCATGGCGCCGATCCACCACCATTTCGAATTGCAGGGCTGGCCCGAGCCCCGGGTCATCGTGCGGTTCTGGATCATCAGCGTCGTGCTGGTGCTTATCGGTCTTGCCACCTTGAAGGTCAGGTAACGGATGTTCGGCATCGGCACATCGCAGGCAAAGCGTCGGCAAGGGCCGCGCGGCAGCTATGACCTGCCGTTGCTGCTGGCCGCGCTCGCGCTCGCCGCGCTGGGCGTGGTGATGGTCGCCTCCAGTTCGATCGCGATTTCCGACAGCGAGCACGCCACGCCGTTCTATTACCTCAAGCGGCACATGATCTTCATTACCCTCGGTACGGCCCTGGCGATCGCCGCCGCCCGCACCGAGCTGAAGACGCTGGAGAAACACAGCTTCCTGCTCCTGCTGGTCGGCGTGATCATGTTGCTGGCCGTGTTCCTGCCCGGCTTCGGCATGCGCATCAACGGCGCGCATCGCTGGCTGAACCTGTTCGTCACCAGCTTCCAGCCGGTCGAGGCGGTGAAGCTGATCCTGGTCATTTATCTCTCCAGCTACCTGGTCCGCCATCGCGATGGCGTCGAATGGAAACTGTTCGGGGTGATCAAGCCGATCGGTGTCGCCGGTTTGATCGTGTTGCTGCTGCTGGCGCAGCCGGACTTCGGCTCGGCCGCACTGGTCGTCGCCACCACGGTCGGCATGGTCTGGCTGGCCGGCGCGCGCATGCGCAACCTTGTCCTGCTCGGCGCGCCGCTGATGCCTGCATTGGCGTGGGCGGCGATGACCGAGGACTACCGCATCAAGCGCCTGACCTCCTTCCTCGATCCGTGGAAGGACCCGTTCAACGACGGCTTCCAGCTGACCCAGGCGTTGATCGCGGTCGGTCGCGGCGAGTGGCTGGGCGTCGGCCTGGGTTCGAGCGTGCAGAAGCTGTTCTACCTGCCCGAGGCACATACCGACTTCATCCTTGCCGTGCTCGCCGAGGAACTCGGCCTCGCCGGTATCTGTGCGGTCGTGGCGCTGTACGTGCTGCTGGTCGGTCGCGGCCTGTACCTGGGCCTGAAAGGCGTCGAGCTTGGCCAGCGCTTCGCCGGCTATGTTGCCTTCGGTATCTCGCTGATGCTCGGCTTCCAGGCCATCGTTTCGATCGGTGTGAACCTCGGCGTGCTGCCGACCAAGGGCCTGACCCTGCCGCTGATCAGTTCGGGTGGCTCGAGCGTGCTGCTGACCTGCGCGATGGTCGGCGTGCTGTTGCGCGCGACCTTCGAGATCTCGCGTGCCGAGGACGCTCGCCAGATGGCGACGCGGATGCCGGCGAACGAGGTTCCGAACGCGGCCGATCCGGTGGAGGTGTCCGCATGAGCGCGCCGGTGATGATCATGGCCGGCGGTACGGGCGGACATATCTTCCCCGGCCTTGCCGTGGCCGAAGTGCTGCGCGCACAGAACATCCCGGTGGTCTGGCTCGGTGCCGACGGCGGCATGGAAACGCGGGTAGTGCCGGGCTATGGCATCGAGCTGCATACCGTGGCCGTGGGCGGCCTGCGTGGCAAGGGCCTGAAGACACGCTTGCTGGCGCCACTGATGCTGGTGCGCGCGTTCATGGCCTCGCTGAAGCTGGTGCGCGAGCTGCGTCCGCGCAGCGTGCTGTCGATGGGTGGCTACGTCGCCGGTCCCGCCGGCGTCGCCGCCTGGCTGAACGGTCGGCCGCTGCTGGTACACGAGCAGAACGGCGTGGCCGGCTTCACCAATCGCATGCTGGCGAAGATCGCCCGACGCACGATGACCGGCTTCGCCGGCACGCTGCCGGACAGCCTGTGGGTCGGCAATCCGGTACGCGAGGCCATCGCCGCGCTGCCGTCGCCGGGTATCCGCCTTGCTTCGCGCACGGGGCGTCCGTGCCTGCTGGTACTCGGCGGCAGCCTCGGTGCGCGTGCGCTGAACCTGCGTGTGGCCGAAGCGCTGGCGATCCTGCCGCCGGAAACACGTCCCGAAGTGCTGCACCAGTGCGGCGCGCGGGGTGTCGACGAGGCACGCCTGGCCTATGCCGATGCCGGTGTCGACGCGCGCGTCGAGTCCTTCATCGAGGACATGGCCGGTGCCTATAGCTGGGCCGACCTGGTGGTCTGCCGTGCCGGTGCGCTGACCATCGCCGAGCTGACCGCGGCCGGGCTCGGCTCGATCCTCGTGCCGTTCCCACACGCGGTCGACGACCACCAGACCCGCAACGCGCAGGCCCTGGTGGCTTCCGGCGCGGCCGAACTGATCCAGGAACGCGACCTGCAGGCGAACGTCCTCGCCGGCCGCCTGCGCGAACTGCTCGGCGATCGCGTCCGTCTCAATGTCATGGCTGAAGCTGCACGCACGCTGGCCAAACCCGACGCCGCGGCGTCGATTGCCCGCGAATGCCTGGAGGTTTCCGCATGACGCCCAGCCGTCTACAAGCACACGACGACTTCATGACGTCGTTCAACCGGGTCCACTTCATCGGCGTGGGCGGCGTCGGCATGAGCGGCATCGCCGAAGTGCTGAACAACCTCGGCTATGCCGTATCCGGTTCGGATCGTGCGCTTACCCCGACCAGTACGCGCCTGCAGACCCTGGGTATCACCGTGCACATCGGGCATGCGGCGGAGAACATTGTCGGGGTCGATGTCGTGGTGACCTCGAGCGCCATCCCGAAGGACAATCCCGAGCTGGTCGCCGCGCGCGCCGCGCGTATCCCGGTCATCCCGCGCGCGGAGATGCTTGGCGAACTGATGCGCTTCCGTCGCGGCATCGCGATCGCCGGTACCCACGGCAAGACCACGACGACGAGCCTCCTGGCCAGCGTGCTCGCCGAGGCCAACTACGACCCGACCTTCGTCATCGGTGGCCAGCTCAACGCCGCCGGTGCCAATGCGCGGCTCGGCACGGGGCAGTACCTGGTCGCCGAGGCCGATGAGTCCGACGGCTCGTTCCTGATGCTCTCGCCGGTGATCGCGGTGGTCACCAATATCGATGCCGATCACCTGGAAAACTACGGTGGCGACTTCGGCCAGGTGAAGAAAGCCTTTGCCGATTTCCTGCACCGCCTGCCGTTCTACGGCCTCGCGGTGCTGTGCATCGACGACGAGGAAGTCGCGGAGCTGGCGAAGGACACCTCGCGCCGCATGCTGACCTACGGCATTGCCAGCCAGGATGCCGACGTGCGCGCGACCAACGTGCGCCAGCTCGGCTTCGAGATGCACTTCGACCTGCATCTGCCGGGCATGGACGGCAGCTTGCCGGTCACGCTGAATCTTCCCGGTGAACATAACGTGCTCAATGCACTGGCCGCCGCCGCGGTGGGCTGGCAGTTGGGCGTCGGGGTGGAGGCGATCGGCGCGGCGCTGCAGCGCTTCGAAGGCGTCGGCCGCCGGTTCCACCGGCGCGGCGAGATCGACCTTGATCATGGCAAGGCGCTGCTGGTCGACGATTACGGCCACCATCCACGGGAGCTTGCGGCGGTATTCGCCGCGGCACGCGGCGGCTGGCCGGAGCGTCGCCTGGTGGTGGCCTTCCAGCCGCACCGCTATAGCCGCACGCGCGACCTGCTCGACGATTTCGCCAGCGTGCTTTCCGAAGTGGACGTGCTGGTGCTGACCGAAGTGTATCCGGCCGGCGAAGCGCCGATCGCCGGTGCCGATGGCCGCGCGCTGGCGCGCGCGATCCGGGCCCGCGGCAAGGCCGACCCGGTGCTGGTCGAGCACCCGCGCGACCTCAACGAAACGCTGCCGGCGCTGTTGCGCGATGGCGACCTGTTGATGCTGCTCGGCGCCGGCGACATCGGCGGCGTGGCGGTGGAGCTGGCCAACGCCGGCATGCTTAAGACGAGAAAACTATGAGCAGCAACCTGACCGGTAACAGCACCTTCGGCCGGACGGTGAGCGATCCCGCCCAGTTCGGCCGTGTCGCCGTCGTCATGGGCGGTAGCTCGGCCGAGCGCGAGGTGTCCCTGGATTCGGGCCGCAACGTGCTCGACGCGCTGCATGCGAGCGGCATCGACGCGCATCCGATCGACGGTATCCCGGCCCTGCTCGATGCGTTGCGGGCAGGTCACTTCGCGCGCGTGTTCAATATCCTCCACGGCCAGCACGGCGGTGGCGAGGATGGTGTGCTGCAGGGCGCGCTCGATTCACTGAACGTGCCGTATACCGGTTCGGGCGTGCTCGGTTCGGCGCTCAGCATGGACAAGGTGCGCAGCAAGCAGGTCTGGCAGGCGATCGGTTTGCCGACGCCGGCCTTCGTCGCCCTGCACAAGGGTGACGACGTGCACGCGGCGGCGGCGAAGATCGGCTTCCCGTTGATCGTCAAGCCGGCAAGCGAAGGCTCCAGCGTCGGTGTCACGCGCGTGTTCGACGAAGCCGGCCTCGACGCCGCCGTCGAACTGGCCGCGCGCTATCCCGGCGACATGCTGATGGAGACGCTGATCGAAGGCGACGAGCTCACCGTCGGCGTGCTCGGCCGCGAAGTGCTGCCGAGCATCCATATCGTACCGAAGGGCGCGTTCTACGATTACAACGCCAAATACGTCGCCGAGGACACGCTATATATCTGTCCCGGTTCCGAGGGCGAGGCGGAAACCTCGCTGCGGGCTCTGTCATTGGCCGCATTCGACGCACTCGGTTGCAGCGGCTGGGGCCGTGTCGATGTGATGCGCGATCGCCAGGGTCGCCACTGGCTGCTCGAGGTGAATACCGCACCGGGCATGACCACGCATTCGCTGGTACCGAAGGCCGCCGCCGTCGCCGGGCTGGATTTCGCCGCCCTGTGCTGGCGGATCCTGGAAACCTCGTTCGCCGAAGGCGAGACCGGTCATCGCACGAACGGGGGCGACGCATGAGAGGAGCCGCCGCCACGCGGATCGTTGCCTGGGGCATCGCCATCACCCTGGTGGTGTTGCCCATTGTCGGCGTGATGCAGGGCTGGTTCGCCGCCAATCGCTGGCCGGTGACGCAGTTGCAGGTCCAGGCGGAGTTCGCGCACCTCAGTGCCGAACAGATCCGCAGCGCCGTCGTGCCGAACCTGGGCAAGGGCTTCTTCGCCACCGATCTGGAAAGCGTACGCAAGTCCGTCGCCAGCCTGCCATGGGTGGAATCAGTCGAGGCGCGCAAGCGCTGGCCGGATACGCTGCTGCTGCGCATCTACGAACGGCAACCTTTCGCGCGCTGGAACGACGACAAGCTGATCAGCCGCCAGGGCCTGGTCTTCGACGCACCGGGAGCCGACCAGATGGGTGGCCTGCCGCAGTTGCGCGGACCGGACGCGCGGCTGGCCGAAGTGGTGAGCTTCTATGCGCAGGCGCAGAAAGCCTTCGCCGGCCGCGCCCAGCTTCGCGTCACCGGTGTCTCGTTGACCGATCGCGGCAGCTGGAGCGTCACCACGGAGGCAGGCGCCGAGATCGTGATCGGCGACCGCGACCAGGCCGATCGCCGGCTGGCGCGCTTCCTCGATGTCTATCCGCAACTGATCGCCGGTCGCAACGGCAGCTTCGCCTATGCCGACCTCCGCTACACCAATGGATTCGCCGTGAGGTGGCCGGAACCGCAGGGGACTGATGCCCCACGGACCACGCCGCCCGTGTCGGGAGCAAAAACCACGTCATGAAAAACAAGAACGATAAACAGCTGGTCGTGGGCCTCGATATCGGCACCTCCAAGGTGGTCGCGATCGTCGGCGAATACGAACCGGGCGAGCCGATCGAGATCATCGGCATCGGCTCGCACGTGTCGCGCGGCATGAAGCGCGGTTCGGTGGTCGATATCGAATCCACGGTGCATTCCATCCAGCGCGCGGTCGAGGAGGCGGAGTTGATGGCCGGCTGCGACATCCGCTCGGTGTACGCGTCGATCTCCGGCAGCCATCTGGAAACCAAGAACTCGCACGGCACCGCGGCGATCCGCGATCGCGAAGTGACCGCGGGCGACCTCGAGCAGGTGCTCGAGGCGGCCAGCGCGGTGGCCATCCCGGCCGACCGCAAGGTGCTCTACAAGGAATCGCAGGAATACCGCATCGACGGCCAGGACGGCATCCGCCATCCGGTCGGCATGAGCGGCGTGCGCCTGGAAGCGAGCGTGCACCTGGTCACCGGCGCGGCCAGCGCGGTGCAGAACATCAGCAAGTGCATCCAGCGCTGCGGCCTGACGGTCGACGAGCTGGTGCCGGCCGCGGTAGCCAGTGCCAAGGCCGTGCTGACCGAGGACGAGCTCGAACTCGGCGTCTGCCTGGTCGATATCGGCGCGGGCACCACCGACATTGCGATCTATACGCAGGGCGCGATCCGCTACACCAAGTCGCTGCCGGTCGGCGGCGACCAGGTCACCAACGACATCGCCTACGGCGTGCATACGCCGACCGCGCATGCCGAGGAAATCAAGATCAAGTACGCCTGCGCGCTGGCGCAACTCGCCCATGCGGAGGAGACGATCCAGGTACCGAGCGTCGGCGATCGGCCGCCGCGCCGCCTGGCTCGCCAGGCGCTGGCGCAGTCGGTGCAGGCGCGCTACGAGGAAATCTTCGAGATGGTCCAGGACGAGCTGCGCCGCTCCGGCTACGAGAGCCTGGTCGCGGCCGGCATCGTGCTGACCGGTGGCGCCTCGCGGATGGAAGGCGCGCTGGAACTGGCCGAGGAGATCTTCCACAAGATGGTCCGCATCGGCGTGCCGCAGCATGTCTCGGGCCTCGGCGACGTGGTCTCCAGCGAACTGCATTCCACCGGTGTCGGCCTGTTGCTGCATGGCTCGCGCTCCGGCGGCGGCATGCGCACGACCGGCTCGGCGGCCGGCAGCGTGGGCGGCGTGGTCGACAAGCTGCGCAGCTGGTTCACCAAGAATTTCTGATTCGCGACACAGGTTTCATCGGTACCCAAAGGATGCGGGTGCCGGGGCAAGAGGAAGGCCCACTACCCGGTCACGGCAGGAGCCGCGCCCGGGATACAAAACAAAAAATCAAGATCTTCGGAGGACGGGAAATGTTTGAACTCATCGAAAAACTCGCACCCAATGCGGTCATCAAGGTCATCGGCGTGGGCGGTGGCGGCGGCAACGCCGTGGCGCACATGGTCAATTCCAATATCGAAGGCGTGGAATTCGTCGTCGCCAACACCGACGCCCAGGCAATGAAGAGCTGCGCTTCGCATACGCATCTCCAGCTGGGCGGCAATGTCACCAAGGGCCTGGGCGCCGGCGCCAACCCCGAGGTCGGCCGCCAGGCCGCGCTCGAGGACCGCGAGCGCATCGAGGAAATGCTCGAAGGCGCGGACATGGTCTTCATCACCGCCGGCATGGGTGGCGGTACCGGTACCGGCGCGGCGCCCGTCGTGGCGCAGCTGGCCAAGGAGAAGGGCATCCTGACGGTGGCCGTGGTCACCAAGCCGTTCCCGTTCGAGGGCCGTCGCCGCATGCAGGTCGCCCTGAAGGGCATCGAGGACCTGTCGCAGCACGTCGACTCGCTGATCACCGTGCCGAACGAGAAGCTGCTGTCGGTGCTCGGCCGGGAAGTGACCCTGCTGAACGCCTTCAAGGCCGCGAACGACGTCCTCCAGGGCGCCGTGCAGGGCATCGCCGATCTCATCACCAATCCGGGCCTGATCAACGTCGACTTCGCCGACGTGCGCACGGTCATGAGCGAGATGGGCATGGCGATGATGGGCTCGGGCACTGCCCGTGGCGACGATCGCGCCCAGGCCGCGGCCGAAGCGGCGATCAATAACCCGCTGCTGGAAGACGTCAACCTCAATGGCGCCTGCGGCATCCTGGTCAACGTCACCGCCGGCCCGAACCTGACGATGCGCGAGTTCGACGAAATCGGCCGGGTGATCCACGAGTTCGCCAGTGAAGACGCCACCGTCGTCATCGGTACCTCGCTCGATCCGGACATGCAGGACGATGTCCGCGTTACCGTGGTCGCCACCGGCCTGAACCGCGCGAACGCGGCCAAGCAGCCGGTACGCCACGCCGTGGCGCAGCAGGTCGAGATGCGCCAGCGTCCTCGCCCGGTCGTACTGCGGACCGGTACCGGCAATGAAGTGGTCGATTACGCCCAGCCCGAGATGATGACCATGCCGGTCAATCGTGCCGAGCCCGCGTCGGCGAAAAACGCGGAACCGGCGATCGACTATCTGGACATCCCGGCCTTTCTTCGCCGTCAGGCCGACTGAGCAACAACTCCTTCACATGACGCGTCATGGATGACGCGCGGAGGCCGCAGGCACGACGCCCGCGCCACCCCGCGTTCCGCTGCCCATTCCCGTCCGGGCAGCGGAACGCGGTCGCGTCTCCGCTAATTAGCTGATTCGACGGGATTTCTTGCGAATCGGTAGTAAGAATCATTCTCATGAGTTTATGAAGGCAGGGTGAAGCGTAAGCTAGACTGTACGGTCTGGTTTGTTTATTCCGAGGTTAAGACTGTGTTAGCATGCGACCCACTTCCGGCTGCTGCCAGACAGGTTTGAACAAAAATGATTAAGCAGCGCACGCTAAAGAACATCATTCGCGCCACGGGCGTCGGGCTTCATACCGGCGACAAGGTGTATATGACGCTTCGTCCGGCTGCACCGAACACGGGCATCGTGTTCCGCCGCACCGATTTGCCGACCCCGGTGGACATCCTTGCCCACCCGGAGAATGTCGGTGACACCCGTCTGTCCACCACCCTGGTCAAAGGCGACGTCCGCGTTTCGACGGTTGAGCATCTGCTCTCGGCGATGGCGGGCCTCGGCATCGACAACGCTTACGTGGACCTGTCCGCTCCCGAAGTGCCGATCATGGACGGCAGCGCCGGTCCCTTCGTGTTCCTGCTGCAGTCCGCGGGTATCGAAGAACAGGAAGCCGCCAAGCGCTTTATCCGCATCAAGAAGCCGGTGAAAGTGCAGGACGGCGACAAGTGGGCCAGCCTCGAGCCGTTCGAAGGCTTCAAGGTCGGCTTCTCGGTCGAGTTCAACCACCCGATGTTCAACAAGCGCAACTCGCGCGCCGAGATGGATTTCTCGACGACCTCCTTCGTCAAGGAAGTCAGCCGCGCACGTACCTTCGGTTTCATGCGCGACATCGAGATGCTGCGTGAGCGCAACCTTACGCTCGGCGGCTCGATGGACAACGCCGTGGTGCTGGACGACTACCGCGTGCTCAATGAGGACGGCCTCCGTTACGAGGACGAGTTCGTCAAACACAAGATCCTCGACGCGATCGGCGACATCTACATGCTTGGCCACAGCCTGATCGGCGCCTATTACGCGCACAAGTCGGGTCATGAGCTGAACAACAAGCTGCTCCGCACCCTGATGGCCGATGCGGCCGCCTGGGAAGAGGTCAGCTTCCAGGATCCCGAGCTGGCCCCGATCTCCTACGCGCACCCCGCACAGGCGATCTGACCCCCGCGATCCGGTCTTCCGGATATGAGAAAAGCCGCGGCCTGCCGCGGCTTTTTCTTTTTCCGCCTCCAGGTAGGCCACGAGCGCCATCGCCGCCAAGAACCCATAACCCACCCTGCGACAACCGTCACAATGGCGTAAATGTGGCGTGAAGGTCTTGTCTTCCCGCGACGCGATCATGCTATAAACGCTCTCTCGCGAATCGAGGAGGGCGGATGCCCTGGCATGGCTCGGTCGCGCGGCGTTAACGGGAAGCTAACGCTAAGTCTCGGATTCGTCTGTTTTTTTGGCCTGTGAGGCCAGTTCGAGGAACAGAGCTTTCAAGTTGGGGTCTGAGAGGGAAGCAGCGGCGGCGGTCAGATGACTCGCGGCGGTTGCTGAAAGCGGTTTGCGTCGTTCCGGAATCATTTCTTCGGGCGGCAGGGGGGCCACTTTCACGGTTAACGAACTGGCTGGCGTGCCATTGGCACGAGCGGTGGCGAGGATTTGCGTCTGCATAAGGCGCAGCCGCGACGCCCAAGCCGGGGAGGGCGCCAGGAAAACGAGGCGGCCATCGCGCAGGTCGGCGAATCTGACCTGATCGCGTAGCGGTGGCGGCAACGTCTGGCGTAACTGCCGGTCCAGGATGTCCAGTTCACGTGCTCGCCTGGCGAGCGACGCGAAAGGGCCGCTTTCACTCAGGGACTTAAGTCCCCGGGTTTTGCGACCGGATGTCGGGATCGAGGGTGGCTGCATGAAGCCGGCACAACTTAGAAGTGGTAACGATGCAAATCATACTCGTCTCACGCGCCCAGAAGGCGCCTAAAACCTGGGATCTTTCTTGTTGGCGCGTGCGCCGCAAACTGATCGGGATCGGTTCGGCCGCTATCGTCGTCTGTGCTGGTGTCGGCGCGGCGATCGCCCTGACGGTAGCCAGTCCCCGCGACAGGGCCCTGTCGGATATCAAGGGTCTGCGCCAGCAGGTGGTGACCCAGAACACCCAGCTCGCCGATGTACGCAAGGAGGCCCAGCGCGATCTGGATGCACTGGCGGTCAAGCTCGGCGAGATGCAGGCCCAGTCGACCCGCCTGAATGCGCTTGGTGAACGGCTGACCCAGGCCGGCAAGCTCGACGATGGCGAATTCAATTTCGACGAGGCGCCCCCGGTGGGCGGCCCGGAAGCCAACCTCGGCGACTCGTCCTACGCCCTGCCGCTCACCCTCGATACCAGCATCAAGCAGCTCGCCGGCCAGTTCGACAGCCAGCAGTCCCAGTTGCAGGCGCTGGAGAGCATGCTGATGGATCGCAGCATCGAATCCAGCCTGCGTCCGACCGGCATGCCGGTAAATGGCTATATTTCCTCGTATTTCGGTGGCCGCCCGGATCCGTTCAGCGGGCATAGCGCCTACCACACCGGTATCGACATCGCCGCGCCGACCGGTACCCCGGTCACCGCCGTTGCCGAGGGCATGGTGACCTTCGCCGGTACCCGCAGCGGCTACGGCGACGTGGTCGAGATCGACCACGGCAACGGCTACATGACCCGCTACGCGCACAACAGCGCGATCGTCGCCCATCCCGGTCAGCGTGTGCATGTTGGCGACGTGATCGCCAAGGCCGGCTCCACCGGCCGCTCCACCGGCTCGCATGTGCATTTCGAGGTCTGGTATGACGGTCGCGTGGTCAATCCGCTGGCCTACGTTCGCAGCCATCGCTGAGACGGACTTGAAACTCCGGCTGGCCGCCGCCACCCGGAGTAGACCGGGAAACGCGTGACATGGCCCGGAGAAAAGCCGGGACGGTGCGTAGTATGATCGTCCTTTCGTCCCGCCCGGATTGCCCGGGTGGGCGTCCCCAAGTCTCCAGATCCGGATGATCGATGTTCAATCGTGCACTGACGAGTATTTTCGGCAGCCGTAATGAGCGTGTCCTGCGCCAGCTGTCCAAGTCCGTAGGCCGCATCAATGCGCTCGAGCCGGAGTTCGAAAAGCTCTCCGACACCGAGCTGCGCGGCAAGACCGAGGAGTTCAAACAGCGGCTGGCTAATGGCGAGACGCTGGACAAGCTGCTGCCCGATGCCTTCGCCGTGGTCCGCGAGGCGGCCAAGCGCACGCTCGGCATGCGCCACTACGACGTCCAGATGATCGGCGGCATGGTCCTGCATGGCGGTCGCATCGCCGAGATGCGCACCGGCGAGGGCAAGACCCTGGTCGGCACCCTGCCGGTGTACCTCAATGCGCTGGAAGGCAAGGGCGTCCACGTCGTCACCGTGAACGACTACCTGGCGCGCCGCGACTCCGCGCAGATGGGCAAGCTGTACAACTTCCTCGGCCTCACGGTCGGCGTGGTCTATCCCGGCATGGACCACAACGACAAGCATGAAGCGTACGCCGCGGACATCACCTACGGCACCAACAACGAATTCGGCTTCGACTACCTGCGCGACAACATGGCGCTCAGCAAGGAGCAGCGCCATCAGCGTGGCCTGAACTACGCGATCGTCGACGAGGTCGACTCGATCCTGATCGACGAGGCGCGCACGCCGCTGATCATTTCCGGCCCGGCCGAGGATTCCCCGCAGCTGTACATCGCGGTGAACAAGATCGTGCCGAAGATGATCCGCCAGGAAAAGGAAGACGGCGCCGGCGATTATTTCGTCGACGAGAAGCAGAAGCAGGTGCACATGTCCGAAGAGGGCATGGAGCACGCCGAGCAGCTGCTGCGCGAGGCTGGCGTCATCGAGCAGGAAAGCGCGCTGTACGATTCGGCGAACCTGGCGATCGTCCATCATCTCAATGCCGGCCTCCGTGCCAACGCGCTGTACCAGCGTGACGTCGATTACATCGTGCGCGACGGTGAAGTGATCATCGTCGATGAGTTCACCGGCCGCACCCTGGCCGGCCGTCGCTGGTCCGATGGCCTGCACCAGGCGGTCGAGGCGAAGGAAGGCGTGCCGATCCAGCGCGAGAACCAGACGCTGGCGACGATCACCTTCCAGAACCTGTTCCGCATGTACAAGAAGCTGGCCGGCATGACCGGTACAGCGGATACCGAAGCCTACGAGTTCCAGACGATCTATGGCCTGGAAGTGGTGGTCATCCCCACCCATCAGCCGATGATCCGCCTGGATACGCCGGACATGGTGTTCCTCGGTCCCGAGCCGAAGTTCAAGGCGGTCATCGAGGACATCCGCGCCTGCCACGAACGTGGCCAGCCGGTGCTGGTCGGTACCACCTCGATCGAGGTGTCCGAGTTGCTGTCGGATATGCTGCGCAAGGAAAAGATCGTCCACGAAGTGCTCAACGCGAAGCAGCATGAACGCGAAGCGCACATCGTCGCCCAGGCCGGTGCGCCGGGGCAGGTCACGATCGCCACCAACATGGCCGGCCGCGGTACCGATATCGTGCTCGGCGGCAGCCTCGAGGCCGCGCTGGCCGAGTTGCCCGAAGACGCCAGCGATGCCGATCGCGCCCTGGTCCGCAGCGCCTGGAAACGTCGCCACGAGCAGGTGCTCGCCGCCGGTGGCCTGCACATCATCGGCACCGAGCGTCACGAATCGCGTCGTATCGACAACCAGCTGCGTGGCCGTTCCGGCCGCCAGGGCGATCCGGGTTCGTCGCGCTTCTACCTTTCGCTGCAGGACAACCTGCTGCGGATCTTCGCCGGCGACTGGGTCGGCCGGTGGATGCGTGCGTTCGGCATGAAGGAAGACGACGCGCTGGAAGACCGCCTGGTCAGCCGGCAGATCGAGAAGGCGCAGCGCAAGGTCGAGCAGCACAACTTCGACATCCGCAAGCACCTGCTCGAATTCGACGACGTCGCCAACGACCAGCGCAAGGTGATCTACGCCCAGCGCGACGAACTGCTCGAGGTCGACGATGTCTCGGCGACCGTCGACGATGTACTCCAGGACGTGATCGACACCATGGTGCGTCGCTATGTGCCGCATGACAGCATCGACGAACAATGGGACCTCGCCGGTCTCGATCGCGAACTGGAAAGCGAACTCGGCCTGCGCATCGACCTGAAGGGCTGGGTCGAGAAGCAAAGCGAGATCGACGCCGCCGGCATCCTCGAGCGCGTGCGCACCGAGGTGGTGGCGATGTTCCGCGCCAAGGAAGAGCAGATCGGTCCGGAGACCATGCGTTCGCTCGAGAAGCACGTGATGCTGACCGTGGTCGACAACGCCTGGAAAGAACACCTCGCCAGCATGGACTACCTGCGCCAGGGCATCTACTTGCGCGGTTATGCGCAGAAGCAGCCGAAGCAGGAGTTCAAGCGCGAGTCGTTCGAGCTGTTCCAGACGATGCTCGAGCGGATCAAGGCCGAAATCGTGCAGATGCTCGCGCGCATCCGCATCCGCAGCGACGAGGAAGTCGCCATGATGGAGGCCGAGCAGCAGCGTATGGCCGAATCGCAGCGCCTGCACTTCCAGCACGCCGAGGCCGGCGCGATGGGTGCGGACCCGGAAGCCCTCGCCGCGGCTGCCGCCGCACCGGCCGTACTCGACCAGCATCCGAAGGTAGGACGCAACGATCCTTGCCCCTGCGGTTCGGGCAAGAAATACAAGCAGTGCCACGGCCGCTTGAGCTGATACAAAAAAACCCGCCGGAAGGCGGGTTTTTTTTTGTGGACGGTCATCGAAACCTTGTGGGAGCGAACCCTGTTCGCGAGTCCTTTGGGGCTTTGACTTTCCAGAGCTGGCAACCGGCAGAGTCACAGCCTCAAAGGACTCGCGAACGGGGTTCGCTCCCACGGATCAACCGGCTCTTCAGTCCCCGCCGCCCTTTGGCTTCTGTCGGTACGACTCAGCCTCAACGGTGATGTACTCCGGCTCCGGCGTATCCAGCCGCATCGCGGTGAGCTGCCCGCCCCACACGCAACCGGTGTCGATGGCGTACACGCCAAGCCCGGCGAAACGCCCGAGCGCGGACCAGTGCCCACACACCACGCGCGTCTCGCGCCGACGCATGCCAGGCACTTCGAACCACGGATACAGCCCCGGCTTTTGCGTGCCGGGCATGCCCTTGCCTTCGAAGTCGATACGCCCGTTGACGTCGCAAAAGCGCATGCGGGTCAGCGTATTGATCGTCGCACGCTGGCGTTCCAGGCCTTGCAGCCGGTTCGTCCATGCCGCCGGGCGGTTGCCGAACAGATTCTTCAACAGGCGAGGGTGACGGTCGCTGCCGAGCTCGCGCTCGACTTCCAGCGCGGCGCGCTGCGCCTGGCGCAGGGTCCACGAGGGCGCCATGCCGGCATGCAGCATCGTCCAGCCGAGGGCTTCGTCATGGTGCAGCAGCTTCTGCGTGCGCAGCCATTCGAGCAGCACCGCGGAGTCCTCGGCGAACAGCACTTCGCGCAGTTCCGGATTGACCCGCGACTGCGCGTCCTCGCGCCGTTGCCCGATGGCCAGCAGGCTGAGGTCATGGTTGCCCAGGGTGACCAGGCTCTGCTCGCGCAATGAATGGATCAGCCGCAAGGTCGCCAGCGATTGACCGCCGCGGTTGACCAGGTCGCCGCAGAACCACAGGCGATCGGCCGCGGGATCGAAGCGCAGCTTCTCCAGCAGGCGCTGGAGTTCGGGGTAGCAGCCCTGGACGTCGCCGATCGCGTAGACGGCCATCAGTCGGGGCACTCCGTGTTGCGGATTCCGTAGGGCACGAACTCTTCCTAGTGCAACGTGCGGGGAATGGACAGCGTGAACTGCGGGATCGGCGCATCGAATTCGGTGCCGTCGTCGGCGATCATCTGGTAGCTGCCGCGCATCGTGCCGACCGCGGTTTCCAGGATGGCGCCTGAGGTGTACTCGTAGCGCTCGCCGGGCCGCATCCAGGGTTGTTCGCCGACCACGCCTTCGCCTTCGACTTCTTCGATCTTGCCGTTCGCGTCCGTGATGACCCAGTGACGGGCGAGCAGGCGCGCGGGCACGCTGCCGGCGTTGCGCAGGACGATGGTGTAGGCGAACACATAGCGGTTATCGGCCGGCTGCGACTGCTCGGAGACGAAGCGGCTTTCGACCTGCACGGCGATCGTGTAGGAGGACTTCTCGGTCATGCACTGAATACCTTTGGCGCGATGGAAGACCATCGCTACTTGCAGGTAGTTTAGAGCCTGTCCGAGGTCTTTGCGTGACCCGCAAACGCAAAGACCTCAGGCTGGCGCCTGGCCTGCGTTTGCCAGCCGGACGAAATCCATTGGCGCGAGGGTCTCAGCGCGGGCGCGCGGGTCGATATCCAGGCCGCGGATGGTGGCCTCGTCGACCAGGCCCTTGAGCGTGTTGGACAGCGTCTTGCGGCGCATGGCGAAGGCGGCCTTGACGATCTTGTGGATCCTGGCCGGATCGCCCTGGGGCAGCTTATCCCGGGGCAGCGGGGTCATCCGGACGACGGCCGAGTCGACTTTCGGCGGCGGGCGGAAGGCGCCCGGCGGCACCTCGAACAGCGGCTCGACCTTGCAGGCGAGCTGCAGCATCACACTCAGGCGCCCGTAGACCTTGCTGCCCGGCGCGGCGGCCATGCGGTCGACGACTTCCTTCTGCAGCATGAAGTGCATGTCGGCGATGGCGGCGGCGTGCTCGACGCAATGGAACAGGATCGGGCTGGAGATGTAATACGGCAGGTTGCCGGCAACACGGATCTTCTCCACGCCGAGATCCCGGGCCAGGGCAGTGAAGTCGACCTTGAGCACGTCGGCGTGGACGATGGTCAGTTTGCCCACGGTCGCGGCGCGCGCGGTCAGGCCGGGGATCAGGTCGGTATCCAGTTCGATCGCGGTGAGCTTGCCGGCGACGGCGAGCAGGGGCAGGGTCAGCGCGCCTTCGCCGGGGCCGATCTCGACGACTTCGTCGGTGGGCAGCGGCCGGATCGCCGAGACGATGCTGTCGATATAGCGCTTGTCGTGGAGAAAGTGCTGGCCGAAACTTTTCTTGGGGCGGGCATTCATGCGGTTGCGCGGCTTCGCTGGATAAGGTCGATGGCCATGCGCGCGGCGGCGATCAGGCTGGCGGGATCGGCGCGGCCGGTGCCGGCGAGGTCGAGTGCCGTGCCGTGGTCGACCGAGGTACGGATAAAGGGCAGGCCGAGGGTGATGTTGACGGTGCGGTCGAAGGCTTCGCTCTTTAGCACCGGCAGGGCCTGGTCGTGGTACATCGCCAGCACCGCGTCGTAGCGCGAACGCTGCGCCGGGACGAAAGCGGTATCGGCGGGCATCGGGCCAAGCAAGGTCATGCCTTCGTCGCGCAGGCGCGCCATCAGCGGCTCGATCACCTCGATTTCCTCGCGGCCGAGATGGCCCGCTTCGCCGGCATGGGGGTTCAGCCCGAGCACGGCGATGCGCGGCGCGGCAATGCCGAAGCGTCCGATCAGCTCGCGATGGACGATGCGCAGCACGCGCTCCAGCGTGGCCGCGGTAATCGCCGCGGGCACGGCGGACAAGGGCAGGTGGGTGGTCGCCAGGGTGACCCGCAGCTCCGGGCTGGCCAGCATCATCACCACCTCGGCGCCGGCGCGTCCGGCGAAGAACTCGGTGTGTCCGCTGAAGGGAACGCCACCATCGTTGATCGATGACTTCTGTACCGGTGCGGTGACCACGGCGTCGTAATCGCCGGACAGGCAGCCGTCGGCGGCGAGGGCCAGGCTGGCGACGACATAGCCGGCGTTGCGTGGATCAGGGGTGCCGGGAACAGCGGCGACGGATAACGGGATATGACGGACCCGCAAGCTACCTGGCGGGCGACGGCCGGTGCGCTGGCCATCGTCATCGATCAGGGCGATCGGGATGCGGCAGACCGTCGCCGCCTGGGCGAGCAGGTCGCGGTCGGCGATCGCCACGAGGTCGGCCGCCAGATCGCTGGCGGCCAGCCGGATCACCAGTTCGGGGCCGACACCTGCCGGCTCACCGGCGGTAACGGCAAGCCGTGGCAGGGTCGCGGTCACCGCTTACTTGGCCGCGGTAGCCGGTGCGCCGGCATCGGCGGGATCGCGCAGCGCCGGATCCACGATTTCGACGTACGAGGTCGAGCGCAGTTCGCGCAGGTAATCCTCATAGGCCTGGTCGGCCTTGCGGGTGCCGATGGCCTGGCGTGCCTGGTCCTTCTGCATCTCGTCCGTACGGTCGGCCTCGCGGCTGCCCAGGCGCTGCAGCACGATCCAGCCCGCTTCGGTCTGGATCGGCTTGGAGATCTCGTTGTCCTTCAGGCTGCCAATCGCCGTGGCGATCGCCGAACCCCAGGCATTCTGCTGGAACCAGCCCATGTCGCCGCCGGCATTGGCCGTGGTGTCGTCCTTGGAGTTTTCCTTGGCCAGCTTGGCGAAGTCTTCCTTCTTGTCGACCGCACGGGTGTACAGCGCGTCGGCCTTCTGCTCGGCCTGGGCCGGGGTGACCAGCTCGGACGGCTTGATCAGGATCTGGCGGGCGTGGAATTCGGTGACCACCTGGCGGCCCGGGGCGCGCTGGTCGACCAGCTTCAGGATATGGAAGCCGGTCGGGCCACGCATCGCCGGCGAGACGTCGCCCGGTTTCATCGTGGTGATGGCGTCGACGAAGGCCGGTGGCACTTCATCCACACGGCGCCAGCCGAGGTCGCCGCCTTCCAGCGCGTCGGACGCGTCGGAATAGCGGATCGCCGCGGCATTGAAGTCCATGCCGCCCTTCAGCGCGGTCTCGGCCTGCTCGGCCTTGGCCTGGGCCTGGGCGATATCGTCGGCATTGCCGCCGCTGGGCACGCTGACCTGGATATGCGCCAGGTGCACTTCGCCGGCCTTGTAGCTCGGGCTGTTCAGCAGGTTGTTCACTTCGGCGTCGGTCACCGTGACCGAGTCGCGGACCACGCTCTCGTGCAGCTTCTGGGCGATGATCTGCTCGGACAGCTGCTGGCGGAACGCGGCGTAGCTGAAGCCGTCCTGCTGGACCGCGGCGCGCAGCTGGTCCGGGGTCATCTTGTTCTGCTGGGCGACATTGGCCGCGGCGGCGTCGACATCGCTATCGGCGACGCGGATGTTCTGGTCGTTGGCGCGCTGGACCTGCAGCTTCATCAGGATCAGGCGCTCGAGCACCTGGCGGTCGAGCACGCTGTCCGGCGGCAGCTGCTCGGGGTTGCTGGCGTACTGGCGCTTGACCGAATGCACGGCCTCGTCCAGCTCGCTCTGCAGGATGACGTTTTCCTCGACGATGGCGACGATACGGTCCAGCGGCTTGTTGGCGTCGGCTGCCCCCGGCAGGAGCTGGGCATGGGCTTGCGGAACCGTCGCGGCAAGGGCAACAGCGAGCAGGGAAAGGGCGAAAATCTGCTTCATCGGTAGGAAGGCCTGGAGCCGCTAAGGGCGTGTCGATAGTCGTCGGTTCGGAGGAAGCCGGCACCGCCCGGACGGCGGGCCGTGCGGGCGATAGAACCGGTCGGAGTCTGGCGAAAACCCCGGTTATTGATAGCCAAGGATAGCACGCCGCAAATAGTCGCTCGTCTGCGGGTTGATCGAGCCCAAGCCCTTGAATTGGAATTCAAACATGATCGCGTTCGAGGTCACCCGGGTGTAGTCGCTGACGTAGTGCCGACCAATCAGGCTGACCGCCACGCAGCACCCCTCGTACTGGACGCCCAGATCGGCCTCGACGGTACGGTGGGAGGGCTGGAAGATGCCGTCGATGATGTCCTTCCGGGCGAAGACCCACCGACCCAGCAAACGCCAGCGGTCGGAGAGTGGGTAGACCGCCGAGGTATCGAATTGTTCCGTGACGCCGCGTCGGTAGCGGTAGGAGAAGTTGACGATGCCGTCGGTGGCGATGCGGCCCTGCAGGCTGACCGTCGCCAGATCGGTATCGCGACCGAGTACCGCAGCCGTCACGGCCAGGGTCTTCGGATCCTGGATGAATCCGTTGACCTTGTTCGGGTTCCATTGATACGCGCTGTCCAGCTTCCACTTGTCGCTCAGCTGTACCGCGAACTGGGCGACGTAGTCCGAGCCGTTGAAATTCGTCGGTGTCGAGGCATAGCTGGCCTGGACCTTCTGCTCACTGAAATAGCGAATCTGGCCAATGCTGGCCGACACGCGTTCGACGCCATTGTCATCGAGCAGTCGCGTGGTCAGCGCGGCGGTCAGGTTGTTCGCGTTCATCTGGCGATCCGCGCCGGAGAACTGGTTGGGGCTGAACAGCTGCCAGAAGTCGAACGACATCAGGCTGGTGTCGAACAGCGGCAGGTTGTCCTGATTCCGGTACGGCACATACAGGTAGTACAGGCGAGGCTCGAGGGTCTGTGTATACGACGTGCCGAACAGGCTGGTCATGCGATCGAAGATCAGGCCGCTGTCGATGCTGGCGATCGGCAGCGAGCGGCTCGGCGTCCGGTCCTTGAAGCCGAAGCTCTGGTAGTCGTCGACCAACTCATAACCTGTATAGCGGTAGGCAAGCTTGGGTCGGACGAACCAGGAGGCACCTTGAAAATCGGCGGATAGATATGGGTACAGGTCCAGGCGGTTGCCGTCGACCTGCCTTCCTTCGGGAACCGGATCGGTCTTGCGGAACGCGACCGCTTCGTTATCCATGCCGAATTGCAGCCAAGGAGCAATCGGTGTGTCCACATTGAAGGTTGCGCGCGGCCAGCGCTTGTACGGCACGACGTAGTTGAACAGGCCGGCGTCGGTATTCTGGTAGGTATCTGCCCCGAGCGACGCATGCCACCAGGTGCCATTGCCGTAGATATACGCGCTGGAACCGAGCAGGCCGGTGGCCGCCGTATACAGGTCGTTATTGAAATCGCGGAAGTACTGGTTGTCCGAGGCGCGGTTGATGGACGTCGAGAAATA
>DASYLE010000082.1:0-9375 GCA_036009745.1 Luteibacter sp. | reverse complement strand
TGGCGCATGAAGGGGGTATGGTTTTCCGTGCCTTGGCCTGAAGCGGCCGAGCTTTGAGTTTTCAACGAGTTACCCGAAATCCAGAAGGCCAAATAGAGGCTGTGTCGAATCGTTCACCGTATATCGTAGTCGATGCTCGTCCGGCTGGTTACGGTAGCTGACACGGAGTTATCGAGGGACCGCCATGTCGCGCCGATGATCCCGCGTTGCCTGGGCGTTCCCGGCGCAGGGACGCTCTCCTGGCGCTTTACAGCCGCTCATCGAACACCACGGGCCTGAACTGCCTTGGCGTTGCCTGCGTGAGCTTGCGCATGAGCCGCCGCAGCGCGGTGGTGTCGGCATAGCCAACCTCCATGGCAACCTGCTCGACGGACATCTTGCTCGTTTCCAACAACATGCGTGCCCGATTGATACGCACGCTCTGTAGCAAGGCGGAAACACTGCGCCCGGTCGCCTCCTTGATGTGGCGGGAGAGCGTGCGGTGCGACATGCAGAACTCCGCTGCCAGCTCCGCTACCGTTGGCGGGTTCGGCAGACCTGCCTCGAAACGCGCGACCAGCCTGCCGGCCAGATCGCTGCCGTTAGCGAGCGTGGTCGGCACGATGTACTGCGCCTGGGATTGTCTGCCATCGATCACCATGGCTCGCGACACGGCTTCGGCGAGAGATGGATTGAACCTGGTGCGAAGCAGATGAAGCATGAGATCGATGTGCGCGAAGGCCGCGCCGCCGGTGACGATACTGCCGTCCGCGACCACCATTTGATTGACATCGACGACGCAACGCGGCTCCAGCCGTTGCAGCATGCCGCCAAGCCACCATGTCGTCGTCACCCGCTTTCCTGCAAGCAGACCGGCTTCACGCAAGAGAAAGACCGCTGAGCACGCCGCCGCGATCGTGCCTCCGGCACTGGCCTGGGTCTGCAGCGCCTTGATGGCCAAAGCGGCATCCGGCTGCGAAAAGCGCTGCGTCACGGCGCCGGCGTCACCGAGGCCCAGTCCCGGTACCAGCCAGATCGAGCTGTCCGGTCTGGACCTCTTCGGCAGGACGGTTGCGTCAATCGTGAGGCCGTTGCTGAGCAGAACGGTCTTCTCGGTGGAGTACACACGCCACCGGGGCGCGGCGCAGCCAGCGTCCGCGGCGAGAGCCGCAGCGCTCGAGAGAATGTCCAGGGCGGCCCCTACGCCGGAGGCAAACGCGCCGGGTAACAACAGGATGGTGAAATCGAACATTGGCCTATTTAGCCTTAAAAAGGTCAATCTGGACACTCTAATCCCGCGTCTTTTCCGTGTCAAATACAGGCTCTACCAAGCGTACCGACGGCAGGGCGTCATCAACCCGGCGGTGCGAGTGGCTCCTGTCCCCAACCGGAAGAAGGTGAAACCATGCAGACAAGAAAACTCGATATCTATGATCCACTCGAGGATTTTCAGCCGCGCAAGCTGACGTTCGACGCCACGACAAAGATGGTCCACGTCTCGGGTGATGGACCAGCGGTCATCGTGATTCCCGAAGTGCCGGGAATCAGTCCGCACGTTGCGCGGTTCGCCCGCTGGGTGCGGGAGGCAGGTTTCACCGTGTACATGCCTTCGCTGTATGGCCGCGATGGCGAACCGGTGGACCTCGAAGTCGGGCAGGCCATTTTCAAGCGCGTCTGTGTAAGCGCTGAATTTCGCGCCTTCGGCGCGGGTGGGTCGGCTCCGGTGACCAAGTGGCTGCGGGCCTTGGCGAGGCTCGCGCATGACGAGTGTGGCGGACCAGGCGTTGGCGCTATCGGGATGTGCTTCTCGGGCAATTTCGCGCTTAGCATGATGCTCGAGCCCTCGATGCTTGCGCCTGTCCTTTCTCAACCGGCGCTTCCGTTGGACGACGATGCAGGACTGCAGATTGCCCCCGATGAATTGAGGATCGTCAGGGAACGGCTCGACAACGAGGATCTCACTGTGATGGCCTATCGCTTCGAGGGCGACCGCTTCTGCAAGTCCCAACGCTTCGCGGCCTATCAGGAAGCACTTGGTGACCGCTTTATTGGCCGCGTCCTTCCCGACAGCGCGGCCAATCGGGATATACCGGAATTCTTCGAGAAAGTAGTCCAGACCCCTCACAACGTGGTGACGGTCCATCTTATCGACGAGGAGGGTCAGCCGACCCGCAAGGCGCGGGATGAAATTCTCGAGTTCTTCACCCGTCAGCTCAAGCCAGCATCATAGACGGTCGGCCTTCCGCATGAACGCGGTTCACGGGGTGTAGGCAGGCAAGGGCGAAGACTCCGGGTACCCGCACACGGAGACTACGCTCATGAAACACCACGCCGTTTCAGTGATTTTCGCGCTTGCCCTGGGCGCCTCGGGTGTCGTCGCCGCCCAGGAACAGGCCGCCATGACCGAGCCGCAGGTGCAGGCGAAGCTCACCGACCAGGGCTACACCAAGGTCCACGACCTGAAGTTCAAGAACGGGATGTGGGAGGCCCAGGCTCGCAGCGCCAACGGCAAGAGCGTGGACCTGCGCATCGACCCGAAGTCCGGCCAGGTCTATCCGGACAGCAACAAGGTATCGCGGATGAGCGAAAAGGACGTCCGTGCCGCGCTGGCCGCCCAGGGCTATACCCATGTGCATGACGTGGATTTCGATGACGGCATGTGGAAAGCCAAGGCCGAGAACCCGTCCGGCAACGACGTAAAGCTCAAGCTCGATCCGCAGAGCGGCAAGGTGGTCGGCGTCGAGTAGGCGCGGCGGGAGCCGATCCGCAGGAAATTGCGAATCCGGGTGAATGACGGGAATGTGACTTTCGTGCTTTGTTTCGATCCAAAGCCGTGGCACGCTCTGCGGTGTGCAAGCAGGGGGCTTGCACACCCGCGGTACCGATGTGTGCATCCCAACTTCTCATGGAAGCGACGCAATCATGCTTGCGACATCACCCCTGCCTGCGACAAAGACAGCCCC
The DNA here is from genome assembly GCA_036009745.1 of Luteibacter sp. Classification (GTDB taxonomy): domain Bacteria; phylum Pseudomonadota; class Gammaproteobacteria; order Xanthomonadales; family Rhodanobacteraceae; genus Luteibacter. Next base: position 6,433 of record DASYLE010000082.1, on the reverse strand, counting down.
CATGCATGTCCTCCTGCTCGAGGACGACGAACTGCTGCGCGATCATGTACTGACCCCGCGCTTGCAGCAGTTCGGTTTCGATGTCACCGCGATCGGCCACGCGGCCGACCTGGAACAACAGTTCAGCCGGCGACGCCCGGACATCGTCCTGCTCGATGTCGGCCTGCCCGACGGCGACGGCTTTGAGGTGACCCGGCAGTTACGGGCGGAGAAGGCGGATATCGGCATCGTCATGCTGACCGGGCGCGGAAGGAAAACCGACCGGGTGCGGGGCCTGAGCGAAGGCGCCGATGCCTACCTGGCCAAGCCGGTCGACATGGATATCCTTGCCGCGACGCTGTATAGCCTGGCCAGGCGCCTGCGTATCGCCTCGGGTGCCGTGCCGATGCCCGACAAGAACTGGCGGCTCGGCTCCAACGGCTGGTGCCTGTTTTCGCCCTCGGGCGGCACCGCCGCATTGACCAAGACCGAAAGCCTGCTGCTGGCGCGCTTCATGAAAACGCCGAATCAGGTCATCTCGCGTGACGAACTGATTGCCCTGTTCACCACCGACGTCTTCGATTTCGATCCGCACCGGCTCGACTCGCTGATCCATCGCCTGCGCAAGAAAGTGCTGACGGTGATCGGCGAACCGTTGCCTTTGAATGCAGTCCATCGCGAAGGTTACGTGCTGGTCCGAAACTGAGTCATGCGGGCAGGCTGCCGACGCCGGCAGCCTTGAGCACGCGCGACACCAGGTGGCTGGGCGCGAAAGGCTTGGGCAGGCGTTCGGTGTAGAGATCGTCCGCCGGCGGCTGCGCATCGCTGTCCAGGTAGGCCGAGATCAGGATCACCGGCACGCGGGGCAGGTAGGTGCGCAATCGCCTGAGCAGGCTGACCCCGTCGGTATCGGGCATGCGGTTGTCGCAGACCACGATGTCCGGCTGCAAGGCGCAATCCTGCACATGACGCTCGGCCTCCGCGCCGGTCGCCGCCACGCTGACCTCGCAACCGCCGTTCTCCAGCGCCAGCGCGAGCATGTTACGCAGATCCTCGTCATCGTCGATCAACAAGACGCGGATGCGTTCGCGTATCGTCGAGGACATGTCCGCATCCATGGCGATGTGGTCGTCGGCAAGGTCGAGCAGGATGTGGAACGCCGTACCGATACCCGGCTCGCTGGTGACGTCGATGCGTCCGTTCGCGCGATCGACCAGGCCATAGACGACCGACAGGCCGAGCCCGGTGCCGCTGCCCATCGCCTTGGTGGTGAAGAAAGGCTCGAAGATGCGCTGGCGCACCGCCTCGGGCATGCCCTGGCCATCGTCCCGCAGCGAGATGGCCACCGAATCGAAGCCTTCGCGCAGGGCCGTGACGGTGAAGTCGCCGCCATCGGGCATCGCGTCGCGCGCGTTGGAGGCAATGTTCAGCACCGCCAGTTCGAACTGGCTGCGATCGAAGCGGATTGGCAGGGGCGTCGGCGGCGTGTCGATATGCAGGCGCACCGACGGCGGCAGCAACTGGCGCAGTAGCGGCGAGAGTTCGCGCAAGGCTTCGGCGACGTCGAAGACCTCGACTCGGGTGACATCGAGCCGGCTGAAGTTCAGCAGCTTGCCGCTGATCGATGCGCCGCGGCGCGCCGCCATCTCGACGCCTTCCAGCGCCCGGGCCAGGGCCAGCGAATCCTTGCTCCGCGAGGCACCCGGCTCATCGAGCCGGTGCCGTTCCAGGCCGAAGCCGAGGATGATCCCGAGCACGTTATTGAAATCATGCGCGATGCCGCTGGTCAGCCGACCGACCGCGTCCATTTTCTGTGCGTGCACCAGTTGCTCGCGGGTGCGCTCGCGTTCGAGCATCTCGTGTTGCAGTTGCCGGCGCTGAAGGTTCGATTCAGCCAGGCTGGCGCGAAGCGCGCTGGTGCTTCGGTCGAGGATGATCACCACCAGCAGATAGGCCAGGGCCTGGGATACCAGGCCGCCATAGGCGTTGCCCAGCGGGAAGAACGCATGGACGTGGCGGTACTGATCGCGGGTCATGCCGGCGACGAAGACGAACATGACGATGGCATAGATCGTCCATAGCGCGCGTCGCCCGAGCATCAGCCCGCCCAGGGCGAGCGCCACGATCGAGACCAAATCATGCGGCCAGGCCTCGTAGCCAAAGGTCGAGTACGCAATAAGCGAAGACATCAGCAAGGTGCCGAGGAACTGCGCCACCGCGCCGCGGAAGCGACCCGTGCGGATCAGGTAGAAGCCGAGCCACGCGGACAGTGTGATGACCAGGTCGGTACCCAGGTCGATGGCCAGGGCGAAGCGAGGCCACGAGGGCTCGTTGCCCGAGAGCAGCATGCCGTACGTCGGATTGGTGACCAGCAGGTACAGCTTGTTGAGCGGTATCTCGCAACCTTCGTAAATCATCAGCAACTGCATGAAGAACGCATTGCGACGATCGACCGGGTCGTCGATCGGCAGACGCTCCAGCCAGCCTTTAAGACGCTGCCACATGGATGGTTCCCCCCTTCCGTGCCCTCGACCGTGGGACGTATATCCGGATGGACGTCCGCCGCGGTGAGATCTGGCGAGTTTAGCGAAGAAATCGTGCGTGACGAAGCTATCCCTACATGACTAATTTCAATGGGCGATGACATGCATATGACGTTTTCGCTCAGGGGTTCAGCGATACACCACAGTCTTCATTGGGGAGCTATGACTTTGAATACGACGACTTTTCGAGCCAGCGTGCTGGCGGCGATCCTGATCACCACGCTGGGCGGATCGGCGCTCGCGGCCACCGCCGCGCCGCTTGCCGGCGCCAGTGTGATCAATGCGAGTGCGCTCACGAACAACGGGACATACGATCGTTTTATCGTGACTTACCGCGCCGGCACCTCGCCGCGCGCCAGCCATGACGCGGCCGTGCAGTCGGTCAGCTCGGCCATCGCTCGCGCCGGCTTGAACCGTGCCGCGCCGGCTTCGACCATTGGAGTTCACTCGAACCCGGTCAGCGCGATCTACCAGCGCAAACTGGCGATGGGCGCGGACCTGGTGCGGACCTCGCGCAAGCTCGGTCGCAGCGATGCGCTCGCGCTGATGCAGCAGATCGCCGCCGATCCGAACGTGGCCCATGTCGAGCCGGACGTGCTGATGCACGCGATCAGGGATGTGCAGGCGCCGGCGGCCCTGGCCGCTACCGCGTTCACCCCGAACGACCAGTACTACGCTCCCTATCAGTGGCATCTGCGCGCCGGCGACGGTACGGCGGAGAAGATCGGCGGCGATACCTCAAGCTATCCGAACAAGGGCGGCGCGGATGTGGCCAAGGCCTGGGATCTGGCTGACGGCACCGGCGTGACGGTCGCGGTGATCGATACCGGCCTGACCCATCACCCGGACATCGACACCTCGCTGGGCGACGCGGGCTATGACTTCACCAGCATCGCCCTGATATCCGGCCGCGCCACCGACGGCCGCGTCGCTGGCGGCTGGGACACCGGCGACTGGACCACGGGCGATGAATACCTCGCTTCGAATGGCGGCTGCACCGATCCGAACGATCCGAACGCGCCCCTGCCCGAAGCCAGCTCGTGGCACGGTACCCATGTGTCCGGCACGATCGCCGAGCTGACCAACAACAGCACCGGCATGGCCGGCTCGGCCTTCAATGCCAAGGTGCTGCCGGTTCGCGCGCTCGGCCATTGCGGCGGCTTCACCTCGGATATCGCCGACGCGATCGAATGGGCGTCGGGCGGCACCGTCGACGGCGTACCCGCCAACGAGAACCCGGCCCAGATCATCAGCATGAGCCTGGGGGGCGATGGCGCTTGTTCGGCCTCGGACGTTACCGGCATCGCCGTCGGCGACGCGATCAGCCGCGGCGTCACCGTCGTTGCCGCCGCCGGCAACTCCGGCGCGGACACGGTGAACTTCTCTCCGGCAAGCTGCCCGGGCGTGATCGCGGTCGGTTCGATCGGCATCTCGGCCAAGCGCGCCTTCTATTCGAACTACGGCAGCACCGTGGCGATCGCGGCACCGGGTGGCGGCATTTATGCCAACGACGCGTCCAGCGGCACCCAGGTCCAGGCCGGCTTCGTCTGGTCGGCGATCAACGACGGTGCGACCACGGTCGATGAAAGCGGCTACACCTACGGCGGCTATGCCGGCACCTCGCAGGCGACGCCGCATGTCTCGGGCACGATCGCCCTGGTCATCAGCGCGGTGAAGGCCGCCGGCCTGCCGACCCTGAGCCCGGCCGATATCCGCACCTTGCTGACTTCGACCGCACGCGCCTTCCCGAACGCGCCGGACCAGCCGCTGGGTGCGGGCATCGTCGATGCCTACGCCGCGGTGAACCAGGCGATCGGTGGCGACAATGGCGGTGGCCCCGGCGACGGCGGTGATAACGCGACTGCCTTGACCAACGGTGTCGCCGTGACCGGCGTCAGTGGCAGCGCGGGCGACCAGGTGCTGTACAAGCTCGACGTCCCGGCCGGCGCGCGCAGCCTGGTGCTGCGTACCTTCGGCGGCACTGGCGATGTCTCGTTGTACGTGAAGAGCGGCGCGGCACCGACCACCGACAGCTTCGATTCGAAGTCGGTCCATGTCGGCAACAGTGAATCGGTGGTGTCCGCCAAACCGGCGACCGCGACCTATTACGTGCTGGTCGTCGGCGCGGGCAACTTCGCCAACGTCAACGTGCAGGGCACGTACGCCGGTCCGTAACACCGTCCGCCAGCGTCGTCCGGATGGCCGCACCGTCAAGGTACGGCCTTCCGTCAGGGGATAGCCATTCGCAAGGCCCATGACCCGCTGGCCCGCATCTTTCGATGCGGGCCAGCGGCTGCGGGTACTCATCATTCATTCCGCACCGTGCCCGTTCCGGGTCCGGTGACCTTGGGGACCGTCTCATGAACAAGATCTACAGCAAGGTTTGGAACAAGTCGCTCGGCATCCTGGTCGTCGCCGGCGAATTGGCCAGGGCGAACGGCAAGGGCGGCGCATCGAAGCGGTTGCGCGCTTCGGCGGCCAGCATCGCGCTGGCGATCGGGACATTGCTGGCCGGCGGCGCGCATGCGCAGCAGTTCGTGGCCGATCCGGCGGGACAGAATGTGATCGCCGCGGTCGCCGGCTTCGGTGGCACCGCGGGCGGGCAGGGCGCGGTCGCGGGCACCTACGGCACCGCGCTCGGCGCGTTCTCCGCGGCACGCGGCACGGCCTCCTCGGCGATCGGCATGTATGCACAGGCGGCGGGTGGTTACAGTTTTGCCGGCGGTTATTCGTCGGCGGCCTACGGCAACGACAGCACGGCGCTCGGCGGTTACGGTGCGACGGCTAGCGGTGACGGCGCGGTGGCGCTGGGCAGCTTCAGTTATGCGGCGGGCAAGAATGCGATCGCCATGGGCGAGCAGTCCGACGCGCGTTATGACAACAGCGTGGCGATCGGTACCGGCAGCCATGCCTATGCGAACGACAGCGTGGCGCTGGGCGCGGGTTCCGTTGCCGATCGCACGAACTCGGTTTCGGTGGGCAGCGTTGGCGACGAGCGGCAGATCGCCAACGTAGCGGCCGGCTCGCAGGGTACGGACGCGGTCAATGTGAATCAATTGAATGCACTGGCGCAGTCGACCTCGTCGGCCGCGCATTATTTTTCCGCGAACGGCGCGGCTGACGGCAGCGACGATGCGGTAGCCAGCGGCGCGAACAGCATGGCGGTGGGCACATCCGCCGTGGCCAGCGACGTCGGCGCGGTCGCCGTCGGCAACCAGGCCTCGGCGGCGCAGGAAGGCGGCGTGGCGGTGGGCAACAAGGCGAATGCCGCTGGCTACGAAGCCACCGCGGTGGGACGCAGCGCGAATGCCAGCGACACCTATGCCTCGGCCTTCGGTGCCGGTTCCTTCGCCAACAATGTCGGCGCGACCGCGCTCGGTGCGCTGTCCAGCGCGCAGGGCGACCAGTCGACGGCGATCGGCAACCAGGCGTTGGCCCGTGGCGATAACGCGGTCGCCCTCGGCGAGGGCTCGTTTGCCGCCGGGACGAACAGTTTCGCCCTCGGCCCGTTCTCCTGGGCGGCGGGTGAATCCTCGATCGCCGTGGGCGATTCGGCGACCGCGTCGGGCGATAACGCGCTTGCGATCGGCGACAACAGCCAGAGCAGCGGACTGGGCAGTGTCGCGGTCGGCTCCGGTGCCTGGGCACTGGCCGATAACGCCACGGCGGTCGGCATCAATACGCAGGCCAGCGGCCAGCTGAGCACGGCACTAGGCCAGTCGGCGTTCGCCGATTCGCTTGGTGCCAGCGCCCTGGGTGCCGCTTCACGTGCCACTGGCGTGCAGTCCACCGCAGTGGGTGCCGCAGCGAATGCGAACGGCGACTTCACCACGGCGCTCGGTAGCGGCGCCTTCGCCACCACGCTGGACGGTACGGCGGCGACGAATGCCACGGCGGTCGGCGGGCAGGCG
>DASYLE010000081.1:0-18199 GCA_036009745.1 Luteibacter sp. | reverse complement strand
GCGCGGTCGGGCATGTGCACGTCCAGCCATTCGCGGAACAGGGCTTTCAGTTCGTAAGGCAGGCGTATCACCGTGTAACCCGCGCTACGCGCGCCGGCTTCGGCGGCGAGTTCGAGGATGCGTTCCATGTCGCGTTCGTTGAGCGCGGGGATGATGGGCGCGACCAGCACGCCGACGGGGACGCCGGCTTGCGAGAGGTTGGCCAGCGCTTGCAGGCGGCGGTGGGGTGCGCTGGCGCGGGGTTCGAGTTTCGAGGCGAGGCGGTTGTCCAGGGAGTTGATCGAGATCAGGACCTGGACGAGGTTGTCCTTCGCCATCGGTACCAGCAGGTCGAGATCGCGTTCGACCAGGGCGTTCTTGGTGACGATGGTGAGCGGGTGCTTGCACTCGGCCAGCAGTTCGAGCGCGGCGCGGGTGAGGCGCCAGCGTTTCTCGATCGGCTGGTAGGGGTCGGTGTTGCTGCCGATATTGATCGGCTTACAGCGATACGAGGGCTTGGCCAGTTCGCCGCGCAGGGTTTCGGCGAGGTTGGTCTTGGCGTAGATCTTGGTTTCGAAGTCGAGGCCGGGCGACAGGTTCAGGTACGAATGCGAGGGGCGGGCGAAGCAGTAGATGCAGCCGTGCTCGCAGCCGCGGTACGGGTTCATCGCCTGCTCGAAATGGATATCCGGCGAGTCGTTGCGGGTGATAACGCTGCGGGCGCGCTCCTCGCGGACTTCCGTCGCCGGGCGCGGTACGTCTTCGATCTCATGCAGCCAGCCGTCGTCCTCGGCCTGGTGGCGCGTGTGTTCGAAGCGTCCCTCCGGGTTGGAGGCGGCGCCGCGTCCCTTGTGGACGCGTGTAGTAGGGAGGGGCTCGGACATGGTCGTCATCGTAAGACCGGGAGGTCTCAGCGCACGCGACACCACGTCGCGTCGCCGCTCGCGTTCACTGGTGAAAATTCAATCGAGCCAAATTTTTTCACCGTGGAGTTGCGAAAAATCAGAAGGCGTTCTGAAGCCATTCCGATAACTATTAGTAGTATAAATACAGGAAGCTAGCGGTTTCGGGGTGCCCGAAGTCCGCGGCAGGGCACCTCGCCACGCGGTCGATCACACCGTAGGCTATTCACCCAAAGGAGAACAGCGAATGGTGAAACCCATAGTCATGCGCAGTCTGCACAACCAGGTGATCCAGGAGCTGGGCCGTCAGATCGTCAGCGGCGAACTCGAGGCGGGCAAGGGCCTGCCGCGCGAGGAGCTGCTGGCCGAACGCATGAATGTCAGTCGCACCGCGCTACGCGAGGCGATGAAGGTGCTCTCGGCCAAGGGCCTGATCGAGTCCCGGCAGAAAACCGGTACCCGGGTGCGCGAGGCCAGCCACTGGAACCAGCTCGATGCCGATGTGCTGGCCTGGCGCTGTGCATCGATGCCGACGGAAAGCTTTGTCGAGAAGCTGGTGGAGATGCGCGAGATCATCGAGCCGGCCGCTGCCGCCGCCGCCGCGCGTCGCGCCACGCCGGAGCAGCTGGCCGCGATCAAGACCGCCTACGACGCGATGGAAGCCGCCGAGGATCTCGATGCCTGGGCGGTGGCCGACCTGGCTTTCCACGAAGCCATGCTGCGGGCGACCAACAACGAATTGCTGACCTCGCTGTTTTCAGTGATCGAGACGGCGTTGGGTACGTACTTCGTGATGTCGGCGCGCAATGCGAGCAATTTCAACGTTGCCCTGCCCCAGCACTTCAAGGTGTATGAGGCTATCCGCCGCCACCAGCCGGAGGTGGCGCGTCAGGGCATGCTGAAGATGGTGGCCGACTCGCGCAGCAATATTCGTCGGCAGGCGACGGCCGGGCGCTAAGCCGCCCGGCCGCGTCTGGTTTTACGAGCCGACCCGGTCGAACACCACGGCGGCGGCATCCAGGTCGCCGCGCAGGTCGATATCGATGCCGTGGTTCATCCAGTACGCACCGCTGGCTACCGTCGGCGTGTCGGCCGCGAGCTTGCCGTGGATGGTACGAAGGCGGTAATTCGCCTTGCTGTCCAGCGCCTGTGGATGAAGCGTCGGATAAGCCTGCGCCTCCTGGCCCTGGCGGAGAAAGGCGAAGAGCACTGCCTGGCTGGCGTCGGCGGCCACCGATTCGGTTGCCGAATACGGCGCGCGATCCTGCGGCGACAGCAGGCGATACAGCCGGCCCAGTTGCACGGTGGCGCGGATACTCTTGTAGGCCGCGATGTAATTGCGCGCGGTGGCGTCCTCGGCGGACGTCCACTCTTCGATCTTCGCACCGATGCCCAGGCCTCCCTGCATGGACGAGAGGAAGCGGAAGTCCAGTGAGGTGCTGCGCTTGTTGACCCAGTTCGGCGAACCGGTCACCCAGGCCATCATCACGGCCGGGGCGTAGGCGTAGGAGAAGCCGTCCTGGATCGAGAGGCGATCGGAGGGGTCGGTGTTGTCCGAAGGCCAGACTTCGTCGGTCAGACCCATCACGCCGAGGTCGACGCGGGCGCCGCCGCCCGAGCAGGACTCGATCTCGATGCCCGGATGGCGTTGGCGCAGCCGACGCATGATGTCGTAGAGGTTCTGCACGTAGGTGACGTAGACCTTCTGCTGCTCTTCCGGCGCCACTTGCGGCCAGCCCGGCTCGGACCAGTTGCGGTTGTAGTCCCACTTCAGGAACTGGATGTCGTTCTCGCTGAGCAGCTTGTCCAGCGCGTTGAAGACGTAGTCGCGGACGTCTTCGCGGGCGAGGTTCAGCACCATCTGGTTACGGCCGAGGCTGCGCTGGCGCCCCTCGAAGTTGAGTACCCAGTCCGGATGCTGGCGATACAGGTCGCTGTCGGGGTTGACCATTTCCGGCTCGACCCACAGGCCGAAGCTCATCTTCAGGCCATGGACCTTGTCGATCAGCGGCTTCAGGCCGTTGGGGAATTTCTCGCGGTTGACCACCCAGTCGCCAAGACCGGCCTTGTCGCTGTTGCGCGCACCGAACCAGCCGTCGTCGACGACGAAGCGTTCCACGCCCAGCGCCGCGGCTTTTTCGGCCAGGCGTTCCTGGTCGGGCTCGTTGACCTTGAACTCGGTGGCTTCCCACGAGTTGTAGAGCACCGGGCGCAGCTTCGGCTTCGGGCCGCCGGGCAGGATGCGGGTGACTTCGAACTGGTGCATCAGGCGCGAGGCCTCACCGATGCCGTCATCGGTGTAGCCCGCGTAGAACACCGGCGTATCGAGGCCTTCGCCCGGCTGCAGCCGATAGCTGAAATCGAAGGGATTGAAGCCGCCGGTGACGCGCACCTGGTTCAGCACGTCCTGGTCGATGTGGATATTCCACGAACCGCTCCAGCCCAGCGCACCGAACCAGACATGGCCGTGCGATTCGTTCCAGTTGCCGCCACGTTCGATGGCGAACCAGGGATTGTTCTCGTCGCCGGTCGAACCGCGACGGCTTTCCAGGTCGGTGGCGCCCGGCGTCAGCGGCCGTGTGCGCACATGCCATTCGGCGGCCCAGGTACCGGTGAGGTAGCGCAGCGAATAATCCGTGGCCGCCGGCAGATTCCAGCTGGCCGCGGCGACGCGATCGAGGGTGACCTCCTGGGTCGCGTGGTTCTCGATGCGGGCCGAACGGCCGATGATGCCGGTTGCCGGGTCAGCCACATAGCGCAGTGTCACGGTGACCTTGGCAACCTTGTCGCCCAGGGTGACCTGCAGGCCGCCGTCGTCGATTTTGTAGTTCTCGTAGCGCAGGACCAGGTCGCGGTTGCCGTCGGCGAAGTGTGCCTTGAGATCGGGCATGACCGTGATCGGGCCACCCCAGCCGGCGTATTCCTGCGGCGTATTGGCACCGATGGCGTCGAAGGAGGAGCGCGATGGCGGCGGCACGGCGGTACCGACCGGATCGTCAGGCCCCAGGCGCGCACCCCAGTAGAGCGTCTGCAGGATCCCGTCGCCGTTGACGCCGAAGGCATAGGTAATCTTGCCGGCATCGATGCGGAAGATCTTGTGAGCCGCGTCGTAGTGAATCGGGGCGGTGGTCGGTGTCGCCGGTTTCGCGGCAAGGCCGGCGCTACCCAACAACGCGCCCAGCGCAAGAATGGCCGCGGCCATGGAGATCTTCGTTCGCATCACTTGTTTCCCCGATCGCTTGATCGAATCCTCAGATCATATAATATTATTTTTTAGCAAGTCTCACGCTGCGATGCAACACGCATCCGAAAGGAGTACCGAGTCGATGCAGGTACAAACCGAAGCCGTTGAACCCTCGGTGGCGAACCCACTTTACCTTTGGCTGATCTGCCTGGTCGCCGCGTTGGGCGGGCTGCTGTTCGGCTACGACTGGGTGGTGATCGGCGGCGCGAAGCTTTTCTACGAAGCGTACTTCGCCGTCCACGACCCGGTCATGTCCGGCTGGCTGATGAGTTCGGCCCTGGTCGGCTGTATCGGTGGCGCGGTGATGGCAGGCATGCTCGCCGACCGCTTCGGCCGCCGACCGGCCCTGGTCCTCGCCGCGATCCTCTTCGTGGCCTGTGCGATCGGCACCGCCATGGCCAACGATGTCACCGTGTTCGCGATCTTCCGCATCGTCGGCGGCATCGGCATCGGCCTTGCCTCGGGACTTTCACCGCTGTATATCGCCGAGGTCAGCCCGGCGAAGAACCGCGGCCTGTTCGTCGCGATCAACCAGCTGACCATCGTGATCGGCGTCCTTCTCGCCCAGCTGGTGAACATGTGGATTGCCCGGCCCGTGCCGCCGGGGCTGGACACCGTGGCGCTGTTGCAAAGCTGGAATGTGCAGAGCGGCTGGCGCTGGATGTTCTTCGGCGAGGGCGTGCCCGCGATCCTGTTCCTGCTGCTGGTCCTGATCATTCCTGAATCACCGCGCTGGCTGAGCAAGGCGGGACGCGACAGCGATGCGCGGCGCGTACTCGAGCGGATCGGCGGCGTCGCCTATGCGAGCGAAGTGCTCACCGCGATGCGCGACAACCGCACGGAGCATGAAGCCACACCGATGCGCGCCCTGCTGGCGAAGAAGGTGCGCCCGGTGCTGGTGATCGGCATCGTGCTGGCGGTGTTCCAGCAGTGGTGCGGCATCAACGTGATCTTCAATTACGCCCAGGACATCTTTGCCTCCGCCGGCTTCGACATCAACGACACGCTGAAGTCGATCGTCGCCACGGGCTCGGTGAATTTGGTGTTTACCCTGCTGGCGCTGCGTCTGGTCGACAGCTGGGGACGGCGCAAGCTGATGCTCTTGGGTGCCGGTGCACTGACGGTGATCTATGCGCTGATTGGCGCGGCTTATGCGATGCATATCCTCGGCCTGCCGGTGCTGGTCCTCGTGCTTGCAGCGATCGCCGTGTACGCGACGACGCTGGCACCGGTGACCTGGGTGTTGCTGTCGGAGATCTTTCCGGAGCACATCCGCGCGCAGGCCGTGGCGCTGGGCGTGTTCGCGTTGTGGATTGCGTGCTTCGTGTTGACGTACACCTTTCCATGGCTCAATACGCATCTCGGGCCGGCGGGGAGTTTCTGGTTCTACGGGGCGATCTGCGCGGCGGGGTTCGTGTTTATCTGGCGGCGCGTGCCGGAGACTTCCGGGGTGTCGCTGGAGGAGATCGAGCGGCGGCTGGGGTCCTGACAGAGCCCTCACTCTTGGAGGCCCGGCCCCAAAGGACTCGCGAACAGGGTTCGCTCCCACAAGGCCACCACCAGACCTGGGGGAGCGAACCCTGTTCGCGAGTCCTTTGGAGCGGAGCATCCCCCGATCGCCGGCTTTTTTAACCGTGATAAAGCTGGCTGCGGCCGCCGTCGATCAGGATGTCGGTGGCGTTGATGAAGCGGGCTTCATCGCTGGCCAGGAACAGTGCGGCATAGGCGACTTCTGAAGGTTCGCCGATACGCTTGTTGGGCAGCAGGTCGGCCTGGCGTTGGCGCTCTGCTTCCGGATCGGGGCAGGATGCCAGCCAGCGTTCCGCGGCAGGCGTCATGATCAGGCCGGGCGAGATCGAGTTCACGCGGATACCGCGGGCTGCGTATTCGATGCCGAGTGAACGGGTCAGGCCGATCAGGCCGTGCTTGGCAACCGGATAGGGGAAGCTGCCCGGGATGATCTTGTGGCCGTGCACCGAGGCGATGTTGACGACATGGCCATAGCCATTGGCCAGCATCGACGGCAGGGCCGCGCTGATGCAATGCCAGGCCCCGCGGAGATTGACGTCGAAACACAGGTCCCAGTCGGCGGCCTCGAGGGTCAAGGGATCGCGGAAGACATTCACGCCCGCGCAGTTGATCAGGATATCGACACGACCGAGCGTATCGATGGCCTCGGCGAAGCAGGTGTTGATCCGTGCCGCATCGGTGACATCCGCGTGCAGGGGAAGGCAGCGGCGACCGGTGTCGGCATGCAGTTGCTGGCTGAGCCGGACCACCGCTTCGGCGTCCCTGTCGAGCAGGGCGAGGTTGGCGCCTTCGCGCGCGAACAGTTCGGCGATCGCGCCGCCGATACCGCTGCCCGCGCCGGTGATCAACGCTGTCTTGCCTTCGAGTCTGGGTTTCATGCTGCGTTGTCCTGGTCGGGCCTGGAACTGAAGGCAAGGGTATCGTCGACCACGCGGAAGACGAAGTGACGCGCGACGCTGGCTTGTGGCGCCAGCATGGTCATGCCGTTGGCGACCGCGCCGCCCGGCAAGTGGACGGCGTTGATCGCATGGTCCACCGGTTCGAAGCAGAAGAAGTCCTCGTCCGCCGGCGTGTACATCACGAAGGCGTCGACGTCGGTTTCCACATGCAGGTGCAAACCCAGGCGTGGCCAGGAAATCACGGCATCGCCATTCCACGCGCGGAAACCATGGTTCAGGCCATCCGGCAGGGGCCGGGTCTCACGGAAATCCCATGCGGGAGGCACATCGACGAAGGCCACGGGTAGCGGCGAATCGCCTTCGGTGATGCCGACCTCGGACGCGGGGGCGCGAAGCGATGCCTCGCCGTGGCAAGGAAAGAACGGATGCAGGCCCAGACCGAAGGGCATCGTTGTCTTGCCGGTATTGGTGACCTGCAACGCGACATGCAGGGCATCGTCGCGCAGTACGTAACGCAGGCTCGCGCGATAAGCCCAGCCATCCGGCGTGGCTTCGTCGAGCGTGAGCACGGCTTCGTGCGCGTCGACCGCCTGTGGCTGCCAGTCGCGCTGCCAGCCGCTGCCGTGAATGGGGAAAGGTTCGTCATGCCGGTTCGCCGACAAGGCAACGCGATGGCCGCCGACGGTAAAGCCGCCTTCGGCAATGCGGTTGCTCCATGGCACCAGCGGGTAACAGGCCAGCTGGTTCGTATCCAGCCGGCCGTCCGGTGTCATCTTCGTCAGGTCGCCCGTGCGCATCAGGGCGAGCGGCTCGCCGCGCCCCGACCATGTGAAGCGGGCAATACCAGCACCCGCCCCGGGCAGGAGCTCTACCCCAAGGCGGCCATTGTTGAGGCGTATCACATCCATCGACCTGCAGTCTCCGCTCGGGCGCGCGCCTGGACGCGCGCCCGGGTTACCTTACAACGACGCGCGAATGCCCGCGAAGACGGTACGGCCGTCGTCCTCGGCATAGCTCTCGCGATCGAGGAACACCTGGTACTGCGAGATCGTTTCGTTGGTGAGGTTGGTTTCGTCCAGGAAGACCGACACGTGATCGTTGATCTTGTAGTCGGCGCTGAAGTCGAGCTGACCGTAGGCCTTTACCGTGGTCGGCTGGCTCTGGCCACCGGCGATCGACGCCAGGTACTGGGCGCGCCAGTTGTAGGCCAGGCGCACTTCCCACGGACCCTTCTGGTAGTACACCGTGCCGTTGGCCGAGTTGCCGATGCCCGGCACCGCGAACTTGCCGGCGCTGGCGATCTTGTCCGGGCTGATCGACGCGTCGCTGGTGACATAGGTGTAGTTCGTTGCCACGCCCAGGCCATCGAACGGTGCCGGCAGCGACTTGAACTGGTAGTTGAAGGTGAACTCCGCGCCCTTGATCACCGCGGTGTTCAGGTTGACCGGTTCGGTCAGCTGGAACGGGAAGCCGAGGATCGAGGTCTCGGTGGTGATCAGCGTGCTGAAGTTGCTGACCTTCTTGTAGAACCCATCCAGCGCGATGTAGCTGGTATCGCTGAAGTACCACTCCAGGCCGGTGTCCAGGTTCTTCGAGGTGTACGGCAGCAGCCCGGCGTTACCCTTGCTCGTGGTCTGGTTTTCCGGACGGAAGTTGTACGACTCGGCGGCCGAGAGATTGTCCAGGTCCGGACGGGTCAGGGTCTTGGATGCGGCGAAGCGGAAGATCAGGTCGTCGCGCAGATTGAGCTTGAAGTTCATCGAGGGCAGCCAGTTGCTGTAGTTGCCCTTCTCGGAAATCGGCTGCAGCACGCCGTAGGTCGGGATCGCATTGGTCGGGTCGTTCGGGTTGACCGCGATCCCCAGGATCGGCGACGAATAGGCCGACGAGATGGTCTTGGTCTTGGTGTAGCGCACGCCGAGCTGCAGGTTCCACGGCATCGTGCCCCAGTCGCCCTGCAGGTTGGCCTGCCCGTAGGCCGACTCGATGTGCTCGCGGATCCGGCTATAGGTCGTCGGGTCCGGCCGTGCCGTGAAGGAGCCGCCATTGGCGTCGAGGGCCGCCTTGAACGCCGCCGCGTTCGGCAACTGGTTGTACGCCGCCGGCGTGGCCAGGTACGCGAACAGTTTGCCGACGTCGTAGGCAACCCACTGCTGCGGGAAGCCGGGCGATGCGCCCTTGACCAGGCTGCCGGGGTTGTAGATATACGCACCCACGGCATCGGCCGGGACGGTGGCAACATAGCCGCAGTATTCCGAGCAACCGAAGCTGTTGGGTGTGTTGTAGGTCACCTGGGTCTTCGCGTCGGTGGAATCTTCCAGGCCGAAGTCCAGTTGCGAGAGCGTACCGTCCAGGAAGGTCTTGGACAGGTGCAGGCGATTCTGGAAGATGTCGTCGCTGACGTTCGGGCTCTGCGTGCCTTCGTTGGTCACGTGCGCATGCAGGGTCGAGGTATCCGTCGTCGGCAGAAACCCGCTCCAGCTCGGCAGGTTGTTCGCGCCGTTATTGGTCCATTCCGGGTTGACGCCGATATTGCGCGTACCCAGCACCACGAAATAGCCGTTCTGCGACTGCTTGTTCCAGGCCCGCGATACGGCGGTGTCCCAGTCGATCGTGGTCGAGTCGTTGATCTTGTAGGCGATGTTCGCGCCGAAGGTCTCGTTCATCGCTTTGCGCGGATTGGACTCTTCCGCATAGTCGTTGGACATGCCGCCGCTGGCGTTCTGCTGGTAGTGCTGCGCGGTATTGTTGCCGTCCGTGCTCAACGACTGGATGACATCGTTGTTGGTGTACAGGCCGAAGGCGTTGTATTTCGAGTCGATCTTGTACTGCGACACCAGGCCGTCGAGTTTCACCGTCAGGCCATCGAACGGGATCCAGTCGATCGCGCCATTGACCGAGGTGCGCGTGCGCGTCTCGTCGGTGACCTGGCCCTGCAGCGTCTGCGGCAGCGCCACATTGGTCAGCGAGGGATTGATCCGCGAGAAGTTCTGGTTGGTCAGCCAGCCGGTGGTATCCAGCGACTGCTCATCGTGGTCGCGTTTGTAATACACGGCCGAGGCGATCCAGCCAAAGGTATGGTCCGCATTGGTGTTGCCGATCAGCCCCGAAACCTTGGGCGTGGTCTTGCTCGACAGGCCGCCACCGATATTGTCGTTGACGCCGGCGGCGCTGCCGGCCATGTGCCAGCCGCTGAAGTCCAGCGGGCGCGAGGTGATGACGTTGACGGTGCCGCCGATGCCGCCGGCCTGGAGGTCGGCCGAGCTGGTTTTCTGCACGACCGCCTGCTGGATCACTTCCGACGGCAGCACGTCGAAGTCGAAGGCGCGATCGGTCGAGGCGGTCGCCATCGTGCGGCCGTTGAGCAAGACGTTGACGAAGGTCGGGCCGAAGCCGCGCACGGTGATCTGGTTCGATTCACCACCGGCACGATTGACCGAGACGCCCGGCACGCGCTGCAGCGCGTCGGCGACGTTCTGGTCGGGGAACTTGCCCGCTTCCTCGGCCGAGACCGAGTCGACGATGCCGTTCGCGTCCTGCTTGGTGGCCTGCGAGCGGAAAAGCGAGCCGATCTGGCCGGTCACCTGGACGGTATTGAGGTCGGTGACCTTCTTGCCGTCGGCGCCGGTCCCGCTGGCGTCCTGTGCGCCCGACGCCGGCGCGGCGGTGCCGGCGGCCGGTGCCGCCGAAGTGTCCTGTGCGTGCACGGTCGTGTAACCGAAGGCGCAAGCGGCGCTCATCACGGCTACCAGGGCGTGGCGCACGGAAAGCGCCAGAGTCGTTTGCTGCATGTCGAATCCCTGCTATGGGTTGTTCTTGCTTATTGGTCTGTGCCGCCAGCGCGATTGCCCGGCGGTCCCCGACGCGGATGTCCGCGCTTCTCCCGATGACCCATCACCTCGAGGCCGAAGACCGTGTTGTCTTCTTCCCCGCTTCAGCCTGTGGCCTCCGGGTCATGTCATTAACGAATTGTCGTATTTTAATATAATAGTAATTCGTCGACCCGCGGCAAGCTGCACTGCAACATGAGGTGCCGTTTAGGCGGTCGTAACCCGGTCGACCGGCTTCCGGGAGGTGGCGCCCGGGGACGCGGGAATGGGTGTTTTTCTTGCGCCGACCGCATGATTATAGGTCGCAAGAACTTTCAATTGTCGTATTTTAATATATTTGTAACTCGACAATGAGCAACAAGCTGCGATGCAGCATGGGCCATGGGACGCGGCCAGTCTGTCGACCGTTTTGCCCCTCACGCGTTATGGCGAGCACTCCCCTGGAACGGACCGGGGCCACCGGAGCATCGTCATGCGCATGCTGGTGTACGTGTTCGCCCTCGTGGTTATCGGCACGGCCCAAGCCTCCGGGCCGCCACCGTTGCAACCGCCGGCCGCGCAGAAGATCATGGAAAGGATCATCGACCATGACCTCGGCAGCATGGCCCAGTCGCACGTAGCGAGCCCTCGGCTGAAGGACTCCATCGACCGGGGCACGCCGCAGCAGCAGAAGCTCTATCGGCAGCTGCGCAAGGAGGGCACACCCCCGCCTGACGATGTGTCCGCCACCCCTGCGGTTAACCGTCATCCTTACACCGGCATACCCGAAGGCCCGGCACTGGCGCCGGACCGGGCTCGCGCTGCTCACGAAAGCATGCATCACCAGGTCGCCGAATGCCGGGCCCGGCCCCACCCGGAGGCTGATGCGAACTGTCGGGCCCTGCTTGGCCATTGATCACATGGCCTGCACGCCTTATCCGTGACATTTCGCGGCGACGCGATCGCGGGGGCGTTGCGTCGCTTCCTTCCGCTCCCGGTAAGGAGAAGCACATGACCATTACCGCGCAGGCGCTGTTGATCTTCCTGATCGTCGGCGGTATCGCCGGCTGGCTGGCAGGGCTGATCGTCCGCGGCTTCGGTTTCGGCATCCTGGGCAATATCGTGGTCGGCATCGTCGGCGCCTTCCTGGCCGGCTGGCTGCTGCCGATGGCGGGCATCGTCATTGGTGCCGGCATCATCGGTGCCATCATCAATGCACTGATCGGCGCGATCATCCTGCTGGTGATCATCGGCCTGGTCCGAAGGGCCTGACGCCTTCGCTCCCACGGACATGACGAACGCGCCGGCTCACCGGCGCGTTTTTTCTTGCGGCGACGGATGGACATGGCGATATGCGATGCTCCGCGATCCTCGCCATCCCGGATACGGTTCATGCCACACGTCGAAGCCATCGCGGGCCATGACTTCAGCCAGGTCGACACCCTGGTCTTCGCCGGTGGCGGCAATCGCTGCTGGTGGCAGGCCGGCGCATTGAAGCACCTGATGGCGCAAGGCATGCGCCTGCCCGGGCGCCTGGTCGGCACCAGCGCCGGTGCCGGCGTGGCCACCGCGTGCCTGACCGAGGATCCGGATGTGGCCTTGCATGCCTGCCTTCGGCTCTACGCGGGGAATGCGCGCATTTTTGACTGGTCCGGGCTGTCGCGGCTGAAGCTGCGCTTCGCCCACCAGACGGTTTATCCGGCGTGGCTGGACGCCTTCTTCAATGCATCGAATTTCGTCGCGTTGCGTGAATCGACATCGCGCATGACCGTCGCCATTACCCGGCCGGCACGGTTCCTCGGTACGCGCGGCTCGGTGGTCGCGGGCACCTTCGCCTACCTGGTCGATAAATACCTGTCGAACAACATCCATCCGCGATTGCCGCGGATGCTCGGGCTTCGCCAGGAATTCCTCGACCTGCAGGACTGCACGACCATCGAGGACGCCCAGGCGCTATTGATCGGCGCGGCCGCCGCGCCGCCGATCATGACCTCACGGCTGATCGGCGGTGCCCATGCGATCGATGGCGGATATACGGACAACGCACCCATACCGCCGCAGTCGGCCGATGAAACGGCGAAGACCATGGTCTTGCTGACCCGGCACTACCCGAAGCTGCCGACGCTGTTCCGCTGGGCGGGACGGACCTACTGGCAGCCGAGCCAGCGCATACCGGTATCGACCTGGGACTGCACACCGAAGACGACGGTGAAGGAGGCATATGCGCTTGGCTTGCAGGATTCGGTGCGGGCTCTGGCTACCGGGTTGTTGCGCTGAAAAGCCTTTGATCCTGTACGAAAAACGCCGGCTTTCGCCGGCGCTTCTCGGGACAATGCAAGCTCAGTTATTGATATCGACGTCCTTCGTCTCCTTGACGAAGAGCAGACCGATCACGAAGGTCATCAGCGCGACCACGATCGGATACCACAGGCCGTAGTAGATATCGCCCTTCCAGGCCACCAGCATGAAGCCGATGGTGGGCACGAACCCGCCGAACCAGCCGTTGCCGATGTGGTATGGCAGGCTCATCGAGGTGTAGCGGATGCGGGTGGGGAACATCTCCACCAGCCAGGCGGCGATTGGCCCGTAGACCATGGTCACGTACAGCACGAGCAGGGCCAGTAGCAGGATCAGCATCGGGTAGTTGCTTTGCGCCGGATCGGCCTTGTCCGGGTAACCGGCGGTTTTCAGCGTTGCGAAGACCTTCGCGCTGAACGCCTTGGACTGGTCGGTGAAGGCGGCCTTGTCCAGCGCGGTGCCTTCGAACGCGTCGATCGCGGTCTCGCCGATCTTCACCTGGGCAACGGTGCCTGGCGGCGCGACCAGGTTGGTGTATGGCACACCCTTCTTGGCCAGCACGCTCTTGGCGATATCACAAGAACTGGTGAAGGTCTTCTTGCCGACCGGGTCGAACTGGAAGGAACAGGCCTTCGGGTCGGCGAATACGCTGACCGGCGACGCGGCGGCAGCGGCTTCGATGGCGGGATTGCCGAAGTGGGTAAGTCCCTTGAAGATCGGGAAGTAGGTCACCGCCGCGATCAGGCAGCCGGCAAGCACGATGGTCTTGCGACCGATGCGGTCGGACAGCCAGCCGAAAACCACGAAGAACGGCGTACCGATCAGCAGTGCCGCCGCGATCAGCAGGTTCGCGGTGGTGCCGTCGATCTTCAGGCTCTGGGTCAGGAAGTACAGCGAGTAGAACTGGCCCGTGTACCAGACCACCGCCTGGCCGGCGGTCGCGCCGAGCAGGGCGAGGATCACCAGCTTGAGGTTGCCCCAGCGGGCGAAGGCTTCGGTCAGTGGCGCCTTCGAACCCTTGCCTTCTTCCTTCATCTGCTTGAACACCGGCGATTCCTGCAGTTGCAGCCGGATATAGACCGAAATCGCCAGCAGCAGCGAGGAGACCAGGAACGGAATGCGCCAGCCCCAGGCTTCGAAGGCTTCGGTACCCAGGCCCAGGCGCGTGCCGAGGATCACCAGCAGCGACAGGAACAGGCCGAAGGTCGCGGTGATCTGGATGAAGCTGGTGTACAGCCCACGCTTGCCCGGCGGTGCATGTTCGGCGACATAGGTCGCCGCGCCGCCGTACTCGCCACCGAGGGCCAGGCCCTGCAGCAGGCGCAGCAGGATCAGGATCACCGGCGCGACCACGCCGATCGTGTTGTAGCTGGGCAACACGCCGACCAGGAAGGTCGACAGGCCCATGATGATGATGGTGATCAGGAAGGTGTATTTGCGCCCGATCAGGTCGCCGATACGGCCGAACACGATGGCGCCGAAGGGGCGCACCGCGAAGCCGGCGGCGAAGGCCAGCAAGGCGAAGATGAACTGGCTGGCCTCGTTCAGTCCGGTGAAGAACTGCTTGCCGATCAGCGCCGCGAGCGAGCCGTACAGGTAGAAGTCGTACCACTCGAAGACGGTGCCCAGGCTGGATGCCAGGACCACGCGTCGATGGCTGGTGTCGAGCGCGACGCGCCCGTCGATGGGAGTCGTAGCCATGCTGCTCTCTCCTTAAGAGGGTGGTCCCGCCCGCCTTCCAATGCGTGCGAGCGGGCGGCGGCGCGGATGCGCCGCCGTCGCGCTGTCAGAACTTGTACATGCCGTTGAGGCTGACCTGGTTGCCGCTGGTGGTCGTCCGGTTGATGCCGTTGGTCGTGGAATCGAGTTTGGAGTAGATGTACTCCACACCCAGGTCATAGGCACCGGCGGAGTAGGTCAGGCTGAAGGCCGCCTGGCGGTTCTTCAGCAGGCCAGTCGAGCCGTTGCCGAGCCAGCGGATCACGTCATCCTCGTTGGGTTTGCTCATGCCGGCGTACAGGTTGGCGGTCCAGTTCGGGGTGAACTTGTAGCCGGCCTGCACATAGCCGCCGGTTTCGTTGATGTCGCCGAACTGGGACAGGGCGCCGAACAACTGGCCAAGCCCGTTGCCGGTATAGACCAGTCCCTTGAGCATCCAGGGGCCGGGTGTCCAGCCGCCACTGAGCTCGTAGCCGGTGTTGACGATGCTGCTCTTGACCGGTGTCGCCGACAGGCCGTTCACGCCTCGCAGGTCCACGGTGCTGTAATGCGCCGCGAAGAAGGCCAGCCAGTCCTTGTCCTGCACGTGCACGCGTGCTTCGACCTGGGGACGGAAGCCGGCATTGCCCGCGGTCAGGTAGTTGATGGTATTGCTGCCGCCGACCGGATTCGGGCCGCTCCACGAACCTTCGAACACGCCGAGGTCGAAGCGCCACTTGGGACCTTCGGAACCGTGGTTGAGGTCCTGCATGACGATCACACCCGGGAAACGCCAGCCGATCATGCCCGAGCCGAACCCGAGCGGGAAAGCAATGTGCGACAGCGAGGCCGGAATATTGTCGATCGGGAACATCAAGTCCCACATCTGGCCGATGCGGACCGTCGTTCCGGTCTCCGGGTTGACCAGGTCCATATAAGCCTGGCGCAGGCGCGGGATCGGTTGCTGCTGGGCATACGCGCCCGTGCCGTTGAAGCCACCGAAGAAGTCCATCTCGATGCGGCCGCCGCCGGTCCAGTCGCCGGCGAACTTGCCGCCGGTGAAGTCGAGCCAGAAGCGCGTATTGCGCACATCGACGCCGCTCAGGCGTCCGTCGGAGCCGGCGGTGGATTTGGGAATGGGGAATTCGGCGTTCTGGCCATTGCCGAAGGTGAAGCTGCGGTTCTGGCTGAACGCGCTGGCGCTGATGAAGCCGTGCAAGGCCACCGACACGCCGGGCATGGTGGTAAAGGTCGGTTTCGCCGCCGTTGCCGGCGTTGCCGCCACGGTGGCGACAGGCGCGGCCGCCTGGGCCTGGGCGGTGGCTTGCGCGGTGGCCTGGGCCTGCGACGCGGTCGCGGTCGCCTGCTGGGTGGCCGCCTTCTGTTCCTGGATCATCGCCTTCAACTCGGCCAGCTGCTGCTCGAGCTGGTTGACCCGGGTCTCGAGCTGCTGCTCGCGGCTACTGTTGCTACTGGTACTGCTCTGGGCATGCGCCGCCAGCGGCAGGGCGAAAGCACAGGCAATGCTAAGGGCGATCGCCGAACGACGATGGCCGAAACGTGTGGTCCCCATGATCTTGCCTCCCCAAGGCTGTGGCGAGCCGAGCATGGTCGTGGCCGGTGGTAGCGGCTATTACCCAAAGGTCGAAACTCGACCAAAGTCGTACGTACACCTAAGCTCCTGAAAAAACGGTGCGGCGCTACACTTCTTTGTCGCCGCCCGTATGCGACCGTAGCCCGTCGTCCGCCTTAACCACGCAGGAGCCCGCATGTCCAAGCTGCACCCCGTCGATCCCGCCTTTGCCGCCAAGGCCCACGTGCGCAAGGACGACTACGAGAGGCTCTACGCCGAGTCGGTCGCGGATCCGGAGGGCTTCTGGGCAAAAATCGCCGAACGGCTGGACTGGATCAAGAAGCCGACGAAGATCAAGGACGTTTCCTTTAAAGCCGACGACCTGCATATCCGCTGGTACGAGGATGGCGTGCTCAATGTCTCGGCCAACTGCCTGGACCGGCACCTGGACAAGCGCGGCGACAAGACCGCGATCATCTTCGAGGGCGACGATCCGCACGACTCGCGACACCTCACCTATCGCGAACTGCATGGGGAAGTGTGCAAGTTCGCCAATACGCTGAAAAACCTCGGCGTGGTCAAGGGCGACCGCGTTGCCATCTACCTGCCCATGATTCCCGAGGCGGCCGTGGCCATGCTGGCCTGCGCACGCATCGGCGCGATCCATTCCGTGGTGTTCGGCGGCTTCTCGCCGGACTCGCTGGCCGGCCGCATTGCCGATTCGACCTGCAAGCTGGTGATCACCGCCGACGAGGGCGTGCGCGGCGGCAAGAAGATCCCGCTGAAGGCCAATGTCGACGAATCGCTGACCCGGCCCGGCACCAACAGTGTCGAGACGGTGATCGTGGTTCGCCGCACCGGCGGTGCGATCCATATGCAATCGCCGCGCGACCGCTGGTACCACGTACTGATGGAAGGCCAGTCCACCGACTGCCCGCCCGAACCGGTCGGCGCCGAGGAACCACTGTTCACCCTTTACACCTCCGGCTCCACTGGCCTGCCGAAGGGCGTGCTGCATACCACTGGCGGCTACCTCGTCTATACCAGCTACACCCACGAGCTGATCTTCGATCTTCGCGAGGACGATGTGTACTGGTGCACCGCCGACGTCGGCTGGATCACCGGCCATAGCTACGTGGTCTACGGGCCGCTGGCCAATGGCGCCACCGTGGTGATGTTCGACGGCGTGCCGAACTATCCGGATTACAGCCGCTTCTGGCAGGTCGTTGACAAGCACAAGGTCACCTTGTTCTATACCGCGCCCACCGCGATCCGCGCACTGATGCGCGAAGGCGAGGAGCCGGTCAAAAAGACCTCTCGCGCCAGCCTGCGCCTGCTCGGTTCGGTCGGCGAGCCGATCAACCCGGAGGCCTGGGAGTGGTATTCGCGCGTGGTCGGCGACGATCGCTGTCCGATCGTCGACACCTGGTGGCAGACCGAGACCGGCGGCATCCTGATCACGCCGCTGCCGGGTGCGATCGATACCAAGCCTGGCTCGGCAACCCTGCCATTCTTCGGCATCAAGCCCGCCGTGGTCGATACGGAGGGCAAGGAGCTGGAAGGCGAGTGCAGCGGCAACCTGGTCATCACCGATTCGTGGCCGGGCCAGATGCGTACGGTCTACGGCGACCACCAACGTTTCATCGACACCTATTTCAAGACCTATCCCGGCAAGTACTTCACCGGCGACGGCGTCCGTCGCGATGAAGATGGCTATTACTGGATTACCGGCCGCGTCGACGACGTGATCAATGTCTCCGGCCATCGCATCGGCACGGCCGAAGTCGAAAGCGCCCTGGTCGCCAACCCGAAGGTCGCCGAGGCCGCCGTGGTCGGCTGCCATCACGACATCAAGGGCCAGGGCATCTATGCCTTTGTTACCCTCAATGCCGGCGTGAACGGCAGCGACGAACTGCGCAAGGAGCTGATCGCCGGCGTACGCAAGGAAATCGGGCCGATCGCGATGCCCGATTACCTGCAATGGGCTCCCGGCCTGCCGAAGACGCGGTCGGGCAAGATCATGCGCCGCATCCTGCGCAAGATCGCCGAAAACGCGCCGGACCAGCTCGGCGATATCTCCACGCTCGCCGATCCTTCGGTGGTGCGCAACCTGGTCGAGGAACGCCTGATCAAATGATGCCGGAGCCCGCATGCCCGACGTCCTGATCGCCGACGACCATCCGTTGTTCCGCGATGCCCTGCAGCGCGCGGTGCTCACCGCGCTGCCGGGTGCGAACGTGTACACGGCGGACAGCGCGCATGCGCTG
>DASYLE010000080.1:0-36038 GCA_036009745.1 Luteibacter sp. | reverse complement strand
TCGTGAGTGATGGCCCGTTCGACGAACTGGTTCAGGCTTACCCCCAGGGCAGCCGCTGCTTCCACCGCGCGAGCATGCAGGGCCGGATCGATGCGCGCGTTGAATTTTCCGGAGAAATTTCGAACGGGCTCGATGCCATTTTCCTTACACGTATCCAGGAAAGTTCGTAATGAACGAGTGCCTTCTTTTCGAAGTCCCTTGACATCGCCTGCATAGAAATCGGCGCCGCCATGGAGGCCGACAAACTCACCACGGAACAGTTCGATTTCCGGGTCGTACTGGATGACCGCCCGATAGCCATCGATGATCATCAGGTTGTTCATGAATTCACTCAGCTTTTGCTCCTGCCCACCTTACGTGTGCCGGCGACAGAGACTGCTTCCAGCGCCATCGTGTGCTTCCGTTTCATGTTTTTTAGTACCGAAATATAGTACCTGATCAGGATGGAGAGGGCAGGCTAGTCGCCGCTGCGTCCCGGTACGGCGATGGTGACGCCGTTGACCCCTTCGATGGCGCGACACGCGTCGGCCATCTCGGCGAGCTTGTCGAGCGTGATGGGTATCGAAAAGCGCACGTCGACCGTGTCGTGACCGTCCGGGTCGCGGCGCAGGACCATGTTGCGCACCGGTGTGTGGAAGTTGTCGATTGCCCGCTCGACCACGGACAGCGCCGTGCCGGTGCTGAGTTCGACCAGCAGCCTGGTGTGCTGGCGCCTCGGCTTGACGAAACGACGCTCAAAGGGTTTCAGCAGGGCGAGGATGATCCAGAGGATAGCGGTCGCCACGAGCGCGGGAACAAACAAGCCGCTACCCGCGGCAAGGCCGACGGCGGCGACGGCCCAGAGGCCCGCGGCGGTGGTCAGCCCGCGAATGACTTGTTCCCTTTGCAGGAACAGGATGGTGCCCGCGCCCAGAAAGCCAATCCCGCTGATCACCTGGGCGGCAATGCGGGAGGGGTCCAGCACAACGTGGTCATAGGTCAACGCATGCTGGAAACCATAGGCGGACACGATCACGGCGAGTGCCGCTCCGACGCTGACCAGCATATGCGTACGCAATCCTGCCGCCCACTCAAGCCGGCTGCGGTTGGCCCCGATGATCCCGCCCAGTACGGCGGCGGAGAGCAGGCGGAGCACGACCTCGGTAAAACTGATCATGGTAGGGAATCTCCTTGGTGCGTGATTGTCTTGTCGGAGATGCTGTCGCAGCGTGAAAATGCCTTGCGCTTAGGCTATTTTGTGCGCTGTTCGTGGTCGATGTCGTATGGTCTTCACCGCCTGCAAAGCGGGTCGACGGTAGGGCATACGGATCCCTTCCTTGCACGTTGCGGCTTTTAAACCATGCCAAGCACGAGGGCTAAACGCGGGATGTGGCCAGGCAAAATCCTGCCGCGCACGTTCTTCCATCGTCCTGCACCAGCGGTTGGACCCGACTTGCTCAACAAGGTCCTTGCCTCGGCGGACGGGCGCTCCGGGCGCATCGTCGAAGTCGAGGCCTATGTCGGTGCCATGGATCCGGCCGCGCATACCTTTCGTGGGAAGACAGCGCGCAATGCGACGATGTTCGGGCCGCCGGGGCACATGTATGTCTACTTCACCTACGGCATGCACTGGTGCTGCAACTGCGTGTGCGAATCGGAGGGGCATGGGTCGGGCGTGCTGATCCGTGCGCTGGAGCCACTTGCCGGTCTGGAACGGATGCATGAAGCACGACCGCGCATTTCGCGCGATCGCGAGTTGTGCCGCGGTCCGGCACGGCTGACCCAGGCCATGGGCATCACCGGCGTGCAGGACGGTATCGACCTGGTGAAGGCGGACGCGGGCTTTACGATTGTCGACGATGGTACGCCGCCGCCATCGGATCTCGTCGGTCGACGACGCATTGGCATCAGCAAGGCCATGGATCTGCCGTGGCGCTGGTATGTGCCCGGAAGCCCCTATGTCTCGGCCATCAAGTCATCGGACCTGTAGGTGTCCGGCCGGACTTGGGGATCGTGTCGAACGAGGCCGTTTCCTCGGCGAATCGTGCCCTCAGCCGCGGCGTGGCGAAGTTCAGGAAGGCGGTCAACTTGCGTGGCAGGAGTTGCTGCCCGGCGTAGACGAAGTTGACTGGCCAGGCGGGAAGCTCGTAAGCCGCCAGGACGACCTGCAGCGTGCCATTGCGATGCGCATCGGCGACCTGGTAGGACAACAGGGAAGCCAGCCCGATACCTTCGATGGCGGCCTGCACGGCGGCCTCCGCCCCGGAAACAGTCAGCCGTGAGTGCACGGGTACGATCGACATGCCTTCCTCACCGCCGAAGCGCCAGGCGTCGGACGAGGCCAGGTTGTCGAAGGTGATGCAGTCGTGTTGCATCAGGTCATCGGGCAGTTGCGGGATGCCCCGAACCGCGAGATACGCCGGACTGGCACAGGTGACCCGACGGATGTTGCCTATCGGTGCCGCGATCAGCGAACTGTCGGGCAGGTTGCCCACACGCAGCGCGAGGTCGATCTGGCCTTCGGCGAAGGGTGAGATCTGGTCGGAAAAGCGCAGCCTGATATCGATGGCTGGATAGGCGCGCAGGAATTCGATAACGATCGGCATGACGTGCGTCTTGCCGAGCACGGTGGGCGAAGTGATGGTCAGCTTGCCCTTCGGCTCGCTATAGGCGCCCGATACCGCTCGCTCGACTTCCTGCAGTCGGTCGAGAATCTGTCGGGACGCTTCGATATAGGCGACGCCCGCGTCGGTCAGCGATACCCGCCGGCTCGAGCGAACGAGGATGCGTGCACCGAGGTACGCCTCCAGGTCGGCGATCCGCCGACTCACCGTGGGCAGCGGTACGTTGAGTTTGCGCGCGGCGGCCGAGAGGCTTCCTGCCTCTACCACGGCAAGCAGTACGTACATCGCATCGAGCCGATCCATCGATACCCTCTCGCTATCCGGTAGTCATGTTCTCACCGCAGGCGGTTCTTCCCGCAGCGGGAATCATCTAACATTTTTCGTGCGGCCGGTGCGGAAATCGCGCTTGGCGGCACCGCCCCGATGTCCTTGCAGGACAACTCACGTCCGTGCGTCGTTTCCCGGAGACGCAGCATGAATATCCAATCCAGGGTAACCGGAAAAGGATAAGGTCACGGGTTGTCCTCGGCGGACACCAGCGCCGCACTTGCGCCGGTCCGAAGACACAGGTTGAGCCGGTTTCGTCCCTTGTTCCTGTTTCAGGAAGAGCCATGACTACTTCAACGAAAAATGCAGCCAAT
Organism: Luteibacter sp.; assembly: GCA_036009745.1. Lineage (GTDB taxonomy): Bacteria > Pseudomonadota > Gammaproteobacteria > Xanthomonadales > Rhodanobacteraceae > Luteibacter. The sequence continues at coordinate 32,794 of DASYLE010000080.1, read as the reverse complement.
TCGGCCTGGCCGACGACCCACCACCGTTTCGAAAAAATCGACGGATTGAACATCTTTTATCGCGAGGCCGGGCCTAAGGACGCTCCGGTGGTACTGCTTCTGCACGGGTTCCCTACCTCGTCGCATATGTTCCGCAACCTCATCCCGCAGCTTGCCGATCGCTATCGGGTGATCGCACCGGACTACCCGGGCTATGGCCAGAGCGATATGCCCGATCGCGATAGCTTCGCTTACACCTTCGATCGCTTCGGCGAGATCGTCGGCAAGCTGCTGGCTGTGCTCGGCGTCAAGCGCTATGCGATGTATGTCATGGACTATGGCGCGCCGGTAGGCTGGCGCCTTGCCCTGAAATCGCCGCGCAGCGTAACCGCATTGATCATCCAGAACGGTAATGCGTACGAGGAAGGACTGAAAGCGTTCTGGGACCCGATCAAGACGTTCTGGGCCGATGGCTCGGAGGCAAGCCGGAAAGCGTTGTTGACCCTTGTCGCACCGGAAACGACGAAATTCCAGTATACCGACGGCGTCAACGACACCAGCCGTATTTCGCCCGACAACTGGGTGCATGACCAGGCGCTGCTGGACCGTCCGGGCAACGACCAGATCCAGATGGACGTGATGTACGACTATCGGACCAACCTGCCGCTGTATCCGGCGGTGCAGGCCTATTTCCGCGAATACCAGCCGCCGACCCTGATCGTCTGGGGCGAGCGGGATGTCATCTTCCCCGCGGACGGCGCTCATCCTTACAAGCGCGACCTCAAGGACCTGGAGTTCCATCTTATCGACACCGGTCATTTCGCCTTCGAGGACAAACCTGATGAGATGCTCCCGTTGATCCGGGATTTCCTCCAGCGCAAGCTGGTAGCGGGACAGGGACAGGCGGCAGCGTGATCTCCCCGGCGCGGTGGCATGCCGGGGAGGTGGCGCTCCAGCGCACGGTCGGTGCGGACATCCAGTTCGCCGGATTGGCCGGCCGGATATTTCGCCCGCTGATGGCCGAACCGCAGCGGGCATTCTTCGAGCACCTTGGCTTCGTCATCGTCGGCACCGTGGACCAGGAAAAGCGTGTCTGGGCCACGGTAGTCGCGGGCGCACCGGGCTTCATTCACTCGCCGGACCCCGCGACCCTGCGCCTGGATGCGGTGCTGCCCTCCGACGATCCGGCGACGCCGGGATTCGACGTCGGAGGTGCTGTTGCGCTGCTCGGTATCGACTTCGGCGGTCGTCGTCGTTTCCGGCTGAATGGCAAGGTCGTGCAGCGGGACGATGGGCATATCTCGATCGGTGCCGAGCAGGTGTTCGGTAACTGCCCGAAGTACATTCATCCCCGGCACTACCTGGGTCTGGACGACGCCCGAACGCCTTCGGCTGTCGCGACTGAGCGAATGTCGGGCCTGGACGCGGAAGCCCGCGAACTGATCGCCCAGGCGGACACATTCTTTGTCGCCTCGTACGTGGATCTCGACGCGGGGAATCGACAGGTCGATGTATCGCATCGGGGTGGCCCGCGCGGTTTCGTACGGGTCGAAGCCGACGGCTCGCTGAGCATCCCCGATTTCAGTGGCAACAGCTTCTTCAATACCCTCGGTAACCTGGCCATCAACCCGATGGCCGGCCTGGTCTTCATCGACTTTAAAAGCGGTGATCTGCTGCAACTCTCCGGCGATACGGCGATCGTCCTGGACTCGCCGGACATCGCCCGTTTTGAAGGCGCCGAGCGGCTCTGGCGATTCCACCCACGCGCGATCGTGCGAAGACGTGCGGCATGGCTGGCCGGATGGGCGGACGCTGCCCCCTGATCGTGTTCTGCCATCAAGGAGCGGTAACGTTGCCTTCCATTCGCGGCATCGACTGGACGGGGCCATCGCCATCGTTGAAGTAGTCCAGCCGGACGACCTTGCCGCCGGTGTCCCGGACCGGGACGAAGTAGCTGAGTTCGTCCGGCGTGAAATAGAGTCGCTGGTCGGCGGTTATCCGCATGGGAACGACTTTACGACTGCCGCGCTGCGCGTAGAGGTGATGGTCCTTGACCGACAGCGTCTCGATGGTGTCCGCATCGATCCGATACTGGCCCTGGAGTGCCTGTAGGGTTTCGTCGGCCGGCTGGACGGCGACTACCTCCGCAAACGGCTCGCCAAGAGCGATGGCGGCAAGCCGCCGACCCATGGTCCGCGCATCGAAGTTATCGTCGTTGCCAAGGGCGACGACCGTGATGTCCTGCTTCGGCAGGTAACCCACGACGGAGGCGAAACCATCGATCTGTCCGGTATGGCCGACCATGAGGTTGCCGTGCACATGCCAGATATACATGCCCATGCCATACCGATAGGAGGCTGGCGTGCCAGGCAGGTCCGTCGCCGGGGCGATCATCTGCTGGAAACCTTCGACGCCGATGGCTTTCCCGTTGGCCAGTGCACGCATCCAGTTGCGCAGGTCATCGACCGTGGAAACGAGTGCGCCGGCCGATGACGGCACGGTCATGCTGATGAAGGAGGCGTTGGCGACCTGATGGCCTGGGCTGTCTGTCGTATAGCCCGCCGCGCGTCCTGGGATGATCAGCGCGTTATCGCCGTAACCGGTATGTTTGAGGCCGAGTGGTTCGAGAAGCTGTTTTCGCAGTGCCTCGTGCCACGGCTCGCCCGTGACATTCTCGATGACGATGCCGAGCAGGATGAAGCCGGCATTCGAATAAGCCCATCCGGTGCCCGGCGCGAAGAGGGGCTTTCGCTTGCGGATTTCCGCGAGCATCGTCGCGTCGTCGACGTCACGTCGCATGAAACCAGGCGTCGGGTCCTGGGTGATGTCGGAAATGCCGGCGGTGTGGTTAAGGAGTTCACGCAGGGTGATACCGGCAGCGTTGGGGAAATCGGGGAGGTACTTCGCCAGGGAGTCATCAAGCGAGAGCCTGCCGTCCCGGGCGAGTTTCAGGACCATCGCCGCGGTAAAGGTCTTGGTGACCGAGGCGATCCGGAACACGTTGTCCGTCGTCAATGGCAAGCCCAGTTCTATATCGGCGCGGCCTCGGGCACCGCGGAACAGCACGGTGTCGCCCTTGGTCACCAGGACCGCCACACCGGGGCCATCCACGGTTGCCGCCTGGTCCAGTGCCCGTTGGGCCTGCTGCGCGATTGTCGCCTCGGGCCGGGGGGAGGCCATGACAACGATAGGCGGAAACGTCACGACGAGCAGGACGAGGAAGCGACGCAAACACATGCTAAGTTCTCCACCTGTGGGTCGTAGCAGGGCATGAGCCTACCGGATCGGGGCATCCGGTCCAGTGCTGATCGGCATCCTGGCGCACTGTCCCGCGCGCGCTATTCGTTGCCTGACCGGGGAGCTGTCATGAGTGGAAAATGGTCTTGTTTGATCAAGGGCATGCTGCTGGCGGGAGTGCTTGCATGCATGCCGCATCCGGCTACCGCGGCTACCGGCGACGCAGCGGCGATCCGCCAGGTGATGGCAGCCCAGCAGGACGACTGGAATCGCGGCGATGTCGTGGCCTTCATGCACGGCTACAAGGACTCGCCGGACACGACCTTCATCGGCGCGAAGGTCCGCAAAGGCTTCCAGGCGATTCTGGAGAGTTACAGGAAGAACTACGCCTCCAGGGAACAGATGGGGAGCCTGACCTTTTCGGAGATCGATGTCCGGCTATTGCCTTGTCCCGAGGGTGGCACGCGATATGCGGTCGCCACGGGGCACTTCCATCTCGAGCGCTCCCTTCGTGGCGAAGCGAAAAAAGATGACGGGGTGTTTTCGCTGGTGTGGGAGAAGACGCCCGATGGTTGGAAGGTGATCCTGGATCACACGAGCTAGGGAGCCTCCGATCTATGCCGCCTACGTGGAATAGATCAGAGGCTCCCTGGGCCACATACGAAAGCCGGACGGACCACGATGAACGAGCCACTGCGCGAACTGTACCCTTCGATCGAACCTTACCGCACGCATCGTCTGGCCGTGGACGATATCCATGAGATCCATGTGGAGGAATGCGGCAATCCGGAGGGGTTGCCGGTGGTCTTCCTGCATGGTGGTCCTGGCGCGGGAGTATCGGCCTACCATCGCTGCTTCTTCGACCCGGCGCGCTACCGCATCGTGCTGTTCGACCAGCGTGGCGCTGGGCGATCCACGCCTGCCGCCGAACTGCGCAACAACACGACATGGCATCTGGTCGACGATATCGAGGCCATCCGGGAACATCTCGGCATCGATCGCTGGGTGGTCTTCGGCGGTTCCTGGGGCTCGACCCTGGCGCTGGCCTATGCACAAAGCCATGCCGAGCGAGTCATCGGCCTGGTGTTACGTGGCATTTTCCTCGGCCGTCACGGCGAATTGCGCTGGTTCAACGAACTCGATGGCGGAGCCTCATGGATATTCCCCGAGCGCTGGGAGCGGTACCTGGCGCATATCCCGGTCGACGAGCGCGACAACATGGTCGAGGCCTACTGGCGAAGGCTGGACAGCGACGAGGAAGAGACCCGGTTGGCCGCGGCCATGGCCTGGGGAAACTGGGAAGGCGGCAGCACCACCTTGCTCCACGACCCGAATGAGCCGGGGCATTTCGAGAGCCCGCGACTGGCGCTCAACCTCGCACGCGCCGAGGCACACTATTTCCGCCATGGCGTTTTCCTCGAACCCGATCAGCTGCTGCGCGATGTCGAACGTATCCGGCATATCCCTGCAACGATCGTGCAGGGACGCTACGACATCATCTGCCCGGTGAAAAGCGCTTACGACCTGGCGAGCGCATGGCCCGAAGCGGGCTTCCATGTTGTCCTGGCCGGCCATAGCGCCGCCGATCCGGCGATCGTCGATGTGTTGGTGAGGGCCACGGATGCCCTGGCCGATCGTTTCGCGGACGTGGTTGTCAGTGGAATTCCGCGCCGATAAAGGGAATGGCGGCTCGTAGCCTGGTGATCGCGACCGTGACTACCTGGCTCCAAAGGCGCGGTCTGCGTGAAGACGCAACGGCTCCATTGCACCCGCGGCGCTCGCCTTACTTGCCAAGCTCCACATACGCTTCCTCGGCGCCCGCTATGTAAAGCCTTTTGTTCTTCCGTGGGTAATCGCAGACATCGTGCTCGAGCCGTTGACCGGCTACCAGGAAGGCGAGGGGGTCATTGCCGGTATTGGTCATGACGTGCGCGGGGCCATTCCGCGCGAAGCCGAGAAAATCGCCGGCCGCTATCTCGTAGCGCTGTTCGTTTATAACAGCTTCGCCGTGGCCGGAAAGAATGTAGACAAACTCTTCCTCGTAGAGATGCCGATGATATTCGGATGAGTCGTGGCCGGGCATGAGGGTGATCAGGTGGACACCGAGCTGGGTAAGACCGGTCGTATCGCCCAACGACTTCTTCAGGCGGATGGCGTTCGAATTGAGGTCGTGGGGCGAGCGCTGGGCGGGCATCGCCTCGATCGAGGCGGCCTTTAGCAGTTCACGTGGCGTGTTCATGGCATAGACCGGGTATCCCGCTCGGGGAGGAGATCCGATGGTCGCTACAGGTGAATCATGCCGTCAAGCCCGTGACCGGCAGCGGATCGCGGCAGACAGGTCTGGTAGCGTAGTGCCATGCCGGAGTTACCCGCGATCAATCCAAACCGATGGTTCCGTCGCCGGATGGCGACGCTTCTCAGTGGGCTTGTCGCGCTGGTACCACTGTCTGCAAGCGCCCAGCAGGCCTTGGTAGTCCGCAACCAGGATATCCGCCTGACCCTGCAGGCGGGCGCGACAGAGCCGCGTGTATTGCATATGGCAGGGGCCACTGGCGAAGAATGGGATGGGGCAACACCCATGGCGCTGGTCGACCGCGTTACCGTCGACGGAAAAGAGTTGACGCTGCACTGGCATCTGAATCTTGCCGCCAGTCACAGGGAGGTTGGCTCGACCAGTCTGGTCTATGACACGGACAACCCTGATTTGCGGCTTTCCTGGGAATGGGTCGCGCGTTCGGCGCATGGACCTCTGGAGCACGAGATCCGGATCGAGAATCGGGGTAACCGGGCGGTCACCCTCCCATTGCAAGATAGTTTTCGCTTCAGCTGGAAGGTCCCGCCCGCACTGCCGCTGCAAGTGTTGTGGATCGACAAGGGGGCGGGCAAGGCACCACCAGTTGGCACACACACCGAGGATGTGATCGACGGCTATCGCTGGCTTGGCGAATCCAGCACGTTCGCACATCCCCGGCCCGGCGAGCCGCGCGAGATCATTCCGTACTTCCTGGTCCGTTCACCGGGTGAAAATTCGCCGGGCTGGTACCTTGGGGTGGAATTCAGTGGTCGTATCGCGATGGGCATCGAGCGTCATGGCGATGTGCTTGAAGGCAAGGCCGGATTGAATCCCGAACCGGGGCCTTTCCGCACGATCCTGCCACCGGGCGGGAGCTTTGCCACGCCGAGGGTATTCCTGGGCGTCACGCAAGGCAGCACTGACGACGCGGGCAATGCCTTGCGACGCTGGGTACGCGATGTGCTGAACGATCGACGTACGGTCGCCGATCCAACTTACCCGATGCTCACCAACAACAGTTGGGGAAGCGGTATGGCGATCGACGCCGAACAGGCGCATCGTATGATTGACGATTCGGCCGAGCTTGGGTTCGAGATGTTCCACCTCGATGCGGGGTGGTTCCGCGGTGTCGGCGACTGGAAGCCGGATCCGAAGAAATTTCCGCAAGGCCTGGCGACCGTCGCCGACTATGCGCACCGGCGCGGCCTGAAGTTTGGCCTGTGGGTGGATTGGGCCCAGGCGGGGAACAGCACGCAGCCTGGTGCGATGAGTGTGACGAATGCGGCCACACGCGACTGGCTGACCACCGATCCGCCCTTGGGCTGGAAGCCGGGCGAGTTCAAGGGCGTCACGATCGATATCGGCCTGCCGGCGGCACAGGCCTGGGCGGCGAAGGAAGTGGACCGGATCGTGCGGGACTACCATCTGGATATGCTCGAGCACGACGGCTACGTGATCGCCCAGGGCTGCGATCGTGCCGATCACCCGCATGCGACATGTGACCCGGAGCGTGTGCATCGCTATGTGGACGAGGAGTTCCTGTGGCAGGACGGGCCGAACTCGACCGATGTGAGCTATCACGCGACGCGCGCGTACTACGCGATCTATCGGGCGCTCAAGATCGCGCATCCGGGCCTGCTGCTGGAGATTTGCAACGATGGTGGACGAATGGTCGATTTCGGCAGCGCCGCGGTGGGCGACTATTTTTCGATCGTCGATACCTACGACCCCTTGTCGAACCGCCAGGCGTTCTACGATGCCAGCCACTTGTTGCCGCCGGCCATGTTGGAAACCTATGTGATGCACCGGCCAACGCCACGCATCGAGAATTTCCGCTACATGCTGCGCAGCGGCATGATGGGCTGGTTTACCCTGATGCTCGACAGCACACGCTGGAGCCCGGCCCAGCACGATGTCGCGCTGGAGGAACTCCGGTTGTACAAGTCCGACCTGCGTCCGCTGATCCGTTCGGCCGACCTGTATCACGTGGGTCCTCGCCCCGATGGCAGGCACTGGGATGGCACCGAGTATGTCGACACCGTGCGCGGCAAGGGTGTGCTTTACGCGTTCCATGGCAGCGACGGCAGCGACAAGGAGCACACGTTCCTGCTGCGCGGTCTCGATCCGGCGCGCCACTATCAGCTTCATTTCCATGACGGCAGTGCGCACGATGCGGTTCGTACGGGCAGCGAACTGATGGAGGACGGCCTGACCGTTCATTTGCCGCTGGCCGATTCGTCGGAACTGGTTTTTCTGGAGGCACGGGACTGATATGAAACCCTGGATACACGCGCTCGGCGGATGGCTGCTTTTTCATGCCTGCACTTGTATGGGGCAGGGCACGGAGGCGCTGGTGACCCAGCCCGACGTGATCGTGGCCGCGGCGAAGGCGTATCACAACGAGAACCCCGGCTTGCAGGCAATGATGCGTTCGGCCCTGCTGAATACCGGCACGCAGATCGTGGCGGACAGCGATGGAACGGCCTATGTGAAAACCGGCGACATTCCCGCCGAATGGCTGCGCGACTCCACGGTGCAAGTGGAAGCCACCTATCTTGCCTATGCCGGCGACCCGCAGGTGCGCGCACTACTGAAGGCAGTTATCCAGAGGCAGGCCAAGTACCTCCTCGTCGATCCCTATGCCAATGCCTTCCGCCAGGATTACACGATCTGGGAGCGCAAGTTCGAACTCGATTCGCTTTGCTATCCGGTACTGCTGGCCTGGAAGTATTTCAAGGTCACCGGCGATGCGTCGGTGTTCACGCCCGAAGTGCGGCAAGCTTTCCGCCGTGTCCTCGATACGATGGAAGCCGAACAGGATCATGCCGGGAAAAGTCACTACACGTTCAAGTCCGACACCGAGGTCGCCGGGACCAATCCTGTCGGCCGGACGGGCATGATCTGGACGGGTTTCCGTCCATCGGATGATCTGTCCACGTACAACTTCCTTATCCCGGCCGAGATGATGGCCGTGCAGGCGCTGACCGCGCTGAATGAGATGGCGTTGGTCTATCACGATGCCCCCTCGGCACGGCGTGCGGAAGCGCTGCGGCAGTCGGTACATGCAGGCATCCAGAAGTACGGCATCGTCAAAGGTCCGGATGGCAAGCCCATGTATGCCTATGAGGTCGACGGACTGGGACACGCGAAACTGATGGACGACGCCAATATTCCGAACCTGCTCGGCGCACCGTACTTCGGATATGTCGGCGTGGACGATCCGGTGTACCTGAATACCCGTCGGTTCGTATTGTCCCCGGCCAATCCCTATTTTTACTCGGGACCACTTGCCGCCGGACTCGGTAGTCCACATACGCCCGCGGGCATGGTCTGGCCGCTTGGACTGCTCGCTGACGGCTTTACCACCGACGACCCGCATCGACAGCAACAGGTCCTGGCCATGCTGCTGGCCAGCGACCCTGGCGATCATCGCCTGCACGAGTCCTTCGATCCGGCGAATCCGAAGAAGCTTACGCGTGAGGATTTCGGCTGGCCGAATGCGTTTTTCACCGAATATATGGCGAAGCTGCATGGCGCCCCGGATCATCCGCGGCCGGGCACGGCAGGGCTTCGATTCGGAGCGTTGTCAGGACCTTGATCCGCGTTGCCGACCTGGTTCAGGGTTTTTGCACGCGTATTTCACCGTACGAAGCGCGAAATCAAGGATCGCTAACGCCCCGGGCGGGGGCCAACCTATGCGCATTGCCCAGATATCGCCGCTTTACGAGTCGGTGCCGCCGCGCTTTTATGGTGGCACCGAGCGGATCGTGGCTTATCTGACCAATGCACTGGTCGACCTGGGTCATGAGGTCACCTTGTTCGCCACGGCGGATGCGCGCACGCGAGGTCGGCTGGTGTCGGTGCGCGACCAGGCGATCCGCTTGGATCCTGCGCCCTACAAATCCGATCTCGCTGCGCATCTATGCCTCCTGCACGAGGTTCGGCAGCGCGCCGGGGATTTCGACGTGCTGCATTTCCACACCGATATCGTGCATTTTCCGATCTTCGAGGCGACTGCAGACCGTACCCTGACCACCTTGCACGGCAGGCTGGATCTGAAGGATCTTCCCGACGTTTATCGTCGCTGGCCCGACTATCCGCTGGTGTCGATCTCGGCGGAACAGCGACGTCCACTTCCTCATGTGAACTGGTTGACGACGGTCGCCCACGGCATTCCCGCCGATCTCTATCGTGGTCACGAGCAACCGGTCGATGGTTATCTGGCCTTCCTTGGACGCATATCACCTGAGAAACGCCCGGACCGCGCGATTGCGATCGCCAGGCGGACGGGACTGCCGCTGCGTATCGCGGCCAAGGTGGACGCCGCCGACCAGTCGTATTTCCACGATGTGATCGAACCCTTGCTGGGCGATTCGTCGATCCAGTTCATCGGCGAGATCAGCGACGACGAGAAAGACGAGTTCCTCGGCAATGCCCTGGCCCTGTTGTTCCCGATCGACTGGCCTGAACCCTTTGGCCTGGTGATGATCGAGGCGATGGCCTGCGGTACGCCAGTGATCGCCTGGAACTGCGGGTCAGTCCCGGGAGTTGTCGACCATGGGGTCAGCGGTTTCATCGTGAATACCGAGGATGAAGCGGTGGCGGCCGTCGGGCGCCTGCATACGATCGACCGGCGCATGGTGCGCAAGGTATTCGACCGTCGTTTCACCGCCGAGGTGATGGCGCGCAACTACGAAGCGATCTATCGTCGCCTTGCCGGGGCGACGAGCGACCAGACCGCCTTTGGCAGCTGAGGAGATCCGATGAACGAGTCGATCCCACCCGAAGACGACGTCTCGAACGTGCCGACCCAGGAGACACGCGCGATGTACGCGTTGAAGGCTGCCGACAGCTTCGCGGTCTGTGATGCGCACGGCGACATGATCGGCGCCAGCGATGGCTTGTTCCGCAACGACACGCGCGTGTTGTCGACCCTCGCGCTCGAGATGGGCGGCGTGCGCCCCTCGCTTTTGAGTGGCGCGGTAAGTCACGACAACGTGCTCTTTACCGCGAACCTCAGCAATCTTCCCTTGCCGCCGCTGGGTGACGCGGCAACCCCGGCGGGCGTGATACATGTGCAGCGCACGCGGTTCCTCTGGGACAACCGCCTTTACGAGCAGATCGAGTGTACGAACTACGATGATCGGGACGTGCAGGTGCCGTTGCGCCTGCGCTTCGGCGCCGATTTTCACGATATTTTCGAGGTTCGCGGCAGCGTCCGTGAGCGTCGTGGCAGGTCGTTCCCGCCAGAGGTCGGTGCCGATAACGTGACACTTGGCTACGAGGGTCTCGATGGCGTTCGTCGCTGCACGGTGGTCGCGTTTTCCGCCATACCCGATCGCCTCGATGCCGATCGCGCCGAGTTCACCCTGGGTTTGCCGCGATTGAGCCGGACGGTCTTGTATGTGGAAGTCGGCGACGAGGTGGCGACACCGTCGCGGGAGCGTTTTCGCGATGCCGCTGCGTGCGCGCGATGGGCCATGCACCGCAGGCGTCGGCGCGGTGCGAAACTGAAGAGCAATGCGCGATTGTTCGACGCCTGGCTGGATCGTTCGCGGGCCGATATAGCGCTGTTGGTGACGGACTTGCCGACGGGCCCTTATCCCTATGCCGGCATCCCATGGTTTTCCACGCCGTTCGGGCGCGATGGCCTGATCACGGCGTTGCAGACGCTGTGGATCGATCCCAGCCTGGCGCGCGGCGTGCTCGCTTACCTCGCCGCGCGACAAGCCACCGAAACATCGGCGTTCCGCGACTCGGCGCCTGGCAAGATCATGCATGAGACGCGCAGCGGCGAAATGGCCGCACTTGGCGAAGTGCCCTTCGGCCTCTATTACGGCGGCGTCGACAGCACGCCCTTGTTCGTCCTGCTTGCCGGCGCTTATGCGGAGCGGACACACGACATGGCCTTCATTGAACACCTGTGGCCAGCGCTGAAGGCGGCCATGGGTTGGGTCGAGCGCACCTGCGACACACATCCGCAGGGCTTCCTCGCCTATGCGCGCGCGCAGGACGGGGGGCTGGTGAACCAGGGTTGGAAGGACAGCAACGATTCGATCTTCCACGCCGACGGACGTATTCCCGGAGGGCCCATCGCCCTGGTCGAGGTGCAGGGCTATGTCTTCGCGGCGCGGCGTGCCATGGCGCGATTGGCCGAGCGCCGCGGTGACAGGGTCGCCGGTGCGCACTGGCGGGCGCGCGCGACCGCGCTACGCCATGCGGTGGAGGCATTTTTCTGGGACGAGCAGTTGGCGACCTATGGTATCGCCATCGATGGTGACGGCGCGCTGTGTCGCGTAAGGGCATCGAATGTGGGTCATCTGCTCTATACGGGATTGCCCGCGCCCAGACGGGCACGCGACGTGCTGAGACAGTTTCGATCGGCGGCATTCGACGGCGGCTGGGGCGTGCGCACGCTGGCCCTGGGCCAGGCGCGGTTCAATCCGATGTCATACCACGACGGTTCCGTATGGCCGCATGACGTCGCCTTCTGCGCCGCGGGCATGGCGCAATACGGGGAGCGTGACGATGTTGTGCGCCTGCTCGGTGAAACCTTCGAAGCGGCCGTGCATTTCGGCATGCGCTTGCCGGAATTGTTCTGCGGTTTTCCGCGCAGCATCGGCGAGCCGCCGGTCGCCTACCCGGTGGCCTGCATGCCACAGGCCTGGGCGGCCGGATCGATGTTCATGATGTTGCAGGCATGCCTGGGCATACGCATCGACGGCCACCGCGGCGACGTGCATATCGAGCACCCGCGGTTGCCCCAGGGCATCGACCGCTTGATGGTAAGCGGACTCGAAATCGGTGGTGCAAGCATCGACCTTGGCTTCGAGCGGATTGGCGGCCGTATCGTGGCGTTCCGCGCCGGCGGCGCCGGCGACGTCAGGATCCTGGCGAAGGTCTGAGGTCAGGCCGGGCGATCCATGTAGCCCCAACGAAGCGCGGTCGACCAGTCGGTGCGGCCGTTGGCCAGTGCCATGTCGGCGGCCGCGTCCCAGTCGTAGACGACCGAACGCAGCTCCACATCCCAGCCCTCGGCCGTCCGCGTCACGATCGCATAGCGCGCAGACGGATCGCCGTTCTCTACGCGATGGGGATATGGATAGTCGCTCTCGTAGGCCTGCAAGCCGACGCTGCCCGGATTGACGATCGTGCGGCCGTCGGTGAGTCGCGCCACGCGCGGCACATGCGTATGACCGCAAAGGATAAGCGCAGCCTCGGTCGTGCCGGCCAGGGCCGCGACCTCTGCGGGTGTCGCCGCACGCAGGCCGGAGGCCGTCAGCACTTCGAGGAAATAGACCAGGTCGCTCGATGGCGTTCCGTGCACCAGGAGCACATCCGGTCCTATGGCCAGGGTTTCGGGCAGGCTGGCCAGCCAGGCGAGCTGGTCCGGACGCAGTGTTCGATGCGCGTGCAGGTCGGAAGCGCCCATCATGAGGGGATCTTCGGTAAGCACCTGCCGCTCATGATTGCCGCGGATGGTGGGCAGTCCAAGCGCGATAAGCCGGTCCGCGGTTTCGGCGGGCTGCAGTGCACCGGACAGGATATCGCCGAGATTCACGATGAGATCGACCTCTTGCTGGCCGATGTCCTCGAGCACGGCGTCGAGCGCGCCGAGGTTGCCGTGGATATCGGAGATGGCGGCGATCTTCATGGCTATTCCTTCAAGCGGTGGTAATACCGACGCGCCTTGTCGCGGCTGCCGCAGTCGGCCATGTCGCACCAGCGTCGCTGGCCATTTCGGGTCCGGTCTTCGAACAGCCAGTCGCAGGATGGGCAGTAGCGCAGTCGTTCGTGGGAGTCCGCGGTGACCAGATCCGCCGCATCGAAAAGTACGGGCGCCAGGGCTTGCCTTGCGTCAGCGGGCGAAGACCAGCGCCATGCCAGGGACGAGGGGTCGATGATGCGGGCGTGGGCGGCCTCGCTGGCCGCTTCGCTGAGCCGCGCTATCGCCGCACGCGGCGGACGTTCGCCGTGGGCCAGCGGCCTGAGCGCTGTCGCGAGCAGGGTGCGGATCTCGCGGATGACAGCCACATCGACGCCTTGGGGCACGGAGAGACCGGTCGCGCGAAACCAGAGCCGTACGTTGTCCGTGGTCGTGAGCCAGTCGTGTTCGCGCTCGGTATCCGGCCAGCTGATCGTGTTCACGAGGTCGAGTGACGGGCGTCCCCCGATCAGCTTGTATGTGCCGTGGTAGTCGCCGGGATTGAGGTTCAGGGCATCCATGCCCGCACATTACCACTTATCGATGTTTGACAGGTGAGGTTGTGTTGCGTATATATCACCGTCATGAGTGCTTTAGATGGTAAAAAGTATCGGGCACCCGGGAGCCTCGTCGACCGGGTGCCGGCGCCGTGGTTCTTCGTCGGCAGTGCGATCTTTCACTACCTCGGGCCGTCATTCGCCGTCCTGCTGTTCGCGCGGGTGCCGGTGGCCGGGGTCGCCTGGTTGCGTATCGCTTCGGCGGCCCTGGTGTTCGCGCTTTGGCGAAAACCCTGGCGTTCCTTCTTTCGCGCAAGCCGCGATACCCAATGGATCATTGCCGCGCTGGGCGCCGTCCTGGCGGCGATGAACTATGTTTTCTACCGTGCGATCGCCGAGCTGCCGCTGGGCACGGTGGCCGCGATCGAGTTCGTCGGACCGATCGTGCTGGCCTCGGCCGGTGTGCGTACCCGACGCAACCTGGTCGCGCTCGCGCTGGCTGTCGGTGGCATCTACTATCTCACCGGAAGTGTCGACGGCGCGCCGCGGGCCGCGCTGGCCTGGGCGTTCGCCAATGCGGCGCTGTTCGCGCTCTATATCGTCCTTGCCCATAAGGTGGCGCGTGCGGATCGTACGACCAGTCCGGTCGACCGGCTCGGGGCGTCGATGCTCATCGCGGCCATCTTCATTTCACCGCTGGGTTTCTCCACGGCCATGCCCGCGCTTCTCGATCCGGTTGCGCTGGGCGCCGGACTGGCGGTCGGTATCAGTTCGTCGGTCATCCCTTATGTGTTCGACCAGATCGCCATGAGTCGCTTGCCGAGGGCGACCTACGCCTTGTTCGTCGCGTTATTGCCGGCGACCGCGGTCCTGGTCGGGGTGGTCGTGCTGCGGCAATGGCCGTCGCGTATGGAGTGGCTGGGCGTGGGCCTGGTCGTGGCAGCCATCGCCCTGCATCGGCCTGCAGGGCAGGAATGACCCATCGGGGAAACCATCATGCAATACGTCAATGTCGGCCATAGCGGCCTGAAGGTATCGCGCCTTTGTCTGGGGGCGATGAGCTACGGCAGTCCACAGGCCAAGGACTGGATCCTCAGTGAGGCCGAGGGGCGGCCCTTCATCCAGCATGCGCTGGAGGCGGGCATCAACTTTTTCGACACCGCTGACATGTACTCGCAGGGGGAAAGCGAAGAGGTGCTGGGTCGCGCCTTGCGCGACTTCGCGCGCAGGGAGGACGTGGTTGTTGCCACCAAGGTTTTCTATCCGATGGGTCAGGGGCCAAACAACCGTGGCCTTTCCCGGAAGCACATCCTGGACGCGATCGATGGCTCTTTGCGCCGCCTGGGTATGGACTATGTCGATCTTTACCAGATCCACCGCTGGGACGCCGAAACGCCGATCGAGGAAACGCTTGAGGCGCTAAACGACGTCGTGCGTGCCGGCAAGGTCCGCTATATCGGTGCCTCGAGCATGTATGCCTGGCAGTTCCAGAAAGCCCTGATGGTGTCCGAGAAGCATGGATGGGCGCGTTTCATCGCCATGCAGGACCACTACAACCTGGTTTACCGCGAAGAGGAACGCGAGATGCTCCCCCTGTGTCGCGACAGCGGCATCGGCGTCATTCCCTGGAGCCCGCTCGCGCGAGGCTTTCTTACCCGCGGCGGATTGCGGGACGCCCCACCGACGGTGCGCGCCCGTAGCGATGCTTTCGCCCATGAGCTTTACTATGCCGACGGCGACTACGCCGTGGCCGAAGCGGTTGCCGCCATCGCTACACGTCGTGGCGTTTCGCCGGCCCAGGTAGCGCTGGCCTGGGTGCTGCGGCAGCCTGCGGTGACGGCCCCGATCATCGGTGCAACGAAGATGGCGCATCTCGAGCAGGCGATCGCGGCGCTCAACCTGGCGCTCGATGACGAAGAGTGTGCCGCGCTCGAAAGTCCGTACCAGCCGCATCGCGTACTGGGGCACTGATCAGTTGACGCTGCGCCCTTCGAGCCAGCAGGCCACGACATGCGGCACGACCGTGGCCGCGGTTCCACGCAGCAGTCGGTAATCGCAGGGGCAGGTCTGGGCATCGGGCGAGACGACATACTTTTCGGCGCCGTGGGCGGCATCGTCGAGCAAGGCGGCCGCGGGGTAGACGGTCAACGATGTGCCGACGACCAGAACTTTCGCCGCGCGTTCGATATGCCACTGGCTTTCGTCCATGAAGCGCACTTCCTCGCCGAACCAGACGACATCGGGGCGAAGCTGGCTGCCATGTTCGCAGAGGTCGCCCAGGGCGATATGCGCCCCGGCCAGGTCGTAGATCAGGGTCGGATCGACCGTACTTCGCGACTTGCCGATTTCGCCGTGGACATGCAGGACGCGGGTCGACCCGGCGCGCTCGTGCAGGTCGTCGATGTTCTGCGTGACGACGACGACATCGAAGACCTCCTCGAGACGGGCGATGGCCTCGTGTGCCGGATTGGGCCGGGCCTTGCGCATCTCGTCGCGGCGCTCGTTGTAAAAACCGAGCACCGTGGCCGGATCCGCGTGCCAGGCCGCCGGCGTGGCGACGTCCTCGATCCGGTGCTCATGCCATAGCCCGCCAGAATCGCGAAACGTCTTCAGTCCGCTTTCCGCGCTTACACCCGCGCCGGTAAATACCACGATCTTCTCCCGCACGGGCGAGTCTCCTTTGAAGGGGCTACGACGCAGTACCCGGGAAAGTGGTGCGATGATACCCCGCACCGTTGCTACCCTGATGCACCGCGGCGTAGATGCGATCGTACAAGGCATTGGCATCGTCACGGGGGATGGCCCCGCTCCAGTCGCGCAGGACCACTCGTAGCAGCAGGTTCTCCTGGTGCGCTTGGAGGCCGAGACGTTGCCGGATGTTCTCCGGTAACGAGGAGTAGCTCCAGCGGCCTTTGAGCTCGATCGCTTCGACCCAGTCCTGCCGGGTCCCAGCGGCAAGGAGTATCCGCTCGGTCAGCGCTTCCTCGGTACAACCCACGGCGATGGCGATGGACATGTCGCGCCAGGTTGACGGTTGCCGGGAGACAGGTGCCCATGGTTCCAGGTCGTTCATTTGCCGCGCGATACGTGGTTCAGGATCTCGAAGAAGGCGAATATCGGGCAGCCCTTTGCGCAACATCGTCAGTCTGTCGAGTCCCATGCCGAGGGCAAGGCCGCGATGCTCGCGTGGATCGATCCCCAGACGCTCGAGCAGGGAAGCGGCGATCAGCCCGCATTCCATGATTTCGATCGCACGACCTTCGCCGAGCACCTGGATTTCACGACCGGCCTCCGTGTAGTGATGTGGGCTGGCTTCGGTTTGCCATGTCTGGCCGGGCAAGGCGATGGCGAGGATATCGGCGACCAGGCGCAGCAGCGCCGTTTCGTCGGAAGCACCCGCATCCATCAGTATCCACACGTCCATCTGATGCGGTTCACCGCAATGCCAGCGGTCGCGATTGTCGCGGCGGTAGGTGATGCCGGGGGCAACCAGACCGAGTTGCTGTCCGGGGACACGCTTTTTAGCCAGTTCCTGCAAGGCCTTGGGAATCAGGCTGGTGGTCTGCGTGCGCAGCAGCATGGCGTCTGATATCCAGCGGGTGTGCGCGGAGCCCAGCGTAATTTCATCGGTGTGGTAACCGAGCAGGCCATAATTTTCCGCCTGCGAAACGATCCTTGGCCCGGTCAGTACGTCGAGGTTCGGCCAGTCCCTAGGCGGAAGTCCTTCGACGATGGACTGGGCCAGAAGCCCTATCGCATGGGGATGGTGCACGGTCCAGTCACTCAGGTCGGGCAGCGCCAATGCTGCCTGGACGGCCTCTTCGGTAAGCATGGTCTTCATGTCTCTCGTCTCCGGATGGGCGCATCCTGCGTCGCGGGTGGGATCGAGAGACTTGGATGCGCCCCATAAAAAAGGCCCTCGAAGGGCCTGAATCCAGAGCATCTGAGACCAGGCCGGTTTCAGAAGGCAGTAAATCGCGCAGCCGACGACAAGGCCGGGATGGGTGCGTTGATGCTGGTGGATGCGGTGAGCATGGGACGAACGTATCGAACGACACGATGCCGTGTCAAGCGCATGGCTATGCCGTTTGTCATGCTTGCGCGGGGTATCCTCCGCGTCTATTCTTCCGATCCCTTCTACTTCACCTGAGCGAGGTTAGCGAGCCATGAATGTCTTTGCCCTGATCGCCGCCGGGTCGACGCTGCGTCCCTACTGATCGCCTGACCGGCTTCGATGCCGGCTAACCGCGACGCGTTGAACCCTGGCTCTTCATTCGACTCCCCGTCATGGGAGGTCGTTTCGCCTTGTTTTGCCCAAGGGTTTCACGCATGCCCATCCCAATGTTTACCCTCCACCAGCTTGGCTGGCGGCCGGTCCATGCCCAACATCTCACGCTTGGCGATTTCGAAGCGGGTTATCCCGCGCGTGTCATCGGGGTTCATCGCAACGGGATCGCCGTGCTGTCTTCGCGCGGCGCTGCGCTGGTGTCGGTGCCGCATGACGAGTCTTCCGCGGCGGAGGCGGCCATCGCCGTCGGTGACTGGATGCTGGTCGAGCAGGACGCGCTACGGATGCTGCGCCTGGTCGAGCGCCAGTCGCTGATCTCGCGCATGGCGGCCGGTAGCGAACATCGTGTACAGCCGATCGCGGCCAACGTGGATACGTTGTTCATCGTCACCTCCTGCAATGACGATTTCAATCCGTCACGGTTGGAACGCTATCTCGCCGTCGCGCTCGAGGCGGTGGTGACGCCTGTCGTCGTCCTCACCAAGGCCGATATCTGCGCCGATGTGCAGGCCTTCATCGGCGTCGCACGCGATATCGCGCCACAAGCGTCCGTCATCGCGGTCGATGCCACCGACGCGGCATCCGTAGCGCAGTTGCAACCCTGGCTGGATAGCGGGCAGACCGTCGCCTTCATCGGCTCGTCCGGCGTAGGCAAATCGACCTTGACCAATAGCCTCCTCGGGGATGCTACCCGGGCGACGGCGGCCATTCGCGAGGATGATGCCAGGGGAAGGCACACGACGACGTCGCGCGAGATGGTTGTCCTGGCGTCGGGCGCATGGGTGATCGATACGCCAGGCATGCGCGAGTTGCGCATCGGTGCGGTTGTCGAAGGTGTCAGCGCCGTCTTCGATGACGTCGAGGCGCTGGCGGCGCAATGCCGGTTTCGCGATTGCGGCCACGAAGGCGATGTGGGGTGCGCCGTCGAAAGCGCGCTCGCCGACGGCCGTCTGGATGCGCGACGATTCGGCAACTACCTCAAGTTGCAGCGCGAGGCGGCGCAAGCGGCACGTACCGTAAGGGAGCGACACGAACGGAATCGCCAGTTCGGGGTCATGTCGCGCGAGGTCATGCGGGCGAAGCGTGAGAGGCAGGGGCGATGAGGCGTGGCCGAGTGCCCCGGAGTCGCCCTCGGGGTCGGTGGCTAAAGATCCTGGCCCGGGAGCCGATAGACAACTTCAGGCTGCGTCCCGAGCAGTCGCCTCACTGTCCCGATGATTGGTACGTATAACCCCGTCATGGTCTTGCTATCGCTGCTCGTGGCGATGCTGGCCTCTTACACGGCGCTCGATTTCTCCATGCGGATCAACCAGATCCGCGCGGCGAGCCTGCGTGGCTGGTGGCTGGCGGGCGGCGCCCTGGCCCTGGGTACGGGGATCTGGTCGATGCACTTCATCGGCATGCTCGCCTTCTCGCTGCCGACCCCGATGGGCTACGACCTGAAGCTGAGCCTGGCCTCGGGGGCGATCGCGCTGCTGGTCTCCTATGTCGCGCTGCGCATGGTTGCGATGGGTCGACTGAATCGCTGGAGGCTCGCGGGCGGCGGTAGCCTGCTGGGCCTGGGCATTTGTGCGATGCACTACGTCGGAATGGCCTCGATGCGGATGCAGCCGGGGATCGCTTACGATCCGCTGCGCGTCGCTCTATCCATCCTTGTCGCGATCGCCGCGTCGATCTCGGCATTGTGGATTGCCCATACGCTGAAGGACGGCAAGCATCGCCACCTCCTGACCAAGCGATTGCTGGCCTCCCTGGTCATGGGGTCGGCGATCGCCGGCATGCACTACGTCGGCATGAGCGCGGCGTCGTTCCCGCTGGGCGCGATCTGCGGCGCGGCATCCGGGATCAGCCCGACCTGGCTGGCGACCATCGTCGTCATGTCGAGCGTGGCGATTATCTGCGTGGCGCTGGTCGTATCAGTACTGGATACACTGGCGGCAAACCGCTCCGAACGACTCAATGTGTCGATCGACAGCCTGAATACCCGGCTGGTCCACCTGGCCACGCACGATGAACTGACGGGCTTGCCCAACCGCGTTTCACTGGCCCGTCGCCTGGAATGGGCGCTGGAAGACGCCAAGCGCGAAAATGGCGCGATCGCCGTGATCTACCTGGATCTGGACGGTTTCAAGGCGATCAACGATTCGCTTGGGCATTCCTTTGGCGACGACCTGCTGAAGGCGGTGGCCGCACGCCTGTCCGAAGGCCTGCCTGGTGACAGGCTGGCCCGCGTCGGCGGCGACGAATTCATCGTGGTGATCGAGCGCTTGCAAAGTCGCGATATTGCCGCGGAAATCGCCGCCTCGATGATCCGCAGCCTGCAGTCCAACCTTACCGTGCGCAACACGTCGATCAGGGTGACCCCGAGCATCGGCATCTCGCTGTACCCGGAAGATGGCAGCAGCGTCGACGACCTGATCGCCCACGCCGACGTCGCCATGTACGATGCCAAGGACAGTGGACGCAATGCGTATCGGTTCTTCCGTGCCGATATGAAGGCACGTGCCATGCGCACCCTGCAGATCCAGCGCGGTTTGCAGGTGGCTATCGACGATGGCTCCCTGCACCTGCATTTCCAGCCTAAGCACGACAGCCCGAGTGGCGAGGTGGTCGGTGCCGAGGCGTTGGCGCGCTGGCGGCATCCCGAGCTTGGCGAGGTGCCGCCCACGGAATTCATCGCGATCGCGGAACGTACCGGCCTTATCGGCCGCATCGGCGAGTGGGTGCTCCGCGAAACCTGCAGGCAATTGTGCGAATGGGAGGCACAGGACTATCCCCCGATCCGCGTCGCGATCAACTTGTCCCCGCGGCAGCTGGAAGAGCCCGACTTCGTCGAGCGCTTCTCGCGGATCGTGGAGGAGGCCGGTCTGTCACCCTCGCGACTGATGTTCGAGGTCACCGAGACGGTAGCCATGCAGGACGCCGAGCAGACCATGGCGATCTTCCACGATTTCAAATCGCGCGGTTTCGAATTCGCCATCGACGATTTCGGTACCGGGTATTCCAGCCTGGCCTACCTGCAGAAGTTCAAGGCGCGCCAGCTGAAGATCGATCGCTACTTCACCCATTCACTCGACTCGGCCGGTTCCGAGGCAAAGGCGATCTTCGCCGCGATCATCGCGCTGGCGCACACGCTCGGCATGGAGGTGGTTGCCGAGGGTGTCGAGACGGCCAGCCAGGCCAATGAGCTGAAGCTCCTGCAGTGCGATCAGGTGCAAGGCTTCTTCCTGTCCGAGCCGATGGCGCCCGGCGAATTCGCCAGGTTGTACCTCGGCACACCGGTTGCGACCGGGGGCTGAGCCGACCAGGTGTGCCGCGACTTGTCAGGGCCGATCAGGAAGGCCATGCAGAATGCCGGATCACGCTGCAGAAGTCCGTGCGGTGGAAGTGCGGCTCCTTGAGTGCGATCACGTCGTCGTTGACGGTGCCGAAGGTGCTGTCCGGCTTGTGCCGGAAGCCCTGGTAGAACGCCTCGACGATACCTTCCTTGAAGTGCTCGCCCCGGGGGTGGCTCTCGACCACAAGCGCGCGATCGCGGTCGGAGACATTGGGGAAACCAAGGCCGAGCACGTCCATTTCCACGCCCGCGGTGACGAGGGCCACTTCGGCCTTCTTGTGCTGCGGGATGCCAGGTGTCGTATGCAGGGCGATGGCGTCCCAGACGATGTCGACGGAAGCCTCGGCAATGCCATGGCTGCGCAGGAAATCCCGGGCGGCGTTGGCGCTGTCGACTTCGAAACGCTCGGTCGCGCTGCTGTAGGGCGCAACCAGGCCCATGTCGTGGAACATGGCGCCGATGTAGAGCAGCTCCGGATCGAAGGCCAGGGCCTGCTTGCGGCCGGTCAATGCGCCGAACAGGAAGACCCGGCGCGAATGGTGGAAAAGCAGGGGTGATTCGGTATCGCGGACCAGTTCGGTCGCTTCGCGGGCGAGCTGGCTGTCGGGGACCGGGATGCCGGCGATGGTCTGGCTCATGGCGGATACCTCGTGTATGCGGGAGTGAGTCCATTGAAGTACCATCGGCCGATGGCAGATATAAGAACAAAGTGCCAATTACAGACATCTTGTCGCCAATCAGGACACGGATCATGACCCGCACCATTGCGGTACTCGCATGCCCAGGCCTGCAGATGCTGGACCTCTCCGGCCCCATGGACGTCTTCGCCGAGGCAAACCGTAGTGTCGGCAGCGAGATCTACCGATTACGGGTCATCGGGGCATCCTCGCTGGCGATCGAGACCTCGTCGGGGGTGCGCATCGTCCCGGACGGCACCATCGGCGACGATCCGGGTTCGCTCGATACCGTGCTGGTCGCCGGTGCGCCCGGCATCGACGATGCGCCGGTCAATATCACCATGCTTGCCTGGCTGTACCGCGCGGCACTCGGTGCGCGACGGTATGGATCGGTCTGTAGCGGGGCATGGATGCTCGCCGCCACCGGCCTGCTCGACGGCCGTCGCGTCACGACGCACTGGAGCGTCGCCGCGCGACTGCGGCAGGCTTATCCGGAGCTGACCGTGGAGCCCGACGATTTTTATGTGCGGGATGGGCCGGTCTGTACCTCCGCGGGTGTCACCGCGGGCATGGACCTGGCGCTGGCCCTTGTCGAGGAAGACCTGGGCGAGGCAATTGCCAGGGACGTGGCAAGCCAGCTGGTCATGTACTTCAAGCGCCCCGGCGGGCAGTTGCAATTCAGCCGCCATGGCGAAGCCGCGCTTGGCGGTAACCTGATCCTGCAGGAACTGCAACGCTGGGTGACCAGGCATCCGGGGGAGGGCCATTCCGTTACCTCGCTCGCCGAGCGTGCGGGGCTCAGCCCACGGCATTTCGCGCGCATCTTCCGTCAGCAGACCGGCATGACCCCGGCGGACTTCGTCGAAGTGGCGCGTGTCGAGGCGGCGAGGCGGTTGCTGGAACAAGGGAGGGACGCGCCCAAGCGCATCGCGGCACGCTGTGGCTACACCGATATCAACGGCCTGCGCCGGGCCTTCGTCCGGCGCCTGGGCATGACGCCCGCCCACTATCGCAAGTTCCATCGAATCCCCGGGTAAATCCATTTGTCATTTTTCCTGTAATCGTTCCGTCATGGATTCCTTGCAAGAGTGCGCGGTCTTCTACCCAAGGGTCCCGCATGAAAAAGTACATCGCCGTTCTCGGCCTGCTCGCCTTGTTCGAGGAAGGCCAGGCCATGGCCACGAACTATCTGGTCAGCAACGGACAGACTTCCGGTACCGCGCAATCGCTGGTCGCCGGTGACACGAGTACGGTGGACGCAGGCGGCATCCTCTCCCTGGCCGGAAAGAACAACGCGATTACCTTCAATGGCAGCGCGACCGTGGTCAACAACGGCTCGATCCTGCAGACGGGGACCGGGCGCGCCATCCTCGACAATGCCGGTCACAACAGTTTCACGGTCACCAACAACGCCGGTGCGGTCATGCAGACCGCCGATGGCGACGTGATCCAGATGAGCAAGGCATCGAACAGCATCGTCTTCTACAATTACGGCACCCTGACCTCGAACAATGCCTCGGCGGGCGGCGCGCAGGCGATCGATTTCAACGGCATCACCAGCGGTAGCAATGCGCTCTACAACTACGCTTCCGGCGTGATCCAGGCCAACGAAGCCGATGCGGTGCGTCCGGGTGTCAACGGCTTTGTCTATAACGACGGCATCATCCGCTCGACCAATAACCCCGGCACCAACGACAGCAGCGACGGCGTCGACCTGCAGGCCAACAGCGGCATCACCGTGGTCAACGCGACGACCGGCTCGCAGACCCTGTCCGGCACCGGCCTGATCGAGGGCGCGCGTCATGGCATTACCGGCGGCAATACGGATACGACGACCGACGGTACGTTCACCCTGAACGTCACCAACAACCGCGGCGGAACGATACAGGGCGACAATGGCTCGGGCGTCAATATCGACGGCTTCAACAACAAGGAACTGGTGACGATCGTCAACCACGGCACGATCGTCGGCAGCGGTATGGCGGGCGATGGCGACGGTGTCGATGTGGACGGTCTGGTTAATGTCACCAACACCGGCACGATCCTGTCGAAGCAGGCGTTCCAGGACACCAGCGAAGGCATGACCGTCGGTGGTGGCACGATCGTCAATTCGGGCACGATCGAGGGCGACAACATCAATGGCGGTGCCTCGCGGGGTATTACCCTTGCCGGTATCGACAAGGATCCGGTCACCGACGCGCCGTTCGCCACCCCGCAGGGCATTTATGGCGACACGACGGTCACCAACAGTGGCCTGATCAAGGGTCAGAATGGCGCGGGTATCGCCGTCACGGGCGTCGCGACAGCCTATGCGCTGACGATCACCAACCTGGCCGGGGGCACCATCGAAGGCGGTGGCACGACGGAAGCGGCGATCGACACTGGCGCGAACAATGCCACGGTGATCGATTACGGCACGATCACGGCTGATGCCAGCGGCAAGGCGATCAATCTTGGCAGCGGCAACAGCAACCTGCAAATCCTCGGCGGTACGGCCGTCGTCAACGGCGATATCTCCGGCGGAACCGGGACCAGCACGCTTGCCATCGCGCCGGGCGCAGGCAACAGCTTCAACTATGGTGGCGTGATCTCGGATTTCTCGAGTGTCGCCGTTGGTGCTGGCACGGTAACCCTGGACGGTGCCAATACGTACGCCGGCGATACCACGATCACCGGCGGTACCTTGGTTGTCGGCGACGCGGCCTCGCCGAAGGCCTCGCTTGCCGGCAACGTCGACGTGGCCACCGGCGGTACGCTACGCGGCCATGGCACGATCGGCGGCAATGTCGTCAACGATGGCACCGTTGCGCCGGGCGGTTCGATCGGCACGCTCACCATCACGGGCAACTACACCCAGAACAAGGACGGCGTACTGACCGTCAACGCCTCGCCCGATGGCCAGTCGGATCGTCTCGCAGTGGGCGGCAAGGCCACCATCCTCGGTGGTGGCACGGTGGTGCTGGCGCAGGCGGGTAACTGGTCGCCGCGTACCGAGTACACCATTCTTACCGCGGGCCAGGGCATCAGTGGCCAGTTCGATTCGGTGACCTCGAGCCTGGCCTTCCTGACGCCGACGTTGAGCTACACCGCGGATGCGGTGAACCTGTCGCTGGAACGCAATAACATCGCCTTCGTCAGCCTTGCGCGCACGCGCGACCAGGCCGCCGTAGCCGTGGCCGCTGATGCGCTCGGTTTCGACAGCCCGGTCTATACCTCGCTGGCGCAATTGGATGCAGGATCGGTTCCGAAGGCCTTCGACCAACTGGCCGGGCAGTTGCACGCCAGCATGCGCACCGCCTTGCTCGACGATAGCCGCTACGTGCGCGATGCGATCAACAACCATCTGCTCGGGCTGACCAGCGCGGCCGACGGCAAGCAGGCTGGCGATGCCAACGGCGTCACCGCGTGGACCTCGGCCTGGGGGCATTGGGGCGACAACGAGGGCAATGCCAATGCGGCGCGCATGCAGGCGAACGGCAGCGGCGTGCTGGTCGGCGCGGATATCGGCGTTGGCGCCTCCTCGCGCCTCGGCGTGGTCGCGGGCAGTGGCCAGACCTCGGTGCGCGTGGACGATCTCGGCTCCTCGGCGCACGCGACCGCGACGCATCTGGGCTTCTACGGCAGCACGGCGATCGGTGGCTTCCAGCTACAGGCTGGCGCTGACTACGCCTGGCAGCAGATCGACAGCACGCGGCATATCGCCTTCGGCAACTTCGCGGAAACGGCGAGTGGTCGTTACGACGCCGACACCGCGCAAGCCTATGTCGACGGTGGCTACCGCTTTGATCTTGGCGGTCACGCGACGCTGGAGCCCTACCTCAATCTCGCCGAGGTCCAGGTTAAGACAGACGGATTCACTGAAAGCGGATCGTCGGCGGCGCTGGCCGTGCAGGGCGATACCAGCAAGCAGACGGTCGGCACGCTTGGCCTGCGTGCGAGCTTCGAGCTCGCGCCGGACGGGATCCGTGCGCACGCCGGTCTCGGCTGGCAGCATGCCTGGGGCGACCTGGTGCCGGGCAGCACGCAGTCGTTCGCCGCGGGTGGCGTCAACAGCTTCAGCATCGACGGCGTGCCGGTGGCGCATAACGCCATGGCCGCCACACTAGGGGTGAGCTTCCCGATCGGCAGCCGGACCACGATCGACGCCAGCTACCAGGGGCAGTTCGCCGACCATGCCAAGGACCAGGCAGCGCGGATGAATCTGACCGTGGCCTTCTAGGTCATCGCGATAACCCAACCCATCGCCACTGGATCTCGGCCTGCGCCGGGATGACGAAGTTGACGTCATCCCGGCTTCGCGGCCTGATCGTCCCCGCCGACCTCACTGCTCAACGGGGCCCCGGGATCACGAGCCGGCTGATCGCCGTGTATCTATTTTTGCCAGCGTGAAAGGTCTGGCCCCAAAGGACTCGCGAACAGGGTTCGCTCCCACAAGGTCACGGCTACCTGCTCTTGTAGGAGCGAACACTGTTCGCGAATCCCTTGGGGCCGTGA
The DNA here is from genome assembly GCA_036009745.1 of Luteibacter sp. GTDB lineage: Bacteria > Pseudomonadota > Gammaproteobacteria > Xanthomonadales > Rhodanobacteraceae > Luteibacter. Next base: position 6,287 of record DASYLE010000080.1, on the reverse strand, counting down.
CTTCCCGATCGCCATCTTGCCCTCACGTTTTTTCCCGGATCGCAGGCCGGACGCCGGGAGCGAAGCGACCAAGGACAGCGAAGCTGGCCCGAAGGATGAGTGTCGCAGGCGCGAATCATCCTGTGGCGGTGCGCTTCAATCGCGCCGAAAGGCGCCACAGCTTCGCCATTTCCTCATGGAACAGTGTGCCCTCACTCGTGCGGGGGCACCCATGATCCGATTGTCCGGCCTCGACCTGCTTCGCGCCGTCGCGATCGTCTGGGTCATGTTGTTCCATTCGTATATCGTCGGCCGTTTGCCGGGGACCCTCGGCATCATCGGGGACTATGGCTGGGCAGGCGTCGACCTCTTCTTCGTGCTCAGCGGTTACCTGATCGGCTCGCAGGTACTCAAGCCGCTGAGCCGGGGCCAGCCACTGTCCTTCGCGGACTTTTATATCCGGCGCGCGTTCCGGATCGTGCCGGTGCTGCTGGTCGTGCTTACGGCGTACTTCGCCTGGCCTGGTCTTCGCGAGGCACCGGGCATCCAGCCGCTATGGCAGTACCTGACGTTTACCTTCAACTTCCTGGTCGACTACGAACACAACAAGGCCTTCTCGCATTTTTGGTCGCTGTGCGTCGAGGAACATTTTTATTTACTGTTTCCCCTCATTGCCGTGACGATGTTGCGCAAACCATCGGCGCGACGCTTCGCCCTGGCTTGCATCGTCGTCGCCGCCGGCGGCATGCTAGTGCGCGCCGTAGTCTGGATGCATGGCGCCGATGGTGGTGGCTCGCTTTCCGGGCAATATTTCGTCCGGAACATCTACTACCCGACCTATGCCCGGCTGGATGGCCTGCTCGCCGGCGTGATCCTGGCGTCCTGCCGGATGTACCGGCCGACATGGTGGACGCGACTGCAATGGATGGGGCACAGAATCACCGTCTGTGGCGTAGCCGCACTTGCCGCGGCGCTATGGTTGTTCCAGGACCGAGCTGGCCTTCTGGCCTCGGCACTCGGCTATCCGCTGCTGTCAGCCGGGATGGCACTGCTGGTGATCGCAGCCAGTGGTGGCAACAGCGGACTCGCGCGGGTGCATATCCCCGGCGTGGAATGGCTGGCGAGGGTCTCCTATAGCCTTTACCTCAGTCACAAGCTTGCCCTGCACTTTGTGCAGGTCAGGTTTGCCGAAGCCCTGGAAAATCATGGCGTACTGCTCTTCATGGTTTATGCGGTCGCCGTGCTCGTGGTCGGTGCCTTGCTTTACTACGGTGTCGAGCTTCCCTTCCTGCGCTTGCGCGATCGGCTGCTTGCTGGCCGGACCGCCGAATCGGGGCGTGCGTCACCTGTCTTGGCGGGCTGAAGTTTGTATGCTTGGGATTCGATCCCCGTACGGAATGGCCGATGTCTTCCTTTTCCCGATCGCTCCGCTTTGCACTCTTCACCGCTGCCTGTCTCCCCCTGGCTGTTGCCGCCACCACCTCGAAGGTGATCGCGGTGCCTTCCGACAACCACGCCGCCTTTACCGCGAGGCTGGAGGTCGGTTCGGCGGATGGCAGGGTCGTGCTCTCCCTGTTCGACCGGGCGGGCATCAAGCTGCTCGATAGTGCGGTGGGGATACGCACAACGAACGCCGACCTGACGCATGGCCTGCGTCTGCTCTCCTCGAGCCAGCGAACCGTCGATGAGCACTACCGCATGACGACGGGAAAGCGACTCGAACGCCATGCGCACATGCTGGAATCCCGCTATGCGTTCGTCGGAGAGCATGGCGCGAAGCTGGACCTCGTCATCCGGATGGCGCCCGATGGCGTCGCTTATCGATACGAACTGCCCGATATGCCCGGGGCCACGGTAACCGGTGAGGCATCGTCGTTTGCCATGCCTGAGGATGCGAGGGCGTGGTTGCTCCCCTATAACCCGCAGTATGAGAAGCTTCGCATCGAGACCACGGCAGGCGGCGCGGCGACCGGTGACTTTGGCTATCCATCGCTGTTCCAGGTCGGCAAAGACTACCTGCTGGTCACCGAGTCGAACTCGGATGGTCGATACAGTGGAAGCCGCCTGCGCCATGTTGCCGGCTCCGGCAACTACACGCTGACACTCGCCGACGCGCAGGTCGGTTTCCATGGCGGCACGCCGTGGCGCACCGTGATCGCCGGGGACCTGGCCACCGTGGTCGGTTCAACGCTGGTCGACGATCTGGCCGATCCGGCGAAGTTCAGCGATACGTCGTGGATACGCCCCGGCAAGGTCGCCTGGTCGTGGCTGAGCGAGCACGAAAGCCCCAGTGACTTCGGACGACAGAAAGCCTATGTGGACTTCGCGGCGCGCAACCGCTGGCCTTATGTGCTCGTCGACGAGGGCTGGAGCGATGCGTGGGTGCCGGAGCTGGTGACATACGCCAAGGCCCGCGGCGTGGATATCCTGCTCTGGTTCCACTGGTCGAAGCTCGATACCGAGGCCAAGCGCCAGGCGATCCTGCCGAAGGTCAAGGCCTGGGGCGTCAAGGGCGTCAAGATCGATTTCATGGAATCGGATTCGCAGGCGCGCTACCAGTGGTACGACGACACGTTGGCGGACACCGCGAAGCTGCATCTGATGGTCAATTTCCATGGGGCGACGATTCCCCACGGGCTTGCGCGTACCTGGCCGCACATCATGAGCATGGAAGCCGTTCGTGGCGCCGAGAACAACGCGCCGCCGGTGGCCAATACCATCCAGACCTATACACGCAACGTCGTCGGTTCGATGGACTTCACCCCGGTCGCACTAGACGCCGGGCCGAAGCTGGCCTCGATCGCGCATGAGGTGGCATTGTCGGTGGCGTTCGAATCCGGTTGGCTGCACCTTGCCGATGGCCCCGAGGCCTATGATCGCCATCCCCAGGCACTCGCCTTCATCGACCAGGTGCCGACGGTCTGGGACGATACGAAGCTGCTGTCCGGCTCGCCGGGGCAGGACGCCGTTATCGCGCGGCGCAAAGGCGATCGCTGGTTTATCGGCGGCATTCGTGCCGGCGAGGGCGAAACCCTGGCCGCTTCGCTTGCGGGGCTGGGCAAGGGCCCATGGCTGGTCGACCTTATCGAGGATCCGCCGGGAACGGAGCGGGCTGACGTCGTGCACAAGACATCGAGCGAGGCAGGGAGCGCATCGCTCTCCGTCGACGTACGCAAGGATGGCGGGTTCGCCGCCATCATCTGCCCGGCAAACGCCGGGCGTTCCAGCTGTTATGAGTAAGGCGCTCAGTGCTCGACGACAGGAAGCTCGATAAAGCTCGTGTGGTAGATACGCTGGGTGGCTTTCCGGTAGTCGCCAGGCTCGGCGAGGAAAATGTTCTTCACGAAGGTCTGCGGGTTGCGATCGTAGAGCGGGAACCAGCTCGACTGGATCTGCACCATGACCCGATGGCCGGTGGCGAAGACGTGGTTGGACGTCGGCAACGGGAAGCGATAGGGCAGGGGCTGGCCAGCGGCGATCGGTTTCGCTTCGGCGAAACCTTCACGGTAGCGGCCGCGGAAAATGTCCATCGCTATACCCAGTTCGTATCCGCCCAGCGATGGCTTCTCATGAACCTCGTCGGGATACACATCGATCAGCTTCACCACCCAGTCGCTGTCGCTGCCACTGGTCGAAGCCATCAGGTTGACCGCCGGTTCGCCGCTGATCCGCAGCGGTGAAGTCAGTACGTCGGATACGTAGGTCAGTACATCGGTGCGGGTAGCGAATTCGCGCTGGTCGTCGGCCAGCCATTCCGGCCATGACTCAACCTGGTCGGGAATGCCGTGGATCCACGGCTGGATGGGGCGAATGCGATAGGGAACCGGCTTGGCGGGATCGGAGACATACTCGTCATAGCCGTTGTCGCCCGGTGCGAACCCAAGGCCACCGTCGGCATGCAGGTAGAGCGGCTTATTCGCGATCGTCGGCGGCCATGCGTCATGCGTTTCCCAACGATTGACGCCACTGACGTAGGCGTTGACCGGAGCGACGCCTGCCGTGGGTGCATCGTCCTTGAGGTACTGGGCGAGGAATGGCCGCAGAATATTTTCGCGGAAATACGTGCCGGTATCGCTACCCAACGGGATCGCGCCCATCGTGGCCGCCGCCTCCCAGGACTTGGCATGTCGCCACGGACCGATGACCAGGAAGAGCTTCTGGTGGTCTGGGTCCTTCGGTGCCAGCGCACGATAGACGGCCATGGCACCGTAGATGTCTTCCTGGTCCCACAGGCTGTGGACCAGCATGGTAGGCACCGTGAGTGGCAGCGCGGCCAGCTGTTTGTCGACGGCCTGTTCCTGCCAGAACGCGTCATAGGCTGGGTGGGCCAGCAGTTTGCGCCAGAACCCGATCTGCTCCATGCCGCGCGACTTGCCAAGCGCGCCTGCGGATCCGGCTTTGAGGTACAGGTCGTAGTCGTCGCGGTCGCCGGACCACCAGTTGGCCGTGCTCGACCGGGTGGCGGCCTGGCCGTAAATATAGGGGAGGCCCTGCTGGCGGAAGGCGCCATTGTGGAACCAGTCGTCGCCCATCCAGCCATCGACCATGGGATTGATCGGCACGGCGACCTTCATCGCCGGATGCGGATGCACGGTGGCCATCAGTGCTTCAAAGCCATCATATGAAATGCCGATGATGCCGACCTTGCCGTTGCTTTCCGGCACGTGCTTCACCAGCCAGTCGACGGTGTCGTAGATATCGGTGGACTCGTCGACCGCGGTGCGATTCTGCGGGCCACGCAGCGGGCGGTTCATGATGTAGTCGCCGCCGGAGCCATACTTGCCGCGGATGTCCTGGACGACGCGGATATAGCCGTCTTTTTCTATAATGTCCGCTGGCGTGTCGAAACCGTCCAGCACCGGCCCGATGTGCGGGCTGTTCTTGCGCTCGGTCATGCTGTCCGCGTTGTACGGCGTGCGGGTCATCAGGATGCCGGCATGCGCCGTGCCTTTCGCCATGACGATGACGGTATGCAGCTTCACGCCGTCGCGCATGGGAATGTCGACGACACGGCGGGTGTAGTCGAAGCTGTTGTCCACCGGCGTGAAGTGCGCAGGTGTTTCGTTGGGCAGGTCCGGGTAGCGGTCCTGGGCCATGCCCGCCTGCATCGCGACGATGGCGGAACTGAACAGGAAGCATTTGAGAAGTCGTGAATACACATGCATATCGCTAGTCCCGGCACAGGTGATCCCGCGGGCCACTGGCCCGCGGGATCACGTCGTCATCAGAAGTCGTACGTCACGCCGAAGCGCACGTAACGCGGGGTTTCATAGAATTCCACCTCGTCGTAGGCGAGGCTTACGACCTTGGTGCTTCCGTAGACCGGGTTGACCCAGTCCACGCGCTGCTGGTTGAACAGGTTGTAGACCATCACGTTGAAGCCAAGCTTCTTGCCCGCCCATTCGGGCCGGTACTCGCCGCTGACGGTGACGATCTCCTGCCAGGGATTGCGTCCCTTGTCGCCAGGGCGGCTAGGCTTGCCGTCGCAGTAGTGGTAGAAGCTGCCGTAGTCGACCGGATCGGTCTGGTCGATGCCATACATGCCCAGGCAGGACTTCGGCGAGCCGGAGAGCACGGTGATGTTGGCCGAGAGCATCCATTCCGGCGCGATCTGGTATGAGCCGTACAGCTTCAGCTGGTGCTTGCGGTCATTGGGCAAGACACCATTGGCGAATTCCATCAGCGAGGCGTAATCCCAGTCGCGGGTCGCCGAGACACTGGGCTGGTTGATGTCGGAGCGGACCTGGCCTTCGGTATTGCCGTAGCTATGTGAGTACAGGTAATCGATCTTGGCCGACCAGGTGCCGTCGAAGGGATGCGACAGGTAGGTATCCAGGCCGTAGTAGTTGCGAACGAGGTGGGTAAAGCCGTAGTCGGCATTGGTGACGGTGACGTCGGCATAGCCGCCGCCGGTCTTCGCCAGCTGGTAGACATTCGCCCGGCCCGGGTTGGCCAGGTAGCAGCCGCCGACCTTGACGTTGGTGACGTCGATACCCTGCGCGGTAGCGGCGTCCTGGACCGCGTTCGAGTCGCAGATGTCGTCGAGCGCATTGCGCAACTTGCGCACCGTCGCCTTCATGCCCCAGACCCAGGCCGGGTCGAACTGGTGGTCGAAGCCGAGGATGTACTCGTCCTGGTATTCGGACTTGATGTTCTTGGCACTGACGGTCTTCGGATCCGGCGCCTGGCCGTACTCGCCGTTCGGGGACACGCCGCCACCGGTTTCCGAAGCGATCGGGGTAAGCCCGGTGGGCACACCGGTCGCGTCGATGCCGGTATAGGTGAAGTACTGGTTCACCGCGAGCGAG
>DASYLE010000079.1:0-16197 GCA_036009745.1 Luteibacter sp. | reverse complement strand
GCCGAAGGATCGCCGATCAATATGTCCGGGTCCTTCTATACGATGGACGATGGCATTCCGGGCAACACTGATCCCTCCATCTTGAACGGATTGTTCGTGTATCAAGGTGGTGGCGCGGCTTTTGGTGCCGGGTTCAGTGTGCGCAAGTTGAGGCTAGGTCAAGCGATATCGCCAGGATATTCTGTTCACCGGGCGCAAGGCACAGGCGGCGCTGGACAGCGGCCTGGTCGACCTGATCGCTTTTGGCCGGCCATATATCGCCAACCCGGATCTGGTCGAGCGCCTCAGGCATGACTGGCCGCTGGCCGAAGCTGATCGGTCGGACTTCTACACGCGGGACGGCGAGAAGGGCTATACCGACTTTCCGACCTGCCAGATGGTCACTGGTTGATCAGGTTCAGGATGTTCCCGTCCGGGTCCTTGAACCAGGCGACCTTCATGTCGCCATTGACATGGAGGTCGCCCTCGAGCGTCGTGCCGGGCATGTCGTAGTGTTCGAAGGTGACGCCTTTCGCGGCAAGCGCTTTCACGGTCGGCTCGAGCTCCTTGCCCAGCGACCAGGTTACGGCGGTCGCTTTGTTGGTCCCGGCTTCACGCGAGACATACACGTTGATGACGGTATCACCGGTGCGGTAAGTGACCAGTTCGTCGCCCATGGCGTGGACCTGCTGCAGCCCCAGTGTGCCTTCGTAGAATTTTCGCGCGACGGCCAGGTCCTTGACGGCGAGGCCCGCTACAGCGTTTTTATCACCCAACATCGCTTTCTCCCGGTCGATTCGAGTGCCGTCGAGCCTGCTCGCACGCCGATCAAGCCGGCATGAAAAGCACGGGGAAAACCTGCTCAGGCCGGTTTTGACTGGCCCGCCCCAATTAGCGTTATATAGTCGACTATATATCGACCTCACATTTTGTCGGGAACAGCCATGTCCAGGAACCGCTTGCCGGCCCTCGTGTTTGCCCTGTCACTGGCTCCGGCGCTCTGCGCGAGCCCCGTTCAGGCCGCGGACCTGGTCGTTTCGGCCGCGTCCAGCCTGACCGATGCCTTCCAGAACGTGGCCAAGGCCTATGAAACGAAGCATCCCGGCACCAGGGTCGTGCTGAATTTCGCCGCCTCCGACGTGCTGCTCCAGCAGATCGCCAACGGCGCGCCGGCCGATGTCTTCGCCTCCGCCGACCAGAAAGCCATGGACAAGGCCGCCGCGCAGGGTGCGATCGACAAGGCCTCGCGGAAGAACTTCGCCGCCAACCAGTTGGTGCTGGTCGTACCGATGAGCAGCACCTTGAAGCTCTCCAGCCTCAAGGACCTGAACCAGCCCGCGGTCAAGCGGATCGCCTATGGCGACCCGGATTCGGTCCCGGTGGGGCGCTATACCAAGGGCGCGCTGGAAGCCGCCGGCCTCTGGCAGTCGGTGTCGGCGAAGGCCGTGCTGGCGCAGAACGTGCGCCAGAGCCTGGATTACGTGGCCCGCGACGAGGTTGAGGCCGGCTTTGTGTTCGCTACCGATGCGGCGATCGCCACGGACAAGGTCAAGGTGGCCTTGCGCGTGCCGACCACGACGCCGATCAGCTACCCCATTGCGGTGGTCACCGGTTCGAAGCAGCCCGCCGAGGCGCAGGCGTTCGAGGCCTTCGTGCTCTCGCCGGAAGGCCAGCAGCTGCTTTCGACCTCCGGTTTCCTCAAGCCCTGATCATGAACGTCGCGGTCTGGGTACCCCTGCTGTTGTCACTGAAGGTCGCCTTGTGGGCGACCGGGCTGAACCTGATCTTCGGTGTCGCCGTCGCCTTTGGCCTCTCGCGCTGGCGTTCGTCGTGGCGCGACCTGGTCGATTCGCTGCTGACCTTGCCGCTGGTACTGCCGCCCACCGTGATCGGTTACTACCTGCTGGTTCTGCTCGGTCGTCGCGGCGTGTTCGGCGCGGTACTGGAGCGATGGGGCATCAATCCGGTCTTCACCTGGCAGGGCGCGGTGATCGCCTCCACCCTGGTGGCTTTCCCGCTTATCCAGAAGGCCGCGCGCGCGGCCTTCGAAAATGTCGACCCGCATCTGGAAAGCGCGGCGCGCGTGCTGGGCTTGTCGGAACTGGCGGTGTTTTTCCGCGTCTCGCTGCCATTGGCGGCCAGGGGCATTACCGCTGGCGCCCTGCTCGCCTTCGCCCGCGCGCTCGGTGAGTTTGGCGCCACGCTGATGTTCGCGGGCAACCTGCCTGGCCGTACGCAGACGCTGTCGGTGGCGATCTTTTCGGCGATGGCGGCGGGCAAGGACGAAGGCGCCACCGTGCTGGTCGTGGTCGCCTCGGTGACCTGCGTCGCGGTCCTGCTGATCGCCGGGCGGCTCGCGCCGGATCGCTCGAAGCTGCGGATCACCTGACGATGACCCTGGACATCGCCATCCAGCGCCGCCTCGCCGATGCCGAGCATCCGTTCGAGCTGGACATCCGTTTTCGCACGCGTAGCCGCCGTGTCGTCATCTTTGGACCGTCCGGTGCCGGCAAGAGCCTGACCTTGCGCGCCATCGCCGGGCTGATGACGCCGGAGCGCGGTCATATCGCGGTCAACGACCATGTGCTGTTCGATACGCAGCGGGGCGTGAACCTGCCGCCGCAGCGGCGCAAGGTTGGCTACCTGTTCCAGGATTACGCCTTGTTCCCGCACCTCACCGTGGCGCAGAACGTCGCCTTCGGCATACGCACCGGTGTATTCAATCCGTCCAGCCGCGCCATTCCCGAGCAGGCCTCACGCTGGCTGTCGGCCTTCGAACTCGACACGGTGGCACGAAGTTATCCGTCGCAGATTTCCGGCGGCCAGAAACAGCGCGTCGCGCTTGCACGTGCGCTGGCCACCGAACCGGATGTCCTCTTGCTGGACGAGCCTTTCGCGGCGCTCGACCCGCAGCTTCGCATGCGCATGCGCAAGGAACTGGCCGCGCTGCAGGCAAAGCTCGACCTGCAGATGCTGATCATCACCCACGATCCCGCGGACGCGGAGGCACTGGGCGAACAGGTACTGGAGATCCGCGACGGCCGTATCCACGGCGACGAAGTCGCCGAGGCGCTGGCCTCATGAAAGGAAGCTCAGCCCAGCGTACCGAGGATGATGTTCGACGCCTTGATGATGGCGACGACCTTGACGCCTTCGGCCAGTTCGAGCGACTCGACGCTGTCGCTGGTGACGATGGCGACCATCACACCGCCGCCGTCCAGCTGGATCGTGACCTCGCTGTTGACCGCGCCCTCGGTCACGTCGGATACCTTGCCGGGCAACTGGTTGCGCGCCGAGAGCCGCATGCTGCCGTCGGGAATGCCGATCAGCACGGACGAGGCCTTGATCAGCGCGACGGCTTCCTTGCCGGGGACGAGTCCCAGGTTCGCCGTGCTTTCGCTGGTGATCGAGGCGACGATCCGCTGGCCGCCGTGGATCTCGAGTTCGATGGTGTCGTTGACCGCGCCCTTGTGGACGGCGACGACCTTGCCGGACAACTGGTTGCGTGCACTGGTCCTGATCATGAATCGCCTCATCAGTTCGATGTCATTGACGGACGCCTCGCCCAGCGCGCCGAGTTGCCGCACGAAGTGCTGGTGTTCGACTTCCAGCGCCCGGAAAACCTCGATCAGCCGTCGCGCCCGGGGTGTCAATCCGGTACCGCCGCCACGCTTGCCGCCGGCGCTGCGTACCACCAGCGGCTCGTCGGACAGGTTGTTCATCGCGTCGACCGCGTCCCAGGCACCCTTGTAACTCATGCCGACCGCGCGTGCCGCGGCGGTGATCGAACCGGTTTCACCGATCTTTTCCAGTAGTTCGATACGATCCAGTCCACCCAGGGTCCGGTCGCCGGACTGGAGCGACAGCATGCCTTTCAACTCGAGCATGGGTGTATCCCGTATGTAGCAGTCGGCAAGTCGATGCCGAGTCTAGTCCCATCGACAAACCACGGCTCAAGGCTGCCATCGGATGGCCGGCATCTACCGGCGCGGTTGCGCGTGCTGTCCCATCGCAAGGGGGAGTGCCACGATGAAGAAGCAGCGTTTCCTCGTTACCTCGTTCGCCCTGGCCGCGCCGTTCGCGGTGGACGCCGCGGAAACCGATCCACCTTACAGTTTTCGGGATAACTGGCCCACCCACCATGTGTTCGCCGATGGCACCGACCTTGGCATGTCGCTGAAGTACCAGTTCGACCTCAATCGGTTTTCCGCTGACCGCGGCATGCTGGACGACGCGCAGACGAGCCGTCGCAAGGAAGTCGGCATTTACCTCAAGAAGAAAAATGTCTACGACGCGACCGTCGTCTACGACTTCCAGGCACGCACCTGGCTGGACGTGTACCTGCGCGTGCAGACCCGGGCCCTGCTCGGCCACGACCTGGGCGCGGTACGTATCGGCTACAGCAAGCTTCCGGTTGGCTTCGAGGGCAACACGGGGACTGGCTCGACGACCTTCCTCGAGGCCGCCTTGCCGATGCAGGCCGTCTATCCCGGGCGCAGGGCCGGCATCGACTGGCAGCAGGTGCGTCCCACCTACCTGGTTCAGGCGGGCTTCTACGCCAGCGACCTGGAAGGCGACAACGACGGGCATACCACGGCGGCACGCTTCGCCTGGACGCCCTGGAACGCACCGGGTCGGGTGTTGCACCTGGGCTTGTCCACGTCACGGCAACGACCCCGATGGCACCTGGATGATCGCGACGAGCATGCGCCGCCGGGGGCCCGCCTACGCTCGCGCCCGGAGGCAGGCCTGACCGAGGTCAGGCTGGTGGATACGGGAAACCTGCCTTTCACCGATCATTACGACCGGCGCGGCCTGGAAGGGCTCTGGATCGGCGGGCCGTGGTCCGTGCAAGCCGAATACATGGCCGCTACGGTGAAGTTCGTTGAAGGCCGGCCCGCCTATCGCGGCGACGGTTTCTATGCCTTCGCCAGTTGGGTGGCGACCGGCGAATCGCGCGGATATTCGGCGGGCAACGTCGGCGACGTCAAGCCATCCGGCCCGTACGGTGCGCTGGAATTCGCCATCCGTTATAGCGAACTGGATCTCGATGACGGACGTGTCCACGGCGGTCGGCAGCATGACTGGACCCTGGGCGCGAACTGGTACATGACCCGTTACTTCAAGCTGCAGGCGAACTATGTCCGCGTCCAAAGCGAGCGACAGGGTGTGCGAATCGGTCCCGACATCATCGAGGCCCGCCTGCAACTCATGTTCTGAAGCGCTTGCCCGATGCCCCCGTGATTGCGATCCTTCGTCGTTGCTGTCGTGTCGTGGGTCGCGAAGGAAGGGGAGCGCATGTTCTTGTGTCGATACGCCAGTCGTTCGTGGCTGCTGATCCTGGTTGCATGGAGCGGGTTGGCGCTGGCCGCCGGCGTGCCGCCGCGCGTGGAACCGCCATCGCCGCGCCTGGTGCCGGTATGCGTCGTCGTCTTCGATTCAAGCTGCGGGCTGCTCGATCGCGACGGGCATTGGGCGGTCGAGCCGCGTTACGGGGCCCTGTTCGCCAATGGCGATGTATGGGTGACGCAGACGCATGCCGGGCGTTCGGGTCTGCTGGATGCCAATGGCAAGGAGCTGGTCGCACCGGGCTTCGACCTTATCGGTGACTTCGACGATGGCATCGCCCTGGCCACGACCTGGACCGACCAGCGCTACGGCTATATCGATACGCGTGGCAACTGGCTATTGCCCCAGCGCTTCCACTGGGCTGGCGACTTCGCCGATGGCATGGCGCCGGCACAGGAGACGGATCAGGCGCCGGTGCGCTACATCGACCGCCAGGGCAAGCCCGTACTCTCCGGTAACTACCCCGAAGCCGGTGCCTTCCGCTTCGGCCTGGCCGAGGTATCGCGCGGCGAAGGCACGCAGCACGAAGCCGCGCTGATCGACCGCAAGGGCCAGCTGGTCATCCGCTGGGCCCATCGTTATGGCCTGCAGCCCATCGGCCCGGATCGTGTGCTTGAAACCGCTGCCGACGGCCCGACCCTGCGCGACGGCAAGGGCCACGTACTGTTCCACGCCAGCGGCGGAGGCGCGGCATCCGAGGATCGACTGTTCTACACCCTCGACGACGAGACCTTCGGCCTGCTCGACCTCCAGACGGGCAAACCCCTGGTGGCGCCGCGCAAGGACTGGCTTGGTGGCACGGACTTCGCCGACGGTGTCGCCTGGATGCGCGTGCCCTCGCCAGAGGGCCAGGACCTGCGAGTCCTGCTTGACCGGCAGGGCCGCGTCGTACTGCCCGCGGCCAACTATGCGTACATCGGCGATTTCGCCGACGGCGCCGCGGCGATCCGCTATCCAGACAAGGACTGGCAGCTGATCGACAAGCAGGGACATGCGCTGACGCCGCCGCGTTACAACGGCAGCGCGTGGCCTGCGTGGAATGCCAGCGAGCAGACCCCGCGGCCCGGTGATGTCTGGTATTTCACCCAGGATGAACCCGACCGTCGCCAGAGCCTGGCCTGGGTCGATTCGCACGGTCGCCTGCTTGCCAGCGTCGAGAGCCTCGATTGCGGTATCGAGGTCGTGCGCAACGGCCATGGCGAAACCATCTGGCCGAAGGACGTCGCCGCCAGCTGTGCGGTGAAGCGCCCGGAGACCGGGAAAACCGACCCGGCCGATGCTGCCGTGCCGGCCGAACGCATCGCGGCTGTCCGCCGGGCGAAGGCACAGGATGTCGTCGACGATATCGGCGACGTCGCGCAGCGCGATGCCGGTCATGGCATCGCCCCGCTGTTGGGCACGCCGCTACCCGCCGATCCCTGGATGGACGGGGCATGGCAGGCGGGACCTCGCACCGTGCACCTGGACGGCCCTGCAAACCTGGCGATTCCCGCCGGATTCCGTTATCTGCCAGCCAGCGCCGTCCTAGCCATGCGCGATCGGCTGCTGGCGGCCGGCATGCTGGATGCGGACGCGCCGCCGGGCGGTCTGCTGGCCCCGGTCGACCGCGCCTGGACCATGCTCGTCGTGTCGATGCTGCAAGGCCATGTCGACACCGGCAAGGTCACGCTCGATGCCGACAGCCTCAGCCAGACGATGGAAACCTACGGCAGCAATATCCTCGGCCAGCTCGACCATCCGCACCCGACCATGCACAGCGTCGACTGGGTACGCGCGCCGCGCTGGGATGCCGCGGCGCATCGTCTCGACTGGACCTATAGCGACATGACCATGGGCGGCATGATCGGCAACGACATCTATATGAACGCCATATTGCTGGGACGCCGCTGGACCGTGGCCATGCAGATCCATTTCGCCGACGCCTATGCCGGCGACCGGGCACTGATCGCGCAGGACGCGTTCGACAAGCTGACGAACGGTGTCAGCTTCGATACCGGCGAGACCTATGCCGACACCCAGCCCGGCGACAGGCAGGCAGCGCTCGGCCTGACCGGATACATCACCGGCCCGGAGCCGAAGGAAATGAAGGAGTTTCCCGAAAATATGGCGAAAGCCGAGCGTAGCGAGTTCTGGCGGACCGTCGGCACGCGTGTACTGCCCATGCTGGGCCTGGCCATGGTGTTCCTTGCAAGTCGCAGAAAAAAGAAGCCCTAGGCAACCTGATTGAAGTGCCGTGTCGCGGCGGTTAAGCTGCGGCGAGGGGGATACCAGCCATGACAGATATTACCGCCCAGGCCGAAATGGCCAGGCGTCGCTTTGCCGAAACCGACACCGGCGTACTAAGGGAGATGTGGTCAGCGGACGGCCGGATGGATTGGGCCGAGCTGGCATTGCGCGGCGAATTGATGAATCGCGGGATTGGCGCCGGCGAGCTGGATGCGATTGCCGCACGGCGTGCGGAGATAGCCCGGGACGCGCCGCCCTCCGTTCGTGACACCTTGTGGCTCTACGGACTCGTTGGCCGCGTCGCGACGTTGTGTGTATCGGTCCTTGCATTTCTCTTGTTGCGTGCGATCGGCGGCGCCGGCATGGGGTTGCTTGGCGTGGTCATCGTCCTCTCGGCCTATGTATTCGTCTTGCTCAGGCGAACCCAGTTGCAGCAAAAACATCCTGCGGGCAATGCTGCCACCTTTGCCATGGCCTGGCAGGTGGGAGAGGCCTGCCTGATTCTTCTTGGGTTCGTGGTGGCGATGCTCTTTGCCTTTCTTGGATAAGCCGTGGGCGATGAGTCATCGCCCACGGCCAGGCTTTACAAAACCTGCCCGAAGTTGCGCGTCTTGCGGATCGCGAGCTGGTAACCGCTGCTGACGATGTCGTAATAGCCGTCGACGGTGGCGAGAAATCCATCCACGCCTGCCTTCGGGCACTCGGAAGGAAAGTCCTCGATGATCCGTCGCCTCGCCCATGCGCGCGGGCTATGTCCGCGCAGCGGACCGACGACATGTTGCACCAGGTTTGGTTTCTTCCGCGCCTTCAGTGCCTCGGGAATCCACAGGTAATCGTCGAAGACCATCAGGCCGCCGACCTTCAGGCGTGGCCAGGACATGACCGCGTCCGCGAGTACGCCATAAGCCGAATGCCAGCCATCGACATAGATCGCGTCGAAGTCGTTCCTGATGCGCGAAAGCGTGTCGAAGCTGGGTCCGCTATGGACGACGACGCGTTCGTGCCAGGGTGCGATGTTCTTCAGGAAGGTCGCGTAGTAGTCGCCGTGTTCGGTCGCCGTGAAAAGGTCGGCGCATTCGATCGTGCAGGAGGGATCGGTGAGGATATTCGTCAGCAGCCATGACGCCGAGCGGCCTTCGAACGCGCCGATTTCCAGATAGCGCAGGTCTTTCTTGTCCTTGTGTTCGGCGAAGATCTTTTCCCAGGTGGCGATGTTGTGGCTGAACCAGTCTTTGGTGAATTCCTGCGCGACCTTGGTCGTCATGGTTGAGCGAACTCCGGGAAAGAGCGCGCAGTCTAGACGGATGCCAAGCCGGTTGGCTTGTGTTTTCCGACATGGCCGTACGATGTGAAAGTTCCTGCGAAACAGCAGGTTTTCACGATTCTGCGAGAGTCGCGCGATAGCCGGTCATCGGGCTATCGCGCGCGAGATCAGTGGGCCGGTTTCAGTTCGACCACGACCACTTTCGTCGTCGTGGTGCCGACGTTCTGGTTGCTGTGGACCACTGGTTCGTACCACCTTGCATCGCCGGGTTTGCCATCCATCTCCCCGGTCTTGCCATCCGCGTTGGTGAACTTGGTCTTGCCCCCATCGACGACATAGATGACCGATGCCGGATGGGAGTGCATCGGCAGACTCTGGCCGGGTTTGATGGTGACCTCGACGACCCGGACCTGGGCGTTGTCGATCAATACTTTGGTTTCCTTCGGCGCGACCTTCACCATGTCCTGTGCTGCGACGGTGAGGGTAAAACCGCTGGCCAGGGCGAACAGCGCCCATGTCGTCGTACGACGTTTCGTGAATGCCATGACGCATCCTCCACAAATCCCCTGTGGTCATCGGGAGTCCTTGTTGCCGATCACGCGACCGGCGCCCTCCCATGGGCGTCCCTGTTCGGGCGGCAGCGTGTTTCGCCGTCCTCTGGGCGGATTCCGTGGCCCGCACGAACCTGTTACCCGTCCACGCAAACGCGGGACAGGCCGAGGCTGGAGACGGGCGGAGCCGACGCGCGCCGTCGAAAGGACTCAAGAGCGTCGACAACGACCTGCATCGACATGCAGCCGACGCTACGCCCGCCTGTGATGGGCGTCAATCGTGCAGATGGTGGGGGATGCGGCGGCAGCTTGCCCGGCGTCCAGCATGGTGAGACGGCGACGGCTTATCCTGATGCGCGACGACAATAACCGTCGCGGCAGGTAGGGTTCTCCATGACGGACGACATCCCTTATCCACGATTCGCCTCGCGCGGGCACGCTTATGTCTACGTCTTGCCGTGCCGGGATGAGGATCTGCTGAAGGTTGGTTTCTCGCGCGAACCCTTCCGGCGCTTCCATACCCTGCATCGTCGCTTCTTCGAGTTTTTCGACCTCGACCGCGGTTTGCTGATCGCGGTGGACCGGCTTGCCGATGCGCGCCGCATCGAGCGACAGTTCATCACGACCTGGGCGGACAACCGCGCACCGGCACCGCTGGTCGTGCCCCTGTCGGCGGCCGGTCACACGGAGTGGTATCGCGGCATCCATGCCGAGGTCACTGCGTGCGCACGGGAGATCGCCGCAAGGGACAATCACAGCTTGCACGAACCCTTGCGGCCCTGGCTGCGCCACCAGCTTCAGGTCAGGGCCGACTTACTCTTCGACTGGTCGACGCGCATGCTCGAACTGGTCGAATATGAGCAGTTCAACTGCCCGCCGGGAGAGGAAGGGCGCCCATACCGGCAGGCGTTGCTCGATACCCTGGATATGTACGCGGGCATCGGGCTCCCGTTGGCGGACCTGCTGCCGGCCGCCGTGCTCGACTGGTACGGGCATGGCGATCACCGGACGATCTTCGGCTAGCCGGAACCCCCGGTTGCGGCCATGCAGTTGCGCGCCCACCGCGCTTTGCGGATGATCCGCCCTGCGCGGGATAGATCAGAGGCTCCCTGGGGGAAGCATGCCAGTCCAGTCAATCTTCGGCAGCACCGAACCGGCCATTCGCCATGCCGTTCGCGTCGCCGTGCCCGGAAGCCCGCGATCATGACCGGGCAGGACGAAGGCCGCATGACCACGCGCGAGAGCTTCGAGCAGGCCTACAAAGGTTTTCACGACGCGCTCGAAGTCCTGACCTGGGAGCCCGCCTTGCAGGTGCTCGCCAATGGCAATTACAACACCGCCTTCGAACTGATCTTCGACGTCACCGTCGGCAGGTACATGGTCGAGGCTTCCGCGTACTACCTGACCACCGAACAGGTGGCGGCGATTCGTGGGTTCCTCCGCGACGTGGACAAGCTGCCCTTCCGCTCGCATGCGGGACGGCAAGGCAACGACGACGACCGGCTGGAGGCGAACCTCACCGATATGCTCCATGCGGACTGGGTGTCGATCAGGGTAAAAGCCAGGCAGCTGATCGCGATCCTGGCCACGGCGACGGCGTCGAACAAGGCGTATTTCGCCAGCCTCGGTGCCCCCGACGGACGAACCGATCCCTGACGGGCCCCTCTTATTTTTCGCGCGCGTGTGCGTCCGGATCGCCCGCGCGCGCCGCCGCGATGGCTTTGCGCACATCGTCAGGATCGCCCATATCGTTTACCGGCGATAGGCCGGGATTCTCCTCCGGCAATTCCGCGTCACCGGCTTCGATGGAAAACGCGCCGGCCGAGGTCAGTACATCCCGTACGTCGTCGTCCGATAGTTCGCCACCGATGGCGACGAAAACGGCGGCACGACCGAGTTCGGCCGGTGATGTCTCTTCCAGCGGCGAGCGGCTGTGCAGCGCATGGCGACCGATGCGCGTCGACAGCGTGCCGCGCGCCGGGTCTTCGCGCTTTCCGGCGTCGCTGATGTCCGAGACCACGGTTGTCGGCGTGTCGGAACTGGCCGCCGAATTGCCGACGCTCTCATCCGTACGTATCCGGATCTGCGCCCGTGGCAGCCCATGGGCGAGCAGTTTCTCGACGGCCGCCGCGGCGCGGCCCTGGTTGGGAAAGGAGGCTGTCAGCAATCGGGTCACGGTCGTATCTCCTGGCGATCAGGCTTACGAACCTATGACCGACGTTGGAAAAGTCGTGTGACGGAATGGTTGGGATGACGGAAACCAGCTTGCTGCTATGCCTGGCCTCCCTCGTCGTCAGGAGCTTTGCAGCGGAGTGGTAAGCGTCAGGCCACTGCCGACCAGGTTGAGGCCACCGTCAGGCAAGGCGTCCGTAGCGCCGTTCCGGCCATCGTTGGCGGTCTTGAGTTTCTCCATCCAGGGAACCGGCTCCTTCGGACCGGGCACATAGGCCAGCCATTGGCCGTAGACCTCTTTTTTCGACCTGCCGCCTTCGTTGAGATTGAAGGTGATCGGTACCCGGACCACCCAGAAATCGTTCGACGCATGGGGACCGGTGGTCGGCGGAGCAAAGGTCCAGGTGCGTGCCTGGCTCAGGCAGGCGCTCGCGAGCACCTTGCGCCACACGCGCAGTTCGCTGTCGCTGCCGATCGAGGTCATGTTGACCTGTTCGGCCGAGGCATCGGCGACAAGGCCGTCGCGTCCGACGCGGATGACCAGGATGACCGTTCCAGCGGCATGCGCCATCACCGCGTCCCGCGGGTACACCGGGGCGGAGCGGTCCTTGAAGGCTATCTGATCGCTCGATTTCTCATTGCTGTCGCCGAAGCTCGCGCCAATGATCCTGAGTTGGTAGTTGTCCTTGTCCGATGGCGTGGCGACGAAGCGCACGGCCATTTTCGCCTTGGCGGCGACCGGCTTGCCATCCAGCAGCACGGGCTGGAAACGCCAGTCCGGCACTGCGTGCTGGACCAGTTCGACCACCGGCTGCGGAAGTTTCTCCGGCTGGTCCAGTTCAAAGGAGCGCACGCTGCCATCGGGCGCGACGACGATGGAACCGGTGGCAAGCATGCTCAGCTCGACCCGCTTGCGTACCGCGGCGGGACCCGCCGCCAACACCAGGCCGGCGAACAGCAAACCACACAAACCCACGACAAGGCGTCTCATCCGCATTCCCTCGCTCAAAGTAGGCCGGCCCAGTCGCCGGCCCACCTAGTATGAGCAAAGTTCACCGCGTTTGGCGACCCGAATGGTCGTGTTTAGTTTGCCGCCGCGCGCCTGAGCGCATCGACCAGGTCGGTCCGTCCATGGCGGATGTCGTCGGTCCCCGGTCGGGCGTCGATGAGGCCGGCGTTGTGAGCGTCGTACAACTCGGTGACCAGGCCGATGTAGCTCTCGCCGAGTCCGCCGCGGGCCAGCGTGGTGCGCCATTCCGGGCGTGGCAGCATATAGGCCGCAATATCGCGACCAAGGAGCGCACCCACCGCTTCGGCGACATCGAGCGCTGTGTACCGACGCGGTCCCTCCACGTGGATGACGCGGGGCGAGTCCTGTCCGTCCGCCGGTGCCAGCAGCAGTTCGGCGGCGATCCCGCCGAGATCGAAGGCCGAGACCGTCGGGAAACGTTTGTCGAGCGGATGATGCAGGCTGGGTAACATGCCGGTCTGGGCGGCTGCCCGGGTCACGCGGAACCAGTTTTCCATATGTTCGGCGGAACGAACCAGGGTTAGGCGTGCGCGCAGCTGGCGCAACCTTTCTTCAAGGTGATGGAACAGCACC
Source organism: Luteibacter sp. (assembly GCA_036009745.1). GTDB lineage: Bacteria > Pseudomonadota > Gammaproteobacteria > Xanthomonadales > Rhodanobacteraceae > Luteibacter. The sequence goes on along the minus strand of DASYLE010000079.1, from coordinate 3,053 downwards.
GTCACTCCCGTCCCTTCGGCGATCTCGGCGCCGTAGTCCGAGATCGCCAGTACGGACGTGGGCGAGGTCGCTTCCAGGGCTGTTCCTATCGCATCGATGGAGCGGAGCATGTCGCCCGCCGCGTCGTCTCCCTGGGGACTGATGGGGCAGATCACCTGGACCGTCGATGAGCCCTGCAGGGCCGCCGTCAGCGCGTGCGCATCCTGCAGGTCGGCAACAGCGATCTCACAGCCGAGGTCGACAAGGAATTCCGCCCTGGAAACATCGCGTACGACGGCGCGAACCGGCGCTCCAGCCTGGCGAAGGGCGGCGATCGTCGTGCGTCCCACTTTGCCGGTGGCGCCGAGAATAGTGAACATGCGCGTGTCTCCTGTAGCTATGGGAACCGAGCGTATCGGAACGAGCAAGGATGTTCCCGTGCACATCGCCATGCTTCGTGGTTGGGCATAATGGTCCATCACGCCCATCAGCGGCGACGTCGAGGCAGGTCATGATGGTTGACGACGGACTCACTATTCGCCTCGGCTTGCGTCGGTGTCGCCTGTCGACGTTACTGTTGTTGCTGTTACCCGGATCGATACCCGCCGCACCGGTCGCGCAGGACAACTGGCAGACCCATCTGGAATGGCAGGCACGGCGGGCCGACATCGTCGCGAACAACGATGGCAGCTATGACCTCAAGGGCGATGCCGGTCCGCGTCATATTGATCGACCGGCGTGGACCGTGAAAACCGCCAGCCCGCTTTTCGATGGCCTCTTCGCCATGGCGCAGGCGGACCTGAAAGCCGATTCGGTAGCGGCGATCACCGATGCCGCCTTCGACCACGGCAAGCCCATCGCCTGCGAGTGCTTCAGCACGGGCGAGAAATGGCCGTTTGTCTGGACACGCGACCTTTCCTATTCGGTCGACCTCGGCCTGTGGCGTTTCGACCCGTCGCGCGCGCGGAATTCCCTGCGCTTCAAGCTCTCCACGGTGCGCGAGCCGGACGCGGCGCAGGGCACGTATGTGATGCAGGACACCGGTTCGGGCGGGAGCTGGCCAATCAGCACGGACCGCGTGGTGTGGTTCCTCGGCGCGCGTCACCTGCGCGACGATGCCGCGTTCGCGGACACTTTCGACAAGGCGCTCGTCGACACCCTGGCGCAGGATCGTCTTTATACCTACGACCCCGTGGTCGGCCTTTATCGCGGTGAGACCTCGTTCCTGGACTGGCGCGAACAGACCTATCCGGCATGGACGAAGGACAACGTCGTCGCCATCGCGCAATCGTTCGCCCTGTCGACCAATGTGCTGCACTACGAGGCGTTGCGACTGGCCGCGCAGGATGCCGGGAAACGTCACGCCGCCGATGCGTCCCGGTTTGCGTCCGAGGCGGAGGCACTGAAGCGTGCGATCGACACGCACTTCTGGCGTGCCGATCGCGGGCTCTACATGAGTTACATCGGTGGCGAGGTCGGTCCACAACCGTACGACACCTACGATCTGCTCGGATTGTCGCTGGTCATCACCAGCGGCATCGCCGATGCCGATCGTGCCCGTGAGATCCTGGCGCACTACCCATCATGGCCGGCCGGAAGCCCGGTGATCTGGCCCGAGCGCGCCGACCAGGCGATCTATCACAACCGCGCGATCTGGCCCTTCGTCAGCGCCTATGCGCTACGCGCGGCGCGCATCGCCGATGCGCCGGCGCATATCGCCGGACAGGTGCGTTCGCTGATGCGTGGCGCGGCGCTGGGCGGTTCGAATATGGAAAACTTCGATCTCGCCACGATGGCGGTGCATGTCGACGAAGGTCCGCTCAGCGGACCGGTGGTCGATTCGCCGCGCCAGCTGTGGTCGGTGGCGGGTTACCTCAACATGGTCGTCGAGGGCGTGTTCGGCCTGACCGACGATGGCCGCATCGAACCGAAGCTGCCGGTCTCTCTGGTACCGATGCTGTTCGGCGCGGAGCAGACGATCTCGCTGCATATGGCGGATCGCCGCATCGTGCTGAAGCGTCCCGAGAAGCTCAGCGGCAACCTGCTGGTCGCCGATACGCGCACATCGTCCGATGGTGCCACGGTGGTGCAATTGAAAGGCATCCAGGTGAAGGACGTGCCGGTACGTACCGACGCGCCGACGTATGCACCGGTCGCGCCCCCTGCGCCGGAGGTGAAGGAACAAGGCGACGCTTGGCAGGTCGCTGCATCGGCGCATGGCGTGCTTTACATCAACGGACGCCGTCATGGCGATATCGACGGCTCGTTGCGGGTGCCGCGCCAGGCCGTACTGCAATGCTTCGACGTGACTGCCCTGGATGCCAGCGGCCTGGAATCGATGCACAGTCCCAGTGTGTGCGAAGGGCCGCTCGCCGGGGTTGATGGCGCCGGTCCATGGCGATGGACGGCACCGAGGGCCGGGCGATTCCAGTTGCGCCTGTCCTACACCAATGATCACGGGCCAATCCCCAGTGGCGTCACCGCCGCGGTCAAACGCGTGACGGTCCGCTGCGGCGAGGCGGCAGCGCAGACCTTCGTCGTGGTCATGCCGCATAGCGTCGGTGAGCAACTCTCCACGGCCGCGACGTTCACTGCCCCAACCGGAGCCCGTTGCGACTTCGCCCTCGGGCAGGGTTTCAACATGAGCTTCCTCGGCCAGTTCGCACGCTATACGCAAGGACAGGGCGGCAGTTCGGGTCCGCTCAATGCGGCGGATGTCGATGGCTTGCAGATTCGTCCGCTGGGGGCGGCAACCTTCTCAAGCCCGTGATCGTGAGCGCCCGGCCCCAAAGGACTCGCGAACAGGGTTCGCTCCCACAAGGTCACCACTAGCCCCTTGTGGGAGGCAACCTTCTCAAGTCCGTGATCGTGAGCGCCCGGCCCCCAAGGACTCGCGAACAGGGTTCGCTTGTATGTTGAGCGCGCCTCTTGTCCCGAGCCATGCGGCGAGGGATAAGGGGCTGGGGTGAGGGACAAGGTTCGTATCGGCTCCGACGAAGAGACCGACCGTGAGAGATATCCCGATCCCATCTTGAGCGTCGATGAAGGATCTGGCGATCCAATCGCCAATGAAC
>DASYLE010000078.1:0-10784 GCA_036009745.1 Luteibacter sp. | reverse complement strand
CCGTCCCGAGCGCCTCCAGCCATGGCTGATCGCGATGGTCGCGCTGGCGGTAAGTGCCGCCGTCGCGGTCACCGGTGTGATCGGCTTCGTCGGCCTGGTCGTGCCGCATCTGTTGCGGCTGGCCTGGGGGCCGGATCATCGACTGTTATTGCCGGCCTCCGCGCTTGGCGGCGCGATCCTGATGATCGCCGCCGATACGCTGGCACGCACCGTCGTCGCCCCGGCGGAGTTGCCGATCGGCGTCATTACCGCACTCCTGGGCGGTCCGTTCTTCCTCTGGCTGTTGCTGCAATCGCGCATCGGCGAGGAGCGCGCATGATCGCCGCCCACGATATCGGTTTACAGCGACACGGCCGCGCTGTGCTCCAGGCGGTGAATCTGGTCGCCCGACCCGGCCGCGTGCTCGCCCTGGTCGGTCCCAATGGCGCGGGCAAGAGCAGTCTGCTCGGGGTGCTTTCCGGCCAGTTGCGCGCCACCGTCGGCGTGGCCAGCCTCGATGGCGTGCCGCTTGCCGATTGGGCACCGCGCGTACTCGCGCAACGCCGGGCCATGCTCTCGCAGCGGGTGCAACTGGGCTTTGCCTTTTCCGTCGACGAGGTCGTCATGCTTGGACGCAGTCCGCACGGCGGGCGACACGATGATCGGCGCGATCACCGTGTCGTCGAATCCGCGCTGCGCGCGGCGCACGCCTGGGCCTTGCGCGGTCGCAACTATCTCGCGCTTTCCGGCGGCGAGCAGCAACGCGTGCAACTGGCCCGGGTGCTCGCCCAGGTATGGGAGCCAGGGAGTGGCGCCTCATGGCTGCTGCTGGACGAACCGGAGGCGGGGCTGGATATCGCCCACCAGCATTTCATGCTGCGTCGCGCGCGTGGGCTGGCTGCGGATGGTTTCGGCGTGATCGTCGTACTCCACGAGTTGAACCTCGCCGCGCGTTATGCGGACGATGTGGCGGTACTCGCAGCGGGTCGTCTGCGACGGCTGGGACCACCCGAAGAAGCGCTCGATGCGGCCCTGCTATCGGAGGTCTACGACATGCCGCTGGTCCGGCGGCGGTTTTCGTCGGGTACGGACTGGGCGATCGTCCCGAGCTAGACTGCGCGGCGGCCCCCGTCAGGAAGCAATCGCATGTCAGACACCACGACGCAAGATCTTGCCGAAGACAACGTCGCCCTCGAGCTGCCGATCGAACTGAAGGCGCGTCGCGGCAAGGGCGTCGGCGTTGCCGTCGTCATGGGCATCGTCGCCGCGGCGATGGTCTGGGCAGCCATGGTCGATGCAGGTGTCTGGGCCTGGGCGGTCGCCGTCCTTTGCGCGCTGCTCGCGCTGGTCGGCGTGAGCATGGCGATACGGCCCTCGACCTTGCGGATTGCCGAGGACGGCTTCACCGTCGACAGCTTCATGTTGCGCCTGCGCGGCGGCGTGCCGGTTACGGTGCCGTGGTCGCATGTCGACGGCTTCGGTGCGATCAGGATCGGCCAGGGCAGCTTCGTCCGCTATGAATTCACCGAGGCATCCGGCCGTGTGCGCGTGCCTGGCGGTGTGATGCTGCCCGATACCTTCGGCCTGCCGGCCCCGGCGCTCGCCGGCATGCTGCAGGCCTGCCGCGACGGCATCGGTGCCGCCGCGGATGCCCCTGCGGCGACATGACCGCCTCACCGGAAGGGCCGGCGGCGTAGAATGCGCCGCTGACGTTCTTCCAGGACCCGGATCATGAGCTTCCCCGCCATCCGCCCGCGCCGCATGCGTCGCGATGCCTTCTCCCGCGCGCTGATGCGCGAGACCGTGCTGACGGTGTCGGACCTGATCATGGTCGCCTTCGTGGTCGAAGGTGAAGGCGTGCGCCAGCCGGTGCCGTCGATGCCGGGCGTGGACCGGCTGTCGATCGACGAACTGCTGAAACTGGCCGACGAGTGCGTCGCCCTGGGCATTCCCGCGCTGGCGCTGTTCCCGTCACCGGACGCATCGTGCAAGACCGACGACGCCAGCGAGGCGTGGAATCCCGAAGGGCTGCTGCAGCGGGCCACGCGGGCCCTGAAGAAACGTTGCCCGGGGCTCGGCCTGATCGGCGATGTCGCCCTCGATCCGTACACCACGCATGGCCAGGACGGCCTGATCGACGCCGATGGTTATGTGATGAACGAGCCGACCGTCGCGGCGCTGGTCAAACAATCCCTGGCCCAGGCAGAAGCCGGCATGGATTTCGTGGCGCCCTCGGACATGATGGACGGCCGTATCGGCGCGATCCGCGAGGCGCTGGAGGATGCCGGTTACATCCATACCCGCATCCTCGCCTATTCGGCCAAGTACGCCTCGAGCTTCTACGGCCCGTTCCGCGACGCGGTCGGCTCCTCGGCCAACCTCGGCAAAGGCAACAAGCACACCTACCAGATGGACGTCGGCAACAGCGACGAGGCCCTGCGCGAGGTCGAGCTGGATATCGCCGAGGGCGCCGATGCGGTGATGGTCAAGCCGGGCCTGCCGTACCTGGACATCGTGCGGCGCGTGAAGGACGCCTTCGGCATGCCGACCTTCGTCTACCAGGTCAGTGGCGAGTACGCGATGATCAAGGCCGCCGCGCAGAACGGCTGGCTGGACGAGCGAGCGGTGGTGCTGGAATCGCTGGTGGCGATGAAGCGTGCCGGCGCGGACGCCATCCTCACGTATTTCGCGATCGACGTCGCTCGCTGGCTCAAGGGCTAGCAAAAAGGGCACGCATCTGCCCGAAACAGCAGCGCCACGCGTGACATAATCCCTGCCGTAATCGGGGAGCATGCATGGAAAACCATGAGTTTCTGCGGTCGGCGGTGGTCTTCCTGCTGGCGACGGTGATCGCGGTACCGCTGACCAGGCGCTTCCGGCTTGGTGCTGTGCTGGGCTATCTGCTGGCCGGCGTCGCCATCGGCCCGTCCGTCCTTGGACTGATCTCCGACACCGAGGGCGTGGCCGAGATCTCCGAGTTCGGCGTCGTGCTGATGCTCTTCGTGATCGGGCTGGAGTTGTCGCCCTCGCGCCTGTGGGTGATGCGCCGTGCCGTGTTCGGTAGCGGCCTGCTGCAGGTGGTCGCCTGCTCGGCGGCCCTGGGCGGCATCGGTTACCTGCTGTTCGGCCTGACCGTCAAGGCCGCGATCATCGTCGGTGGCAGCCTGGCCCTGTCCTCGACCGCGTTCGGCCTGCAGATACTCGCCGAACGCAAGGAGGCGGGCTCTCCCTATGGGCGCCAGGCCTTCGCCATCCTGCTGTTCCAGGACCTTGCCGCGATTCCGCTGATCGCCGCCATTCCCTTCCTTGCCGCCGCATCGGCATCGCACCCGCATGCGCCCAACCTGATGAATGCGCTGAAGGTCATCGGTGCGATCGTCGCGGTGATGGTCGGCGGTCGTATCGTGCTGCGCCATGTGTTCCGCTTCGTCGCCCGCGCGAAAAGCGTCGAAGTGTTCACCGCGACGGCGTTGCTGGTGGTGATGGGCACGGCATGGCTGATGGAACTGGTCGGCGTGTCGACCACCCTCGGTGCCTTCCTCGCTGGCGTACTGCTCGCCGATTCGGAATACCGGCATGAACTCGAATCGAATCTCGAGCCGTTCAAGGGCCTGCTGCTCGGCCTGTTCTTCATCAGTGTCGGCATGTCCGTCGATCTGTCGCTGCTGCTGAACCAGCCTGGCCTCGTGCTCGGCCTGCTCGGCCTGCTGCTGGCGGTGAAGGCGGCCCTGCTCTGGCCGCTGGGTCGGATCGTCGGCGGACTGGGCAATTACGATTCGCTACGGCTCGCGGCCTTGCTGGCCTGCGGTGGCGAATTCGCCTTCGTGATCCTCAACCTCGCCCGCGACGCCCGGCTGATCACCCCCGACCAGCGTGGCCTGATGGTCATGGCGATCACCCTGTCGATGGCGCTGACGCCCTTGCTGGTGATCGGCGCCGCGCGGGTGATCGGCTTGCAGCCGAAAGCGCCCGAGCGCGCCTTCGACGAGATCGATACCGACACGCCGCGCGTGATCATTGCCGGCTTCGGGCGCATGGGCCAGATCGTCGCACGTATCCTGCGTGCGCAGGGGATCCCGTTCGTCGCGCTGGAAAGCTCGGTCGAGCAGGTCGAGACATCGCGACGCTTCGGCGGTACCTCGCTGTTCTTCGGCGATCCGGCGCGCCCGGAAATGCTGCGCGCCGCCCAGGCCGACAAGGCCGAGGTCTTCGTCATCGCCACCGACGACCCGGAAGCGAATATCCGCACCGCGCGCCTGGTGCGCCGCCAGTTCCCGAACCTGAAAATCGTCGCCCGCGCGCGCAACCGGCAGCACGTGTTCCGCCTGATGGACATCGGCATCGACGAACCGGTCCGCGAGACCTTCCATTCCAGCCTGAAGATGACCCGCCAGGTGATGGAGGCACTGGGCATGTCGCCCGAGCTCGCGAACGATCGCATCGAGCGCTTCAAGAAACATGACGAGCAGCTGCTGAAAACCCAGTACCTGGTCTATGACGACGATGCGGCCCTGGTGCAGACCTCGAAGGAGGCCCTGGTGGACCTGCAGCAGCTGTTCGAGGCGGATACGAAGGACGAATCGAAGCCCTGATTTTGTTGCAAGGGCAAAATCCCGCGACCATGTAAGTCCGGCCTCTCCCACAAGGTCGCCGCGGCTTTGTGGAAGCGCACCCTGTGCGCGAGTCCCTTGAGGCCGGGCCATCCCAGATGGCCGGCTCTCCGCTTACTCCGAAGGCTGCGCCGGCTGTCGCAAGGTCTGCCTGACGCTGGGTATCGCACCGACCCGCACGCCAAGCTCATGCGCGATATCCACATAGCCCAGGTGCCGGGCGACGTCCGCCGCCGTGCGTCCGAAGGCGTCGGCCGCATGCCGGTCCGCGCCGCGTGTCAGCAGCACGCGTGCCGGTGGCAGCAAGGCGTGCATCGCACAGGCGTGCAAGGCACTGACGCCGCGCTGGTCGGCATGTTCGATGGTGGCGCCCGCGTCGAGCAGCACGGGTAACAGCGCACCCAGGTGCGTTGCATCGCAGTCGCTACCGGGACGCATATGGCCGCCGAGCAGGAGGATCAGTGGCGTCTTGCCCTCATTGTCCGCCTTGTTGACGTCGGCGCCGCGTTTGATCAGCGCGTCGAGCAGGCGACGCGCGCGCAGGCTGTCACTGCTTTCGAAGCAATATTGCGCAGCGGCGTGCAGCGCGGTGTGGCCGCGGGCATCCACGGCATTCGCATCGGCACCGGCCTGCAACAGCAGTTCGACGATCTCGGGATAACCGAGCGCCGCGGCGACCATCAGCGCGGTGGCCTCGCCAGGCAGGCGCTGGTCGATCGTCGCCTTGTGTTCGATCAGCAGTTCGACCAGGGTTTCGCGACGCGCGCTGACCGCCGCCGCAAGCGGTGTCACCCCACTGGTGGCGGTCGAGGTCGCATCGGCACCGGCGGCGAGCAGGTGCGCGGCGACCTCGCGCTGGCCGGCGCCACAGGCGCGGAGCAGGGCGCTGGCGCCCTGGGCGTCACGGGTGTCGATGGGAAAGCCGAGTTCGAGCAGGCGATCGACGGCGTGGGTGTCGCCACTGGCGGCGGCGATCGGCAGGTCGTCCGCGCGCAGCGCGCGGCGCGGCAGCGGCCAGGCATGCCAGTTGAGCCAGCGTTCGGCATCGCCGCGGCCGAGCGCCAGGCCGAGCGGTGTTTCGCCGTTCACATCGGCCGCTTCCGGATCGGCGCCATGTGCGACCAGGTCGCGGACCAGGACGAAGGCGTTGTCACCCTGCTCCAGTGAGGCATGGGCCAGCGCCGCATGCAGCGGCGTGCGACCGCCGGTGTCGCGCACATTGGCATTCGCGCCACGCGACAGCAGGGCCTTGAGGGTGTGCGGTAGCGCCTGGGTCGCGGCGAGGTGCAGCGGCGTACGCCCGCGTGCGTCGGCGCCAAACGGATCGGCGCCGCGTTCGAGCATGTCCATGCAGAAGTCGTCGGCGGACGCATCGCCCTGGGCGATCGCCTGGGCGAGCAGGCCGGTACCGGCCGGACTGGCGCCCGCCTGCATCAGGCAGCGCAGCGCGTCGGCCGAGGTCGGCAACTGCGGCAGCAAGGCGTCGAACAGGCGACGGCCGAGCGGCGGCAGCGCCTCCCCGTCGGTTGCCGGCACGGCCAGCCGTGCCTCGGCGTCCAGGCCATGGTCGAGCAGCCAGCGCCGCGCGGCATCGAGGCCTGGCGCGGCCAGTTCCTGGTACATCGCGGCACGCTCGGCCTGTGGCCATTCGCGCACGCGCGCGGCGAAGGTCGAGACGACCGCCCAATGGCCGAAGCGCAGCGCATCGAGCAGATGGGTCGGCGAATCGGCGCCAGCTTCGGGCGCGGCGGCTTCGCTGAGGGTGGCGGGCAAGGGCGTATCCGGATCGAGCAGGGCGACCAGGTCCCAGCGTCCCGCGGCGGCGGCGTGGTCGAGCGCGCTGCGGCCGTCGCTACCCGGCTCCTTCGGTTGCGCACCGAGCGTGAGCAAGGCGCGCACGGTACCCGATTGCGCATGCGGCGACTGGCAGGCAAGGGTCAACGCGTCGCGGCCGTGGTGGTCGCGCAGGCGCGGATCCGGCTGTGCCTCGGCGAGCAGTTGCACGATGTCCTGGGCACCGGAGCGCGCCGCTTCCATCAGCGCCGTGCTGCCGTGGCGATCGACCAGGGCGACATCGGCATGTGCGCCGCGCAGCACGCGGGCGATCTGCTCGTGGCCCTCGGCGGCGGCGGTCATCAGCGCGCTGCGACCGTGCGCGCTGACGGCATTCACCGGCGCCTTGTGCTTGAGCAGCAGCTTCACGCCCTCGACATCGTCGTCAGCGATGCCGGCGGCGGCGACCAGGGCCGGCTCGCCATCGGCAGGCGCCGGGCGCGCACCGCGTTCGAGCAGGAAGCGGACCAGCGGCCAGTTTGCGGCACGGCAGGCCACGCCGAGCGGACTGGCACCGCCATGATTGAGCGCGTTGATCGGTGCGCCGGCATCGAGCAGCATCGCGGCCACCGTGGGTTCTTCATTGACCGCGGCGCCATGCAAGGGCGTATTGCCCTCGCCGTCGGCGACCGCGGCGTTCGCCCCATTGGCGAGCAAGGTCATCACCGCGTCGGCGCGACCATGCCAGCTGTCGCGGGTGGCGGCGAGCAAGGCGGTAAAGCCACCGCTGGTGCGATTGACATCGGCGCCCTTGCCGATCAGCGCACGCAACAGACGCGTGTCGGGCAGGAGCGCGGCGAGCATCAGGACGGGACGCTGGTCGCGGTCGCCGGGCTCGGGCGTGGCGTTCGGGTCGGCGCCGGCGTCGACCAGGGCGAGCGCGCGTTCGATATCGCCGTCGCGTGCCGCCAGCAACAGGGCATGTTCCCGCACGCCGGGCTCGATCTCCTCGGCCTTCAGTACCGGCGGCGCGACCGCGACCGGTGGCGGGGTGCGCTGTTCGGGCACGTCGGCCGCCGGGTGACGCGCAAGGCGGCGGTCGCATAGCAGGGCCCGCAAGGTGCGGTTGGCGATCACCATGCAGCCGATCGGCAGGAACACCAGGCCATAGAAGAACAGCGCGACGATGCGCAACTCCGAAGGCAGCATGCCGTAAAGCCCGCTCAGCGCGACGGCGCCGAAGGCCAGCACCAGCAGGCTCAGCGCCGCGGGCAGGAAGTGCGAGAAAAAGCGTTCCTCGGCGGACAGGTGGCGGCCGAAGGCGATGCTGCGGGCCACCGCGGTGAAGATCCAGGAGCCGTCGCCGCTATGTTCCGGATAGGCGTCGTCCCAGACAAAGACCAGGCCGAAGGCCGGCCACATCCGCCACAGCGCGGCGAGCGCGACGACCAGCGCGGCGGCCAGCAACAGGGCCGCGCCCAGCGAGGGTGACTGGGTCAGCCGGAGCAGGGGCCAGGCCACCAGCACGAACAGCAGCACGGTGTAGCCGGTGAACATCACCACGTGGGCGGCGCCGCGCCGCAGGGCGGTGCGGGTGAAGCTCGGTTCCGGGTCGAAGCCGATTGCATGGCAGACCGCGCCCATCGCCAGCGCATTGGCCAGCAACAAGGGGATCAGGACCAGCGGATGCACCGTCAGCCCGGCAAGGGCGACCGCGGCGAGGGCGGGAAGGAACCAAGGCAGGGCCTTGAGCAGCGGGGGGCGACGTCGCGATTTGGAATGGGCCATGCGCACGAGTATACGGAGCGCCAAACCCCTACGCGGTAACCTCGCGTTAACCGTGTCGTCACGAAATGCGCGAGCGGCGACTCAGTCCTGCGGGCGTTCTTCGTCGATCCGGCGGTGATGGTTCGGCTGGTTGGCCACGCTCATGGTGTCGCCCGGCGGCGTCTGCAGGTGCCAGCCCTGCCGATCCAGGTTTTTCATGACCAGTACGCTGTCTTCCTGGGGTAGCTTGCGCTGCTCGGTCAGTTCGACTTCCAGGGCGAGCTGGAGATCGCCCAGCATCAGGGCCAGGGGTTCGGGGAGCACGTCAAAGCGGTCCCGCTGGGAAAACCAGACATAGGTGTCGGGTTTGCGCTGGCTGACATAGACGAAGCAGTGCATGGGCGCGGTTCCCGTCGGGTGACTGGCCTACAGAGAGTAACAGCGTTCCCTGACAGGGCTGCCTATCGTAAAAACATACGATCGTCCGGATAGCACAACCCCCGTCAACGCGCCGTTTCGTCGCGCAACCGCGCCTATCGGCGGCGAAATATGCTGCGTCAGCACTTGCAATATGCCACCCCTTCCCGGCAGAGTGCGGACCGCGGATGTTAAACGCGCGTATGAATGCGGTAATGTTTTCGCTAGCCGCCGGATCCCGAGCCACAAGAACAAGCAGGAGCAAAAGCCAGATGCAGAAGTCTTTCCTCAACCGTAGCCGCCCGCTGGTACTCGCCGCGCTGACCGTCGCCATCGCTGGTGCCCTGGTCGCCCCCCGTGCCGAAGCGAGTGCGTTCCAGCTCAAGGAAAACAGCGCGAAGGCCCTCGGCCGCGCGTTCGCGGGCTCCGCCGCCGCCGGTGACGACGCTTCGGTGATCGTCAACAATCCGGCCGCGATGTCGCTCCTGCCGGGTACCTATACCTTCCAGGCCGACGTCACCGGCATCAATTTCAGCAGCCAGTTCCACGGCACCGGTACCGACGCGCAGGGTCGTCCGCTGACCGGCGGCGACGGCGGCGATGCCGGCACCACGATTCCGGTGCCCGCGCTGTATTTCGCGGCCAAGGTCGGCGATCGCTGGCACATCGGTGCAGCCTTTACCGCGCCGTTCGGCTTCAAGACCGATTACGACTCCGGCTGGGTCGGTCGTTACAACGCGATCAAGTCCGACTTCAAGTCACTCGACGGCACCTTGTCGGCCTCGTTCGATGTCACCGACACCTTCTCGATCGGTGCCAGCTTCATCGCGCAGAAGACCAGCGCGGAACTGACCAGCGCGATCAACTTCAACTCGGTCGGCCTCGGCCTGATCCAGCAGGCTGCCGCCGGTGGCCTGCTGCCGCCGCAGCTGGTGCCGCAGTACCTCGCCCTGGTCAACGGCGCGATTCCGCCGGGCACCGACGGCCTGGTCCGCATCAAGGGTGACGACTGGGCCTACGGCTGGCAGCTCGGTGGCCTCTGGCGCGTGACCGACAAGGATCGCATTGCGCTGAACTACCGCTCGAAGATCGACTCCACGCTGGAAGGCACCGCCAACTACGTCGTGCCGTCGAACGTCACCGCCGTGCTGGGCAGCCCGCAGGTCGCGCCGATCCTGGCGGGCGCGGGCGGCGTGCCGTTCACGCACACCACCGGTACCGCCGACTTCACCACCCCGGCCGTGGCCACCGCCAGCTTCTGGCACCAGGACGAGAAGTTCGGCCTGGGCGCGGACATCTCCTGGACCAAGTGGGATTCGTTCAAGGAACTGGCTGTCAACTACGGCAATCCCGCGCAGCCGCCGAGCTCGGAAACCTACAACTGGCGTAACAGCTGGTTCGTGTCGGTCGGTGGCGAGTACTACATGAGCGACAAGCTGACCCTGCGCGGCGGTGTCGCCGTCGACAGCACGCCGACCTATTCCGCTACGCGTTCGCCGCGCGTGCCGGACTCGACCCGCAAGTGGGTCGCCTTGGGTATCGGCTACAACGCCACCAAGAACTTCGAGATCAACGCGGGCTACGCGCACATCTTCGTCAACAAGGCGCATATGGACGGCGTCGCCAGCCCGACCGGCGACGTGCTCGTCGGCGAGAACGACGACAAGGGCAACCTGCTCAGCCTGTCGGCGAAGTACAGCTTCTAAGTACGACGCCTCATTGCGCTTTCGAAACCTCCCTGTTCGCGGGGAGGTTTTTTTGTTGGAGCACTGTTGGAGCGCACCCTGTGCGCGAGTCCGTTGGGGCCGGGCGCTGCCGGTCGCCGGCTCTGAAGAGCTCATGATCGTGAGCGCCCGGCCCCAAAGGACTCGCGAACAGGGTTCGCTCCCACAGGCCTGCACTTTACCGGCGCGGCGGCCTCCGACACTATGGCTCTCTTAAGGGGAGCCACCCCGTCTTCGGAGGAAAGACATGACCCATCGCATGATGAAACCGCTGGCGCTCGCGCTCGGCTTGGCAATCGGGACGAATGCATTCGCCGCGTCTCCCGCGGTGTTCGATATGAAGGATCTCAATCCGTCGATCGCCGCCTGCACGGACTTCAACGGTTTCGTCAACGCGAAATGGGTCGCGGCCAACCCGATTCCCGCTGACCGCACGCGCTGGGGTTCCTTCGACGCCTTGCGCGAAGACAGCCTGAATGTGCAGCGCACGATCGTCGAGACGGCGGCAGCACAG
>DASYLE010000077.1:0-5912 GCA_036009745.1 Luteibacter sp. | reverse complement strand
GCAAAAAAGTTGCGTTTTCAAAAAAAACGTGCTGATACTTTGGCGTGCCAAGGGGGCGGGCACGGGGGAATCGTTTGAACCGCCTTTCGACTTGGTGCATCCAGTCCATGTCCAGAGGTTTCCGCAATGCGTTTCGGTACGGTCAAGTGGTTCAACGACGCCAAGGGTTTCGGTTTCATCGCGCCCGAGGACGGTGGGGAGGACGTTTTCGTCCACTTTTCTGCGATCAATTCAAAGGGCTTTCGTAGCCTGGCCGAAGGCCAGCGAGTCAAGTTCGAAGTCACTCAGGGGCCCAAGGGCGCCCAGGCTTCGGGCGTGGAAATCGCGGCCTGAAGCAACCTGTCATGCGTAACCGAAGAAGCCCCGCGAAAGCGGGGCTTTTTTTGTCATGGGCGCGCCAAAGGATGACTTCCGGTCGGGTGTTTCCCCGACCGCCCATTGCCCCTCGTTCCATTAGTTTGCATCGGTCGAAGGGGCGAGTCAGGGCAGGACGACGGAATGCGCGGGATATCGTTGATCGAGGTGCTGGTGTCGCTGCTGGTCTTTTCCATCGGCATGATCGGCCTGGCAACCCTCTCGGTGCTGGCGGTGCAGGCAAATCGCGGCGCCATGGTGCGTACCCAGGTGAGTTTCCTTGCCTCGGGCATGATCGAGCGCATGCGGGCCAATCCGGTCGGCGTCTGGCGTGGTCTTTACGATCGTGCGGATTATCCGACCAGCGAACCGTCTGGCCGTTGCGATGCCAGCCAGTCCTGTACGCCGGCCGACGTCGCGCAACGCGATCGCGGATTGTGGAGCGATGCCCTGCGAACGCACGTGCCGGGCGTCGCGCGAACGAGCATCGCCTGCGACGGCGATCGTGCCGGCTATACGCTCCAGGCCAATGAGGTCGCCAAGCGCCCTCCCTATGGCGGGAGTTGCCGCATGGTCGTCCGCTGGGCCGAACACGGTTTTGCCGACGACGATGAACACATCGAAGAAGGCCGGCTTCGTTCGTTCACATGGATGTTCCAGCCATGAGTTGCGCATCGATGAGCCGGGGCCTGTCGCTGATTGAAATCCTTGTCGCCCTGGCGCTTGGGCTGTTGGTCAGCGCGGGGTTCCTGACCGCTTTCCTGGCCGGGGCGGGCGCCTATCGTGCGCAAACCCAACTCGCACGATTGCAGGAAGAAGCCCGCTTTGCCCTGACGACGATCGCCACGGACCTGCGAGCCGCCAACGGTGCCTACTGCAACGGCAGCGGTGGCCAGGCGATACGGGGCCAGGACGGGCTTTACCTCGACGGGCTACGCAGCCCGACCGTGTATGCGAACGACCTCAACTCCAATGTGCGCCTGCCCCTCAACAAGACGGTCTGGGGAGTGAGTGGCTATCCGGTGAAGCCTGACGCCCGTTACGCGATGCCATCGTTCCTGTTCATGCGAGGCCACGATTGCAAGCTCGGTAATTGCCTGCCCGCCAGTGTTCCGGACGGCATTCCGCCGATGGGCCTGAAAGAGAACGGACGCGTCAAGGGCACCGACGTATTGATCATGCGCTACCTCAGAGGCGACGGATGGGCGCTGGCGGAGAACGGAGGCATCGTCCCGGATGGGACAGGTCAGCTTGCCAAGGTGACGTTCGCGCCAGGCACTGGAGAGCCTGAGGCCGATTACCTGGAGTCGGGCAATCTTGTCATGCTCGCGAACTGCAGTAGTTCGCAGGTGTTCGCCGCGACCAGGACGCAAACCACCGTCGTGCCGAATCCGGGCGGCAATTTGGGGGCACCTCTGGCACCGCGGCCCGGGGCTGGATTGCGCCTGTTCAATTTCAGCAAGGACTTTCGCACGGTAGGCTATTTCGTCAAGTTGACGAGCAGCGAAGAGATCCGCGCGAATCCGCCGGTCGGTGCGCTCATGCGTTGTACGCCCGATTGCCAGGAGGTCGCCCGCGGCATTGAAAGGCTCGATTTTCGCTATGCGATCGAAGACGCCGGAGGCGGTACGAGGTACCTGGCGGCCGACGAGGTCGATACGCGCGCGGGCGGCGCGATCGTCTGTCCCCGCGGACCACCGGATGCTCCCACGCCGGATACCGGTTGCCTGTGGCGGGCGATCAAGAGCATCGAAGTGAATCTTGTCGTCAGCGGGCAGCGGCCGGCGTACTCGTTGTCGCCGACGGAACTGGCCTTTCCTTACGTGGTTGACGGCATCGCCTTGCCGGCGCATCCCGATGATCGCGGACCCAAGGGTATCCGTCCTGCCTTGCAGGGCTTCCCCGTGCCGGTGCTCCGTCGCGAGTTCGCCATCCTCGTATCGCTACGCAACTACAACCCCTGAACCGCTCCGGAAAAGGACAGCCGATGCGCCATTCCCTGCAACAGACCTTGCGACGCCAGGGTGGGTCGGTCTTGCTGACCGCCCTGGTCTTCCTGGTGCTGCTCACCTTGCTCGCCATGGGCATGTCGCGTGCCGGCCTGTTGCAGCAGCGCCTCGCCGGCGCGCTGCGCCAGGGGCAACTGGCCATGGATGCCGCGGAGTCGGCCTTGCGTGGCGTCGAATGGCAGCTGTGGCGGGATGGCGCGATGGGCAAGCCGATCCACTGCGACGATCAGGGAACCCAGGCGTGTTTCGAGCATGGCGATCACGGTAGTGATCCGAAGGTCGAAGCCTTTCGACGGGCTCGCGGCTGGACGACCGAGGGCGCCGTCGCCTATCGCCCGGAGGACTACACGGAGAGCAGCGAAGACGGCAGCTTCCAGCTCGCTTCGCCGCCGTATTACCTGATCGAGGACATGGGCAGGGAGTTGGCCCCAGGTGTCGACGGCAGGTCGCGCGAATCGGACAACGCAAGCGCCCCTGGCGAGCCGCGGATGCATCTTTACCGCATCGTCGTTCGCGCGCGTGGAGCAGGCGAAGGCGTCATACGTGTGCTGGAAAGCAGCTTTGTCGCGCCGGGGAACTGACATGTACTACTACGAAGGCATCAGGCGACTGGTCATCGGGTTCGTTTGCGCCTTCGGGTCGACCGCCTTCGCGCGGACGGTGGACCTGAGCCGCACGCCGCCGGAGGTCACCCAGGCGGTGGCACCGAACCTGGTCATCACTTTCGACGATTCCGGCTCCATGGCATTCGACTATATGCCCGACCAGATGCCGTACAAATCCTCCGCCTGGGCGAACCCCTACAAATGTGCCTCGGTCATCGACCCGCGCGAACAGATCGCCGGCGAACTGCGCGCCACGTCGATGAACGGTGTGTATTTCAATCCGAACAACGACTATGCGCCGCCGCTGGACAAGCAGGGAAGGCCATTCGCCGACGCGAGCTTCGCCAATGCATGGGATGACGGCGTTGTCGCGAACCGTCCGTTAGCACCAGAGACAGGCATGCGTCGCAATCTGGCGAGCCTGGGTTTCTGTGGCAAGACCGGGGCCGGCTACTTTCGCCTGAAGTCAGGCATCGCCCTCGGTGGCGCGAGTGGCATTCCCGATGCCGCCAGCATCGGGCGCATCTATACCGCGGCGAACTGGGAATGGATCAGCCTGGCGGATGCCGATGCCGGGACGAAGCGTAACTTCGCCAACTGGTACGCGTATTACCGGACGCGACGGCTTGCGGCGATTTCGTCGGTATCGCGGGCCTTTACGCCTTTCGCCGACAACGTGCGCGTGGCCTGGCAGAACATCAACGTCAACCTGCTCGGTCCGGGGACGAATATCTTCCCATTCGTCGATAGCGCGGCGACGAAGCAAGTGCGCACGCGCTTCTACGACTGGTTGTTCGCCATCCCGGCCAGTGGTGGCACGCCGAACCGGTCGGCGGCCATACGGGTCGGCGAATTCTTCCGCAGGACGGGCGCGGACGATCGCAATCCCTACTGGGACACTGGCCTGGCCCGTGAACTGAGTTGTCGGCAGAACTTCCATATCCAGATGACCGACGGCCTCTGGAACCAGGACGCCACGGTTAGCATTCCGACACGCGACAGTACATCGAGGCCGTTGCCCGATACTCGCCGGTTCTCCGCGGGCGAGGCGGAAAGCTCGGTGATCTGGAACGAGGACACGACATCCACGGTGACCATGGCGGATATCGCCTTTCATTACTGGGCGACCGACCTGCGTCCGGATTTTCGGGCCAACCCTCGCACGTCGTTGCGTGTTCCGACACGCCTGGCCGATCTGTCGACATCGTTGTTCGGCAAGCCCCTGAAGCCCGGCGAGGATCCGCGCGACAACGCCGAGATCTACTGGAATCCGGGCAACGACCCGGCCAGCTGGCCGCATCTCGTGCAATTCATGATCGGCTTCGGCGCGCCCGGAACCCTGGCGGTCAACGACGACGTGGGCGGGCGGCTTCGCAGGGGCAACCTGCGATGGCCGGCGCCGGTTCCGACGACGGACGATGGGCGCAAGATCGACGATATCTGGCACGCCGCGCTGAACAGCCGGGGGCGTTTCTTCGCCGCCTCCAATCCCGCGCAACTGGTCGCCGCGTTGACCGACATCATCGCGGGCATCGTCGCTTCGTCAACCGCCGCGACGGGTGTGGCGGTCAGCGGGACGGTGTTGCACGAAGGCCTGCTGGCCTATCGGACGGGCTACGACAGCGGTGACTGGTCCGGGTCGCTGGAGGCCCTCGATGTGGATGCCGCGGGAAAGCTGGGCAACCTGGTCTGGAGTGCGGCGCCGAAACTGGACCAACGGTCGATGGATAGCCGGGTCATTTTCACCAGCGATGCGCAAGGTGCCGGCCGTCCATTTCGCTGGGCCGATATAGGGGACGCACTCCGCGACGTCGATCCGGCGTTCGAACCGGGCCTGCTCGACTATCTGCGCGGCGAGCGTCGCGACGAGGGCGAGCGCTATCGGCAGCGCCGTGGCTTGCTCGGTGCCGTGGTCAATTCCCAGGCGGTCTACGTCGGTCGTCCCTCGGCGCCTTATAACGACACGTTTCCGCCGATGGGCGGCGTGGTTGCCCCGGAATCCGAGCTGAAAGACGGCATCCGGACCTATAGCTACCGCCGGTTTGTCGCCGATCACCGCTTGCGTGCGCCCACGATCTACGTGGGTGCCAATGACGGGATGTTGCATGCTTTCGATGCGACGGCGCCGACGACTCCGCGTGACGAGGTCGACGTGCCGCCCGATCCGGGCGCCGAGCGCTGGGCGTACGTGCCAAGGGCGATATGGAACAAATTGCCGGGCTTGGCGCGCGATTTCGCCTTCGATCCCAATGTCGACGGGACACCGGTCGTGCGTGACGTGTTCTTTGCCTCGGGGACGCACAAAGGCTGGCATAGCCTGCTTGTCGCGGGATTGCGCTATGGCGGGCGGGGCATCTACGCGCTGGACGTGACCGACGCGGCGGCCACCGAGGGCGACGCGCAGGCCAGGGTGCTCTGGGAGTTCGACGCGACCACGGCCGATGGCGGCGAACTGGGTTACACGTTCGGGCAACCCGCGGTCGCCCGGCTTGCCCATGGCCGCTGGGCGGTCTTGCTGCCGGGGGGCTACTTCCCGCATGGCGATACCGATCCGGCCGCGAAGCGGACCACGGCCTCGCTCTACATCCTGGATGCGCAGACCGGTGAGCTTATCCGTGAACTGAGGACGCCCGAGGGCCTGGTCGGTTACGGCATGGGTTCGCCCGTCCTTGGCGACTACAACGGCGACCAGATCGACGATGTGGCTTTCGCCGGCGACCTTGCCGGAAACCTGTGGCGGTTCGATCTGGGCAATCCCAATCCGGCCAACTGGTCGGTGTCGTCCGCGTTCCGGCCGAAGGCGGTCGGCGAGCGTTCGGTGACGACGATGCCTCGCCTGTTCCCCGATCCCCATAGCGGCGGGTTTACCGTGGTGTTCGGCACGGGCCGTTACCTCGGATCGAGCGATGTCGATCCGCGCACCGGCACGGTGCGGCAGGCGCTG
>DASYLE010000076.1:0-37254 GCA_036009745.1 Luteibacter sp. | reverse complement strand
TCGCTCTGCATTTCGATCAGCCGCGACTCGGTTCGCGCGAACTCGGCGCGCACGCGCTCACCGTCATACAACTCGGTGATCGGCGCCGCGGCGGACAGGATCAGTTTTACCTGGCGGTCGTAGAACTCGTCGACCAGCAGGACGAAGCGCTTCGCGGCGTCCTCGCTGTAGACGGTGAACTGCGGCACGTTGGCTACGATGACAGCGGGATATTCTTTCGCCAGTGCGATGTAGTCGGCGACCGAACGTGGCCCCTCGCACAGGTGCTCGAACTCGAACCAGACAATATTCGCCGCGCGGCGGCGCACGGGGATATCGCGTCCGTTGACACGAACCGTGCCGCCTTCCTGCACGGTGCCCTGTTCCTGGCCGTTGAAAATGCGCGAGAGCGAGCGTTCCGCCTCGGCGCCCGGCGGCACGTGGTACACCGGCGCCTGGCTCAGTGCGCGCAATCGCCAGTCGCGCGGCGAGACCATTTCCAGCACCTTGCAATGCTTTTCGATCAGCGCGATCGCGGGCAGGAAGCGCGCACGCTGCAGGCCATCCTTATAGAGGTTCGTCGGCGGGGTGTTCGAGGTGGTGACCAGGACCACGCCACGGGCGAACAGCGACTCGAACAGGTTGGCCAGGATCATCGCGTCGCCGATGTCGCTGACCAGGAATTCGTCCAGGCACAGCACCCGCGCCTTCGCGGCGATACCGGCGGCCACCTCGACCAGCGGGTCCTGGCGTTCGCCAAGCGCGCGCATGCTCTCGTGCACTTCGCCCATGAAGCGATGGAAGTGGCGGCGCAGCGCCAGTCCCGGCGGCAGGCTGGAGACGAACAGGTCCATCAGGAAGGTCTTGCCGCGGCCGACGCTGCCCCAGAGATAAAGGCCGGGAATCGTTTCGCGCTCGTCATTGCCGAGCAGGGATTTCAGCCGGCCGAACAGGCCGCCGTCCCCGGATTGCTGACGGGCGCATAGCGCCGCGTGCAGGCGGTCGAATTCGGCGAGTACGGGTTGCTGTGCGGGATCGGCTTCCCAGCGATGTCCGACGACGCCCTCGCGGTAGCGTTCGCCCGGTGTCGGTTGGTTGTCGCTCATGCGTGGCGCGCAGCCGGCAGCCAGTCGATCGTGGCGTGTTTGACCGCGCCGCGCAGATCCATCAGTCGCCGATGGAAGAAGTGGCTGGTCTCGGGCATGCGTACCAGGGTCGGTTCGACCTCGAGGCTGTCGACCCAGTCGAAGACCGCCTGCGGATCGACCACTTCATCTTCCTCGCCCTGCACGATCAGCCAGGGGCAGGTCGGAATGGCGATTTCCTCGAATTCCCAGCGGCCGACCGGTGGCGCGATGCTTATCAGCGCATCGGCGCGCAGGCGCACCGCATTCTTAAGCGCGATATAGCTGCCGAAAGAGAAACCGGCTAGCCAGAGTTCGTCGTGTGGACGCACCCGGTGTACCCATTCGACTACCGCTTCCAGATCGTCGCTTTCGCCGCGGCCGTCATCGAACGTACCGGTCGATTCACCGACACCGCGGAAATTGAAGCGCACCGTGTCCAGGCCCGATTCGCGCAGCGCCCGCTCGACCATGGTCACCACCTTGTTGTGCATGGTGCCGCCCTGCACGGGATTCGGGTGGCAGATCACGGCGACGCCGGCCCTGGCGCTGGCCCGGTCGGCGACGTCGGTGACCAGTTCGAGCTTGCCGGCGGGACCCGGCAGCGCGAAGCTGGACGCTTGTCCCGGAAACTGGTCCGGCGCCGATGAAAGGAGTTCGCTCATGCTCGCCATGATACCCGCAGCACCGTCGATTCGCGGCGTGGCGTCCGCTTGAACGTCCTCGCGCACGCACTGCTGGCCGGTCCCGATGAGTGGTTGCGGCTGGGCGGGGTGATGGGCGATTTCGTCCGCGGTACTCCCGATCCGGCATTACCGGCGAGCGTGCGTGACGGCATCCACCTGCATCGCGCTATCGACACCTTTACCGACAGCCATCCGGACGTCCGCGCCTGTCGCGAACTGTTCGAGCCGCCGTACCGGCGCTATGCCGGGATTTTCCTCGACATCTGGTTCGACCATTACCTGGCCCGCGATTTCTTGCGTTGGACAGGCGAGGACCTTGGCGAATGGTCCGATGCACTGCGGGCGATGCTGCACCGGCACGACGATCTGCTTCCCGAGGCGCTGCGTCGTTTCCTTTCTTATATGGACAGGCAGGGTTTGCCGGCCGGGTATGCGGAACCTTCCGTGGTGGAACGGGCCTTCCAGGGCGTCTCGCAGCGGTTGAGCCGGGCCAATCCGATCGCGACGGTTTTGCCGTTGCTGGTGGCTAATGACGCCGCCCTTAAGGTGCGGTTCGAGGTGTTTTTCCCGCAGTTGCAGGTATTTGCGACGGATTGGATTGCTGCGAGAAGGTCCTGAAAGCGCTTCATCGTGAGTTGCACCGCCCCAAAGGACTCGCGAACAGGGTTCGCCCCCACACAAGGCTTGCCGCGACCTTGTGGAACCCTGTTCGCGAGTCCTTTGAGGCCGGGCGTCGATGATCGCCGGCCTTGAGCCCAAACAGCGACGCCGCCCGAAGGCGGCGTCGCTTGGTATCGGTAAGCCCGAGGCTTACTTCACCTGGTCCATCATCCAGTGCACCGTATTGGTGACCTGTTCGTCGGTCAGCGACGGGTTGCCGCCCTTGGCCGGCATCTGGTTGCCGTCCGGGCCCTTGTAGCCTTCGATGGCATGCTTGACCAGGGTTGCGGCGCCTTCGGCGATGCGCGGCGCCCATGCGCCCTTGTCGCCGACCTTCGGCGCGCCGGCGACGCCGGCGGTATGGCAGCTGTGGCACAGGTTGTCGTAGATCGTCTTGCCGTCGGTGGTGCCGCCGTAAGCGACCTGCGAAGCGGCGGCCTTGGCGGCGGCCTCCTGGGCAGCCTGCATGGCGGCGCGGCCGGTATCGCCGGCGTAGACGCCGCCGACCGGGCCAATCCGCGAGGCGACCTGCTTGGTCAGGTTCGGGTTGGTCTCCTTGGGGATGTTGCTGTAGACGACATACGCCAGAACCATCAGGGCCACGGCCAGTACGCTGAGGCCGGCGGTCAGCATGGAGAACTGCCGCAGGAAGCTCTGGTCGGATTTGCTCGGGGAACCGCTCACGCAATTACTCCAGTCAGTTGGGTGTGCCGGGTTGCCACCATGGCTTTCGGCGTGCCTGCCCCGCCGTGGGGCGACGGGACCTCGCGGGCTGCGCAGCCCGCCGGGAACGACGTATCGTCGTCCCCTTCCAAACATTTCGGCCCTTTCCGACACCGTTGAGCGGCCCGAAGACCGCCCGCGTTGTCGTATGGACGCAACAGGGCGCGGATTATAACGGAACCATGGGGTAAGTTTCAGATCAAACGCTGGTTGATTGATAATCGGCGGTCAGGGGACCCGTGCCAGCGGTCATGGGCTACCCCTGTCAACCGGCATTGTTCAATCTCGTTGCTGTACCTCTATTCTGTGCATGGGGTTATAAAGCCCCACGCGCTCGCGCGTTGGCTTGGGGTCGGGTGATCCGGCCGTTATTTTTCCCCTGGGGAGTGTTACATGTCGCGTTTTTGGAAAATCGCGCTGGTCGTCGTGGTCGTACTGATCATCGCCGCCGTGATCGTGGTGCCGAAGCTGTCCCACCGTGGAGCCGCCGGCGCCAAGGGTGGCGACGCCAGCGCCCAGGGTAAGGATGGCAAGGACGATGCGGCACCGATCCCGGTGACCGTGGTGCCCGTGGCCAAGCAGGACGTGCCGGTGTACCTCACCGCGCTCGGAACCGTGCAGGCGCTCAATACCGTCGCTGTCCAGCCGCAGGTCGGTGGACAGCTGATGAAGCTGAATTTCCAGGAAGGCCAGGAGGTCAAGAAGGGTGATGTGCTGGCGGAGATCGATCCGCGCACCATCCAGTCGCAGTACGACCAGGCCACCGCCAAGCTGCAGCAGGACCAGGCCGCGCTGGCCACGGCCCGCAACAACCTGGACCGGTCGCAGGACCTGGTCAGCAAGGGCGGCCAGCAGTACGTGTCCAAGCAGGACCTGGACAACCTCAAGAACACGGTGAACCAGGCCCAGGCCACGGTCTCCGCGGACGCCGCGGCGATCCGCACCTCGCAGGTCCAGCTCGGCTTCACCAAGGTCATCGCGCCGATCGATGGCCTGGCCGGCATCCGCTCGGTCGATGCCGGCAACATCATCGCGACCACCCAGACCATCGTCACCCTGACCGAGCTGCATCCGATCTATGTGATGTTCACCCTGCCGGAGAAGAACCTCGATCTGGTCCGCAGTTCCGCCCAGACGGCCGTGACCGGCGGCTTGCCGCCGCTGGAAGTGTCCACGCTGGACCGCGTCGACAGCCATGTCGTTGCCGACGGCGGCACCCTGGACGTGATCGACAACCAGATCGACTCGACCACCGGCACCTTCAAGCTGCGCTCGAAGTTCACCAACGACAAGACCCAGCTGTGGCCGGGACAGTTCGTCAACGTCCAGCTCAAGGTGCGCACCGTGTCCGGCGGCCTGGTGGTGCCGGCGCAGGCCGTGCAGCGCGGCCCGGACGGCGATTATGTCTACCAGGTGCAGGGCGACAACACGGTCAAGATGACCACGGTCCAGGTGGCCGGCGAAGTCGGCGACAGCCACGTGATGATCGGCAGTGGGCTGAAGGAAGGCGAGAAGGTCGTCACCGAAGGCCAGTTCCGCCTGAAGCCGGGCAGCAAGGTGCAGCCGCTGGCCCCGGGCCAGGTGCCGGCCGGTCCGACCGATGACGAGCTTGCCAAGGCCAAGAAGGCCGGCACCCAGGGCGGCCGCCGCGGCGGCGGTCGCTGATCGCCGCTTCGACGCACATCTAGACCAGGGATTGCCACGTGGGTTTTTCGACACTCTTCATCCGACGCCCGATCGCCACCTCGCTCCTGATGGTGGCGGTCCTGCTGCTCGGTATCCTCGGTTACCGCCAGCTGCCGGTATCGGCGCTGCCCGAGATCGATGCACCCAGCCTGGTGATCTCGACCCAGTATCCGGGCGCCAGCGCGACCACCATGGCCGCGCTGGTCACCACGCCGCTGGAACGCAATTTCGGCCAGATTTCCGGCCTGACCATGATGAGTTCGGACTCGTCGGCCGGCCTGTCGACGATCATCCTGCAGTTCGCCATGGACCGGGATATCGATATCGCCGCGCAGGACGTGCAGGCGGCGATCAACCAGGCCAAGGGCACCTTGCCCAACAACCTGCCGTATCCGCCGGTCTATAACCGCGTCAATCCGGCCGACGCGCCGATCATGACCCTGATGCTCACCTCCGACAGCCTGCCGCTGCGCGATGTGAACAACTATGCCGATTCGATCCTGGCGCAGAAGCTCTCGCAGGTGCAGGGCGTCGGCCTGGTCTCGATCGCCGGCAATGTGCGCCCGGCCGTGCGCATCCAGGTCAATCCCGCGCAGCTGTCCAACCTCGGCCTGACCCTGGAGGATGTGCGCAGCTCGCTGACCCAGGCCAACGTCAACGCGCCCAAGGGCACGCTCAACGGCAAGACCCAGTCCTACAGCATCGGCACCAACGACCAGCTGTCCGACGCCGAGGAGTACAAGGGCACCATCATCAGTTACAAGAACGGCGCGCCGGTGCGACTGTCCGATGTGGCCAACGTGATCGACGGCGTCGAGAACGACCAGCTCGCCGCGTGGGCCAACGGCAAGCCGGCCGTGCTGCTCGATATCCGCCGCCAGCCCGGCGCGAACATCGTGCAGACCGTGCAGCAGATCCGCGGCACCTTGCCGGAACTGGAGAAGGTGCTGCCGGCCGACGTGCACCTGAAGGTCTTCGCCGACCGCACGATCACCATCCGCGCGTCCGTCCAGGACGTGCAGTTCACCCTGATCCTCACCGTGTTCCTGGTCGTCGCGGTGATCTTCGTCTTCCTGCGCCGCCTGTGGGCGACGGTGATCCCGTCGGTCGCAGTGCCGCTGTCGCTGATGGGCACCTTCGGCGTGATGGCCTTCGCCAACATGTCGCTGGACAACCTCTCGCTGATGGCGCTGGCGGTCGCGACCGGCTTCGTCGTCGACGATGCGATCGTGATGATCGAGAACATCGTCCGCTATATCGAGCAGGGTTACGACGGCAAGGAAGCGGCCGAGATCGGCGCCAAGGAAATCGGCTTCACCGTGCTGTCGCTGACCGTGTCCCTGGTCGCGGTGTTCCTGCCGCTGCTGCTGATGCCCGGTGTCACCGGCCGGCTGTTCCACGAATTCGCCTGGGTACTGACCATCGCGGTGACCATCTCGATGCTGGTCTCGCTGACCCTGACACCGATGATGTGCGCCTACCTGCTCAAGGCCGACCAGTTGCCCGAGAGCGACGAGGCCCATGAGCACGCGGTCTCCCAGGGCCGCCGCAACGCCTGGACGCGCATCGTCGACGGCTACGCCTCCAGCCTGGACTGGGTGCTCGCGCATCGTCCGCTGACCATGCTGGTCGCCGCCTTCTCGGTGGCGCTGACCGTCGTCCTCTACATCATCATTCCCAAGGGCTTGCTGCCCGAACAGGACACCGGCCTGATCACCGCCGTGGTCCAGGCCGACCAGAACGTCGCCTTCCCGCAGATGGAAGACCGCACCAAGGCGGTCGCGGACGCACTGGCGAAGGACAAGGCGGTCTCCGGTGTCGCCGCCTTCATCGGCGCGGGTTCGATCAACCCCACGCTCAACCAGGGCCAGATCAGCCTGGTGCTGAAGGATCGTGGCGACCGCGACGGCCTCGACAAGGTGCTGCCGCGCCTGCAGGAAGCCGCGGCGCATATCCCCGGCGTCGCTTTGTACCTGAAGCCGGTGCAGGACGTGACCCTGGACAGCCAGGTCTCGGCGACCGAATACCAGTACTCGCTCTCCGATGTGAACTCGGTCGAGCTGGCCGGTTACGCGGCGAAGATGACCCAGGCCTTGCGCCAGTTGCCGCAGCTTGCCGACGTCGACAACAACCTCGCCGACCAGGGCACCGCGCTCAAGCTGACCATCGACCGTGACAGCGCCAGCCGCCTTGGCGTGCCGGTGCAGACGATCGACGATACGCTGTACGACGCCTTCGGCCAGCGCCAGATCTCGACCATCTTCACCCAGCTCAACCAGTACCGCGTCGTACTCGAAGTGGGGCCGGAATTCCGCACCAGTACCGACCTGCTGAACAAGCTCACCGTGCGCGGCAACGGGTCGGGTGCGCTGACCGGCAGCAATGCGACCAGCTTCGGCCAGGTTGCCTCGAGCAACTCGGCGACGCCTGCCGGCATCGGCAATACGGGCAACGTCGGCTTCCAGATCGGCGGCGGTGGCACCATTCCGATCGCCTCGCTGGCCTCGGCCGAAGTGACCAACGCGCCGTTGGTGATCACCCATCTGCAGCAGCTGCCCGCGGTGACCATCTCGTTCAACCTTGCCCAGGGTTATTCGCTGTCCGAAGCGGTGAGCGCGATCGCCAAGGTGGAAGCGGACCTGAACTTCCCGCCGCAGGTGCGTGGCCAGTACCTCGGCAAGGCGGCGGAGTTCTCCTCCTCGCTGGGCGACGAAGTGCTCCTGCTGCTCGCCGCGGTCGTGGTGATCTACATCGTGCTCGGCGTGCTGTACGAGAGCTACATCCATCCGATCACGATCATCTCGACCCTGCCGCCGGCCGGTGTCGGCGCCTTGCTGGCCCTGATCCTCTGCGGCATGAGCCTGTCGGTGGATGGCATCGTCGGTATCGTGCTGCTGATCGGTATCGTGAAGAAGAACGCGATCATGATGATCGACTTCGCGATCGAGGCGAAGCGCACCGGGCTGAATGCGCACGATGCGATCCGCCGCGCCTGCCTGCTGCGTTTCCGCCCGATCATGATGACCACCGCGGCGGCCCTGCTCGGCGCCTTGCCGCTGGCGCTCGGCAACGGCATCGGTTCGGAGCTGCGCAAACCGCTCGGTGTATCCATCGTCGGTGGCCTGCTGCTTTCCCAGCTGGTCACCCTCTACACGACACCGGTGATTTACCTTTATATGGAACGCTTCTCCGACTGGCTGACCGTGCGCAGGGAACGACGCGTGCTGAACCAGGCCGGGGCACGCGGTACCGCGTGACGACAGGAAACGATCCCGCGACATTTGTCGTACCATTGATCGCCGGGGGCTCGCGCCCCCGGCGAAACCTTTTTGTGGGATCCGCGTTGGAGGGATGGACGTCCATCCCCGACGCCTGCCGAGCGCGCTCTTAATCCAATGAATATTTCCGGCCCGTTCATCCGCCGCCCCATCGGCACCTCGCTGCTGGCGATCGGCATCTTCGTGGTCGGCATGATCTGCTACTTCCTGCTCGGCGTAGCCGCGCTGCCGAACATCCAGTTCCCCGCGATCTTCGTCCAGGCCCAGCAGTCCGGCGCCGACGCCAGCACCATGGCGGCCACCGTCGCCGCGCCGCTGGAGCGGCACCTGGGCCAGGTGCCGGGCATCGACATGATGCGGTCGAACAGCAGCGAAGGCAGTACCTTCGTGCTGATGTTCTTCCAGAGCGGGCGCAACCTGGACGCCGCCGCGCGCGACGTGCAGGCGGCGATCAACGCGGCGGCGCCGGACCTGCCGTCCGGCCTGCTCAGCGCGCCGAGCTACCAGAAGGCCAATCCGAACGACGATCCGATCATCGTGCTGGCGCTGACCTCGGACACCATGTCCTCGACCGCGCTGTACAACGTCGCCGACTCGCTGCTCGCGCAGCGGCTGCGCCAGCAGGAAGGCGTCGCCTCGGTCGACATCGCCGGCAGCGCCACACCGGCCATCCGCGTCGACGTCAACCTGCGTGCGCTGAACGCGATGAGCCTTTCGCCGGACCAGTTGCGTAACGCGCTCACCGCCGCGAATGTCACCTCGCCGCAGGGCTTTCTTACCGACGGCAAGACCACCACGGCGATCACCGCGACCGATTCGCTGCATAGCGCGGACGACTTCGCGAAGCTGATCATCGCGGTGCGCAACGGCGTGCCGATCCGCCTGTCCGATGTGGCCAAGGTCTACGACGGCCAGCAAGATGCCTTCCAGGCGGCATGGCTGGGCGGCAAGAAATCCGTGCTGATGTACGTGTACAAGAAGTCGGACGCGAACGTGATTGCCACCGTCGACAACATCAAGGCGCAGGTGCCCTTGATGCAGACCTGGCTGCCGGCCGGCGTGAAGCTGACCCCGTTCTTCGATGGCACGCCAACCATCCGCGCGTCGCTGGCCGAGGTGCAGGTCACCCTGCTGATCAGCCTGGCGATGGTGATCATGACCATGGCGCTGTTCCTGCGCCGGCTGGCGCCGACCCTGATCGCCGGCCTCGCCGTGCCGCTGTCGCTGGCCGGCGCGTTCATGGTCATGTACATCCTTGGCTATACGCTCAACAACCTTACTTTACTGGCGCTGGTGATCGCGATCGGTTTCGTTGTCGACGATGCGATCGTGGTCATCGAGAACGTGATCCGGCACATGGACGAGGGCGTGCCGCGATTCGAGGCGGCCCTGCTCGGTGCGAAGGAAATCGGCTTCACCATCGTCTCGATCACCGCCTCCCTTATTGCCGTATTCATCCCGCTGCTGTTCGCCAGCGGCATCACCGGCATGTTCTTCAAGGAATTCACGGTGACGCTGTGCGCGGCGATTGCCGTGTCGGCCCTGGTTTCGCTGACCCTGACCCCATCGCTGTGCGGCCACTTCCTGCGCGCGCACAACGATGCCAAGCCGCCGTCGAAGTTCGGCCTGAAACTGGAGCGCTTCCACGAGCGCATGCTCGGCGTCTACCGCGCCGCGCTGGACTGGACGCTACGTCACGCGCTGGTCATGGCGCTGACCCCGCTGGCGCTGATCGTGCTGACCATCTTCCTGTTCACCATGGTCAAGGCCGGCTTCTTCCCGCCGCAGGACACCGGCCTGATCGCCGGTCGCGCGACCGCCAGCAGTACCGTTTCCTTCGGCGAGATGCAGATACGGCAGAAGCGGCTGACCGAGATGCTGCTGGCCGATCCCGCAGTGAAGGTGGTCGGTTCGCGACTGGGTACCAGTCGCCAGGGTTCCAGCGGTTCGTTCAGTATCGAATTGAAGACCCATGCCGAGGGCCGCCGGGAAACCACTTTCGACGTGCTCGATCGCCTCAGCGCCAAGGCCGCCCTGTATCCGGATCTGAACCTGCGCCTGCGTCCGCTGCAGGACTTGCCGACCGGCGGTGGCGGTGGCAGCAGCCAGGGTGCGCAGTACTCCGTGTCGCTCAAGGGTAACGACCTGGCCGAGCTGGAAGAATGGCTGCCGAAACTGCAGACGGAGCTGAAGAAGAACGCCAAGCTCAAGGATGTCGGCACCGATATCGACCAGGCCGGCCTGCGCCAGAACATCGTGATCAATCGCGATGCCGCCGCGCGGCTCGGCGTCAGCATCGGCACGATCGACGGTGCCTTGTACAACGCTTTCGGCCAGCGCGCGGTATCGACGATCTATTCGGATATCAACCAGTACCGGGTCATCGTCAATGCCTTGCCCTCGCTGGCGTCCACGCCTGAATCGCTGAACCGGATCTACGTGCAGTCCACCTCGGGCGCGATGGTGCCGATCACCGCGGTAACCCACCAGGAACCCGGACTGGCACCGACCGCCATCGTGCACGAGGACCAGTACACGACGCTCGATGTCAGTTTCAACCTCGCGCCCGGCGTCAGCATGGGTGAGGCAACGGAGATCATCCAGGCGACGGTGCACAACATGCGCATGCCCGGCGACATCCGGCTCGAGGCCGGCGGCGACTTCCGTCGCTTCCAGCAGAACCAGGGCAGCATGCCCCTGCTGATCCTGGCCGCGATCATCACCGTCTACCTCGTGCTCGGCATGCTCTATGAGAGCCTGATCCACCCGGTGACGATTCTTTCCACCTTGCCCGCCGCCGGCGTCGGCGCGCTCGCGGCCCTGTTGATCACCAACACCGAACTGTCGGTGGTGGCGATGATCGCGCTGGTGCTGCTGATAGGCATCGTCAAGAAAAACGCGATCATGATGATCGACTTCGCCCTGGTCGCCGAGCGTGAGCACCACAAGCCGCCGCTCGAGGCGATTCGTGAAGCCTGCCTGGTGCGCTTCCGGCCGATCATGATGACCACGATGGTTGCCATCCTGGCGGCACTGCCGTTGGCGATCGGCCTGGGCGAAGGTTCGGAGCTGCGTCGCCCCCTCGGTATCGCGATGATCGGCGGCCTGCTGATCTCGCAGAGCCTGACCCTGCTCAGCACGCCGGCGCTTTACGTGATCTTCTCCTGCCTGGCGGCGCGTCATCGCGCCCGCAAGGAACGGCGCCGCCTGCGCAAGCTGGCCGCACGCCAGGGCGCCATCGCCTCGTCCTGAAAACTCACCCGGCATTGACGATGCCGGGTGTAATGCTCGTGGGTCGCAACCCGAAGGAGGGTGGACCGATGGGCAATGATACGAAGAAGCCGGACTTTTCCGGTGTCCAGTCCGGCGTGGAATCCACGGCACCGGCCGCGCCGAAGGCCGACTTCGGCAATGTGGAGTCGGGCGTCGCCTCGACCGCCGCGCAGAACTACACCGTCGTCGCCGGCGACAATCTCAGCAAGATCGCCAAACACTTTTACGGCAGGCCCGACTGGCAGCGTATCTACGACGCCAATCGCGACAAGCTCAGCGACCCGGACCGGATCCGCATCGGCCAGACGCTGACGATTCCCCCGGAAGGCGACTGAGGAGACAAGGACATGACATTCCAGCAAACCCGTAACGTCGTACTCGCGCTGGCCTGCAGCCTGGCCCTGGCTGCCTGTGGCAAGAAGGAAGAGCCGGCCCCGGCCACGCCTTCCACTCCACCGGCGAGCACACCGGCACCGTCCCCGCAGGCCGCCCCCTCGTCGACCTCGGCGATGGCCACGACAGCCGCCGTGACGGTCGTCTCCGTCGATCTGGGCAATGCCGTCGACGGTAGCCAGAAGGTGGCGACCCCGGCGAGCCAGTTCGCGCCGAAGGACACCATCTACGCCTCGGTCGGCACTAGCGGCAGCGCAAGCGCCACCACGGTCGGCGCCAAGTGGACCTACCAGGACGGCCAGACAGTCAACGATTCGAGCACCTCGATCTCGCCCACCGGCCCGGCTTTCACCGCTTTCCATATCAGCAAGCCCGACGGGTTGCCGGCCGGACATTACAAAGTCGACATCAGCCTCAACGGTTCGCTCGCGTCGAGCAAGGAATTCGATGTGAAATAAGCACTTCGGTTCCCGAACAATCGTTTCAGGCAAGGGCTCGGGCAACCGCGCCCTTTTTTTTTGGCTTTCCCCCCTCGGGCGAAACCGCGACAATGGGAAGCTTCGTGGATGTCCCGTCGCCTTCGCGGTGGTTGATTTCGGCCGATCCGGCGCCACTAGCTCTTTGCGCGCCGGGCTCCAGGCGGCGCATCCCACCCCCCTGATCATGCCGTCGCCAGAAGAGGTCAATGCAGACAATGTCCCATACGCCGAAGATCATCTACACGCTCACGGACGAAGCGCCCTTCCTGGCCACGCAGTCGCTCCTGCCGATCATCGAAGCTTTCGCCGGTGCGGCGGATATCGCCGTGGAAACCCGCGACATCTCGCTGGCCGGTCGCATCCTCTCGCAGTTCCCGGACGTGCTCCGGGACGACCAGAAGATCGCCGACGACCTGGCCGAGCTTGGCGCGCTGGCGACCACGCCGGAAGCGAACATCATCAAGCTGCCGAACATCAGCGCCTCGACCCCGCAGCTGAAAGCCGCGATCAAGGAACTTCAGCAGCAGGGTTTTGCCTTGCCGGACTATGTCGAGGATGCGAAGAACGACAAGGAAAAAGAGACCAGGGCGCGCTACGGCAGGGTCATGGGCAGCGCGGTGAACCCGGTGTTGCGCGAAGGCAATTCCGATCGGCGTGCACCGCTTTCGGTAAAGAACTATGCGCGCAAGCATCCGCATCGCATGGGCGCCTGGAGCGCGGACTCGAAGACCCACGTCGCGCATATGGATGGCGGCGACTTCTACGGCAGCGAGAAATCCGTGCTGGTCGGCAAGCCCGGCAATGCCCGCATAGAATGGTTCGGCAAGGACGGTAGCCATACCGTCCTGAAGGAAAAGACCGCGCTGCAGGCCGGCGAGATCATCGACGCCGCGGTGATGAGCCGCAAGGCGCTGGCAAGCTTCATCGACGCGCAGATCGCGGACGCGAAGAAGCAGGGCGTGCTGTTCTCGCTGCATTTGAAGGCGACCATGATGAAGGTCTCCGACCCGATCATCTTCGGCGTCGTCGTCACCGAGTTCTACAAGGATGTGCTGGGGAAATATGCCGACGTGCTGAAGCAGACGGGCTTCGACCAGAACAATGGCATCGGCGACCTGTACTCACGGATCAAGTCGCTGCCGGCCGACCAGCAGGCAGCGATCGAGGCGGATCTGCAGGCCGAGTACGCGAAGCGTCCGGGCCTGGCCATGGTCAATTCCGACAAGGGCATCACCAACCTGCATGTGCCCAGCGACATCATCGTCGATGCGTCCATGCCGGCGATGATCCGCGACTCGGGCAAGATGTGGGACTCAGCGGGCAAGCTGCAGGACACCAAGGCGGTGATCCCGGATCGCAGCTACGCCGGCATTTACCAGGCGGTGATCGAGGACTGCAAGGCGCACGGCGCCTTCGACCCGGCCACCATGGGTACCGTGCCCAATGTCGGCCTGATGGCGCAGAAGGCCGAGGAATACGGTTCGCACGACAAGACCTTCCAGATCGCCGCCGAGGGCGTGGTCCGGGTGCTTGACGGCGACACCGTGCTGATCGAGCAGGAGGTCGAAGCGGGCGATATCTGGCGCATGTGCCAGGTCAAGGATGCACCGATCCAGGACTGGGTGAAGCTGGCCGTCAGCCGTGCGCGCCTGAGCGATACGCCGGCGGTGTTCTGGCTGGACCCGGCGCGCGCGCACGATGCGCAGATGATCACCAAGGTCGAGCATTACCTGAAGGACCATGACCTGACGGGCCTGGACATCCGCATCATGTCGCCGGTCGACGCCATCGGTTTCTCGCTCGAGCGTATCCGCAAGGGCCAGGACACGATCTCGGTCACCGGTAACGTCCTGCGCGATTACCTCACCGACCTGTTCCCGATCATGGAGCTGGGTACCAGCGCCAAGATGCTCTCGATCGTGCCGCTGATGGCCGGTGGCGGCCTGTTCGAAACAGGTGCCGGCGGTTCCGCGCCCAAGCACGTCCAGCAGTTCGTCGAGGAAAACTACCTGCGCTGGGATTCGCTCGGCGAATTCCTCGCCCTCGCAGCCTCGCTCGAGCACCTGGGCAATCGCTACGACAGCACCGATGCCACGGTCCTCGCCAAGACCCTGGACCAGGCCAACGGCAAGTTCCTCGACAACAACAAGTCGCCGGCGCGCAAGGTCGGTGAACTCGACAACCGCGGCAGCCACTTCTACCTGGCGATGTACTGGGCACAGGCTTTGGCGGCACAGGACGACGATGCGAAGCTCAAGGCGAAGTTCACCGCGCTGGCCAAGGCGCTGACCGAGAACGAGGCGAAGATCGTCGACGAGTTGACTCGTGTGCAGGGCAAGCCAGTGGAGATCGGTGGTTATTACCACCCGAACCTCAAGCTGGTCAGTGAAGCCATGCGCCCGAGCCCGACGTTCAACGCGGCACTCGCCGCGCTGTAACCAACCAGCATTGCGGGTGTTCCCTTTCCCCTGTGGGGGAAGGTACCCGCAGGGCGGATGAGGGCTGCCCTTCGCTCTTGATCGTCATACCAGCGCAGGCTGGTATCCAGTGGCGTCAGTGGTCGGTTATCGCCACTGGACCCCGGCCTGCGCCGGGGTGACGGTGAGGGGAGTGCGTGCCCCGCCTTGCTCTGCACTTGATCGTCATACCAGCGCAGGCTGGTATCCAGTGGCGTCAGTGGTCGGTTATCGCCACTGGACTCCGGCCTGCGCCGGGGTGACGGTGAGGGGCATGGTTGTCGCGCCTTGCTTTGCCCGTCGCTCTTGATCGTCATGCCAGCGCAGGCTGGCATCCAGTGGCCTCGGTAGTCGGCTTTCGCCGCGCCTCTGATGGACCTTTGTCTATTTGCCTGGAAATTCCACCACCATCATGGGTGCGGGTAGTTCCGCGTGTCGTTTCGCCGCGTCGTTCGTGGGCAAAGGTGTCCATGGCATCGCCTTACCGAATGCTTCGATCGACGGGAATGCACCGAGTGAGGTGAAGTCGTCGATGCCGTAGGGCAGGCCTTCGGCATCCAGCGGCGCGTTGTTGTCGGCGACGTGGAAGTGCAGGTGGGGTCCGGTCGATTCGCCGGTAAAGCCCAGTTTGCCGATCACTTGCCCACGGCGGACGTGTTGCCCTTTTTTCACGGCGACGCTGCCAGGCCTGAGATGTTCGTAGAACGCGTAGCGTCCGTCGCCGAGGTCGAGTGCGACATAGTTGCCGGCAGCATCGCCGATCGGTACGCGGGACGCACCGGCGACGACGGTGGCTGGCTCGGCGACATCGTCGCGCGTTGCGGCCACCGTGGCGTCGGCCACCGCGATGACCTCGGTGCCGTAGCCGTACCAGTCCGTCGGCTTTGCTTCGTCGCCACGTACGTGCGCACCCTTGTCGTCCAGCCTGATCCAGTCGATGGCGAAGCGGCCAGGTATGTGCACTTTGCCATTGACTGCGTACAGCACGCGTCGATGGCCACGCTCCCACGAAGCATTGTAGATGGCGACCCACGGGCCGCCGCGCAGGGGAGGTCCGAGCAGGAGCGGTGCGCGATCGCGCACGGTGAATCCGCCGCCTTCCACGGCAGCATGCTCGCCGCCGACGTCGTACCCGACCTTGTGCCTTAGTGCCGAACCCGCATGTGCGGTCGACAGCGACAGGTACGCCACCGCTCGTCCGCCCGGTGGAATCGTCAGCCTGTCCTTGCCGCGATCCGGGCGTCCCAGCAGGGCTTCCAGTGCGGCGCCATGAAATTCGCCGATGGGTGGGCCGGATGGCGTGTCGAATACATCGATTCCCGTCAGGGTCAGGTCGTCATGCGAGAAATTGGTCAGGTGAAGCTCGTAGACCAGCTGCGCCTTGCCGTCGGTATGGACGATCGTGGGTACCCATGGCACGTCCAGATCGAACGACTGACGCACGGTCGTCTGCGCATGGGTGGACGCGCAAAGCAGTACAGCCAAACAGAAAAGCCATTTCACAGCGTGGTTCTCCGGCACTTGCGCTCGGGCGCGGTCGACGTCGTAGCATGCTCGTCCGGTCCGGAAGAGGCCGTCTTCGTTACCGGGAGTGATCCGATGCAACAGCGTCAACTAGGTAAAAGCGGTCCGCAAGTGTCTGAAGTCGGCCTGGGCTGCATGGGCATGTCCGGCATGTACGGGCCGTCCGATCGTGCCGAGAGCATCGCGACGATCCATGCCGCGCTCGATGCGGGCGTTAGCTTGCTCGATACCGGCGATTTCTACGGCATGGGCCATAACGAGATGCTGCTCGGCGAGGCCTTGCGCGGCCATCGGCGCGAGCAGGCGGTGATCAGCGTGAAGTTCGGCGCGCTGCGCGATCCGGCCGGCGCCTGGATCGGCTATGACGCGCGTCCGGCCGCGGTAAAGACCTTTCTTTCGTATACCTTGCAGCGCCTCGGCGTGGACTACATCGATATCTACCGGCCGGCGCGGCTGGATCCGCATGTGCCGGTCGAAGAGACGATCGGCGCGATCGCCGACATGGTCAAGGCCGGCTACGTCCGATATATCGGCTTGTCCGAAGTCGGCGTGGACACGATTCGCCGCGCGGCGGCGACGCATCCGATCGCCGACCTGCAGATCGAATATTCGCTGGTCTCCCGCGGTATCGAAACGGCCATCCTGCCGGCATGTCGCGAACTCGGTATCGGCGTAACAGCCTACGGTGTGCTTTCGCGCGGCCTGATCAGCGGACACTGGCGGAAAGGGCAAGCCGGGAAGGGCGATTTCCGTGCCTTCAGCCCCCGCTTCCAGGAAGGCAACGTCGACAAGAACCTCGCCCTGGTCGAAGCCTTGCGTGGCATCGCCGATGGTAAGGGTGTCAGCGTCGCGCAGATCGCGATCGCCTGGGTGGCGGCGCAGGGCAAGGACATCGTGCCGCTGGTCGGTGCTCGTCGCCGCGACCGCCTGGACGAAGCGCTGGGTGCGCTCGCTGTGATGCTGTCACCCGATGAACTGGCCGCGATCGAACGCGCGGTACCGAGGGATGCCGTCGCGGGCGATCGTTACGCTGCGGCGCAGATGGCGCATCTGGACAGCGAAAAGCGCTAACGGGCGCCAATGCCCTGGAGTGCGGTGCTTACCGCCTCGTTCCAGGGCGTATGTGGTTCCTCGCCGAGCAGTTCGCGCATGCGGGCATTGGTCAGGCGCAGGGGCGTGTGCCACAGGTAGCGCATTTCGCGCATTTCCCGGAACGTCACGACGAAGGGCGAAGCCAGGGTGACCAGCCACCAGGGAAAACGACGGGCGGGCAAATCGGCACGCCCGGTCGCTGTACGGATGGCGTCGATCATGCGGCTGCCATCCGGGTCCCAATGGCCGGCCATATGCACCCGTTCGAACGGCCGCAACCGATCTTCCATCGACACCAGCCGTGTCATTGCCTCGGCCAGGTCGGGCAGGTAAGCCCATTGGTGGCCGATGCCGCGGGCACCGGGATAGGACACCGCCGCGACGGCCCTGTCCGGCCTGACCAGGCCTTGGGAGAACCAGTTGTTGGCCGCGCGCGGGCCGAAGAAATCGCCGGCGCGGACGATCAGGCTGCGTACGCCGTCCTCGGAGACATCATGCAGGCGCCTTTCCATCGCAGCGCGGATCGCGCCTTTGCGAGTCGCCGGGTTCTGCGGCGCGTCCTCGTCCACCTCGGCGGCCACGTCGGGCCCGTAGTTGTAGACGGTGCCGGGTAGCAGGATCCGGGCGTTTTCGCGCCGCGCCGCGGCGATGGTGTTTTCCAGCATCGGCATGACCAGGGTGTCCCAGTCGCGGTAACCGGGCGGATTGACCGCATGCACGATCAGCGATGTGCCCTGCGCGGCGCGGGCGACATCCGCCGCAACCATGGCGTCGCCGCGGATCCATTCGATATCGCCGTTCTGCAGAAGGTTGGTGTGGCGGGTGAGCGCCTTGACCCGCCAGCCCCCCGCGGCGAGGCGCCGGGCCATTTCGCCGCCGATACCGCCGGTGGCGCCGAGTACGAGGGCAATGCGGTGGTCGGTCATGCTGCGCTCCTTTGGGGTGGATACAGGTTGGCATCCTCGGCTAAGGAACGGAATTGACTGCACATGTATGTGTGATATACAAAATTGTATGGACGATGCCGATGTCAGCTGGGACCTCTACCGGAGTTTCCTCGCCGTGGTCGAGGAAGGTTCGCTTTCCGCTGCGGCGCGGTCGCTGGGTCTGACCCAGCCGACGATAGGCCGGCATGTCGAGGCGCTGGAGGGGGCGCTTGGGGTGGCGTTGTTCACCCGCTCGCAGAACGGCCTGTCGCCGACCGATGTCGCGCAGAACCTGGTGCCTTACGCACAGACCCTTCGGGCGACAGCGAATGCGCTGCGTCGATCGGCAACCGCGACGCGGGACGATGTCAGCGGCACGGTGCGTATTTCCGCGTCGGATGTCGTCGGCGCCGAAGTCCTGCCAGGCATACTGGCCGCGGCACGGCGCGAGTATCCGCGGCTTGATGTCGAACTGGTCGCATCCAATCGCAACCAGGACCTGCTGCAGCGGCATGTGGACATCGCCGTGCGCATGGCGGTGCCGACCCAGGGTGCCCTGGTCGCACGCAAGGTCGGTACCGTGGCCCTGCGCTTATTTGCGCGCAACGATTACCTCGAGCGCCATGGCATGCCGAAAAGCGTCGATGAGCTGAAGTCGCATAGCCTGATTGGCTTCGATCGCGAAACCGCCTATATCCGCGCCATGCAGCAGCGGGGTCTACCACTGCACCGCTCGATGTTCGCCTTGCGCACCGACAGCGACCTGGCCCAGCTCGGCGCGTTGCGCGCGGGCTTTGGTATCGGCATGTGCCAGGTCGCGCTGGCGCGTCGGGATCCGCGCCTGGTCCCGGTGCTCTCCGATGCGGTCAGTGCCGGACTGGAAACCTATGTCGTCATGCATGAGGACATGCGCGCCAGCCGTCGATGCAGGGTCATGTTCGACGCGCTGTTCGACGGCATGGCGACGCATATCGCCGCGGAGGCTCCGTAGCCGCGGCGAGCCGGTTACGTGCCAGGCAGCCAGTCGGTGGGAATTATCTGGCGAAAGGCCTGGGCCATCAGGCGGTGGATCCTGGTGGTCGGATGCAGGTTGTCCCAGAAGACGTAGGTATCTGGACTGCAGCCGCTGCGTCGTGCGTGGTTGTTGAGGTAGTTGGTGAAGTCGTTGGTGTCGAGGGCAAGGCATGAGTCGCTGGCATTGGTCAGGCCCCACTGCCAGGGATAGTCGACAAGCCCCTTGAAGAACCCATGGGTATCGAAGATGCGGATATCCGTGCCTGGGCGCGCATTCAACTGGGCAATCATGGCGGACAGCTCCGCGTTGTAGGCGCGCACAGTGGCCTCAACCTTGGCACCGTCGTTCCGGAACTTGAAGGCAGGTGCCTTCGAAACGTCCGGAAGGTTGGCGACGAGGATCCGGCGAGCGCCCGCGGCGACGAGGGACTCCAGGGCGGCACGCTGTTCCGAAACGATCTTCGTCGCGTTGTTTCCGTAAAGGACAATGTCGTTGCCACCGATGAGCATGACGAAAATCGTCCGCGCCGGATCGTAGCCCTCGGCTTCCTTCATGTACGTCTTCCACGACGACACCTGGTCGGCCAGGGAGAGCAAGGGAATCGGGCTGTCCGCGCCCGCGGTGGTGATGGCCCAGTTGTACATGGGCAATGTTGTGGCGTCGGACAGGTATTCGACCCACACGGGGCCGTTGCTTAGCCGGCCGAGATACCAGGAACCGCGATGCGGTGCGATCCATTGGGTGGCGTTGTAGATATTGCCGGTGTCGGAGAGGCTGTCCCCGAAAGCGACGATGCGCTCGGCCGAGGCCCCGCCGGCGGCAGGGCCGTTGGTCCAGATCGTGTAGTTCAGGGACAGGAAATTGTCCGCGGCCACGAACATGGCCAGCTCGGCACGGATACCCTTGCGCGCCAGCGTTTCGGTGCATATGTCACGCAATGCCTGCTGGCTGGTCGAACTGTAGAACATGTTCCGCCATTCGAAGATGCCATCGGCCCACCAATAACCATTGACCTTGTACCAGGCACCATTGGATTGTCTTGCCCACTCGTAATCGGTCGTTGTCGCGGTGGGCGATAGGTCGTCTCGATAGTGGCAGCGCAGATAGGTATAAGTCGGCTTGCCCTTGAAGCTGGCGATCTCCTCGTCGGTATAAGGGCTCGTTCGGGGCTCGACCGGTGAGGTGGGGCCGTGCGGGGAGGGCTGGGATCCCGGGACATAGAATTCCTGCGCATAAGCAGAAGTGGTCAGGAGCAGGGATGCCAGCCAGGCAATGCCGAAGGCGCGTCCATGGGTTTTCATGAGTGCTTCCTTTCAAGGTGGCCGCCAGTATTGCGGCTATACCTTTATCGCAGGACGCGGCGATGGCTCATGTCAGCCGCCCGGCCAACGTCCCGTGGTGGCGGCCGTACACAATTAGTCGTTGCTCGCTTCATCCAGCACGGTGATTTCTTCCTCCGACAAGTTGAGTTTTACTGCGCCGAGGAGATCTTCCAGTTGCCGGATGCTGGTGGCACTGGCGATCGGCGCGGTGATGCCGGGGCGTGCCATCAGCCAGGCGAGGGCGACCTGGGTAGGATTCGCCCCGTGCGCGCTGCCTATTTCGTCCAGTGCGGCGAGTACGCGAAAGCCGCGGGCGTTCAGGTATTTCCCGACCGCGCCGCCGCGTGCCTTGCTCTTGCCGAGGTCGGCTTCATCGCGATACTTGCCGGTCAGGAACCCGCTGGCCAGTGCGTAGTAATTGATCACGCCGATCTGCTCGTCGCGGATCAACGGCTCGAGTTCGGCTTCGTAATCGGCGCGGTCGACGAGGTTGTAGTGCGGTTGCAGGCTTTCGTAGCGAGGCAGATTGTGTTCGGCACTGGTCCTGAGGGCGTCAGCGAGGCGGTTGGCGCTATAGTTGGACGCACCGATGACACGCACCTTGCCCTGTTTCATCAGATCGTCGAACGCGTGCAAGGATTCTTCCAGAGGCGTCTTCGGGTCGTCCTCATGTGCCTGGTAAAGATCGATATGGTCGGTCTTCAGGCGGCGCAGCGAATCGTCCACCGCCTCATGGATATTGACGGGAGACAGGCCGGGATAACGCGACCATTTGCCGACCTTGGTGGCCAGGGTGATGCGGTTGCGTTTGCCCGACTGGCTTAGCCATTTGCCGATGATGGTTTCCGACTCGCCACCCTCGTTGCCAGGTACCCACGCCGAGTAAGCATCGGCGGTGTCGATCAGGTCGAAACCCGCGTCGACAAAGGCATCGAATAACCGGAAGGCCGTTTTTTCGTCGACCGTCCAGCCAAAGACGTTGCCGCCAAGGGCCAGGGGCGCGACATGCAGGGGCGAGCGGCCGAGTTGGCGTTTGATCATCGGGATGTCCTCGTGGGAAAGATGGAACCGGCAGGGCATAGCATGCCCAGGAACGAGCCCCGGCCGGTCTTCAACCCGATGACGACATCTTCATACGCTCAGCAGGCTGGACGTAGCCCGGAATCGCACGTGTCCGAAGTGCCCGCCTTCGGCTTGGGTTTGGCCTTGCCCATCATCGGGCGAGCAGCCTGTGTATCACGCGGTTTGTCGCGATCGAGCGAACGGACGAGGTCCAGATTGGTGATATGGCCATGCATGAACAGCAGGCCGGTCCAGATCGAAGCCATGACATCCCTCCCAGGAGGCCCCGCGGTGGCGGGGCGAGCGCTCAAGTTAGAGGATGCCGAGGGCGCCAAAAAGCGATATGTTTGCAAGTCTGACTTGAGGAAAATTCAACATGTCGCGGACGCCGTTGACCCTCCTGCAAGGCTTTGTGCTGGCTGCCAAGGCCGGCAAGCTGGCCCATGCGGCCGAGCAGCTCAATGTCACCGTGAGCGCGCTCAGCCATCAGATCCGCCAGCTGGAAATCCGCGTGGGCCGGCAGCTCTTCGAGCGCGGTCCCAGGGGGGTCAAGCTGACGCCCGAGGGCCAGCGCCTGCTCGACGAGGTCGGCCATCATGTCGATGGCATCGAGCGCGCCTTGCAGCGTTATCGCGGCCGCCGCGAGGACGCGCTGACCCTCAGCCTGATCCCTTCGGTAGCCTCCAGCTGGATGGTGCCGCGCCTGCCCCGGTTGGTGGCCCGGCACCCGGAGATCGAGATCAGCCTGCAATCGACCACGGCCCTGGTCGATTTCGACCGTGAGCCGGTGGACGCGGCCATGCGCTACGGCACCGGCAACTGGCCGAGCCTGCGCGTCGAGCGCCTGTTCGGCGAGTACATCGTGCCGGTGGCCAGCCCGGCGCTGATCGAACGTATGGGCGGCGTCACTGCTGAGGGCTTTGCGAACTGGCCGATCCTCGGCGATCCGGGTGGGCGCTGGAAGGACTGGTTCGAGCACGCCGGCGGCGAGACGCCGCGGCGCTATGCGGCGACATTCGACAATACCGAGACGCTGCATCGCGCGGCGCTGGAAGGCATCGGCGTGGCGCTGGGTCGGCTGGTGATGGCGCGACCCTTGATCGCCGCCGGCCTGCTCACCGTCCTCAGTCCCCGGCGGCTACGCGTGGCCGAGGCCTATTACCTGGTCTACCCGCCACGCGCGGAAAACCACGCGGGCGTCATCGCCTTCCGTGAGTGGTTGCTGGAGGAGGCGGCCTGCTACGAGGCCGCCCTGGACACAGAAGGCTCTTAGGGCTTCCAGCGCAGGTCGACCCCAAGCATGAACGTGCGACCCGGCGCCGGTTCGAAATAGCGCCCGTTGCCATCGTTGACGATCACCGAACCGATGTACTCGCGGTCCAGCGCATTGTCGACGCGGGCGAAGCTGTGCACGCGCCAATGCTCGACCTCGGCGATATAACCCGCCGACAGGCCGACCACGGTGTATGGCGGCGCGCGTGCGGTGGCGAGGTCGTTGGCCGGCACCGAACTCAGGTAGGTACCGTCGATGCCCGCCTGCCAGCCGCGTTCGGCACCCCAGCGCAAGGCCGCGTAGAGATTGCTGCGCGGAACACCAGGAATGTCCGTGCCCGCGGCAACCAGGGTGTCGGGCGTGGAGCAGCCCGTCGACACGCAGGTCAGGTACGGCGAGCGGAAGGTCGCCTGCAGCCAGGTATAGGACACCTGCAGGCTCAGGTGCTCGGCGAACCGCGTATTGAACTGGCCTTCGACGCCTTGCCGGCGCGAGCGGTCGATGTTCTGGTAAGTCGTGCGTCCACCGAGGTTGGTCGCGACCGCGAGTTCGTTGCGGCTGTCGGCGCGGAACAGCGCGATCTCCGCATCGGTACGCTCATTCGGTTCGAGCTTGATGCCCGCTTCCATATTGCGCGTATGCACCGGCTGCAGGTTGAAGGCGAGGCCGGGACCGCCGTCGCTGCGATAGCCGAGTTCGGAGAAGGTCGGGGTTTCGAAGCCCTTGCCCCAGGTCGCATACAGATGCACCGTCGAGGAGGCGCGGAACAGCAGGCCGGCAACCGGCGTGGTCGCGCTGTCGTCGACATGGCCGCTGTCGTCCGGGTTGCCCGGCACGATGTAACGATCGGTGGTGCTGAACTTCACATCGCTGTGGCGCACGCCGCCCATCAGCGTCCAGGCATCGGCAATGCGCCAGGTTGCCTGCGCGTACTGGTCGAAGTCGTAGACGCGGTCGATCTCGTCGCGGCGCAGATCGCCACGCACGCCGAGCGTCGTGCCGATGAAGTTGTTGTAACCCTGCCGGTGCTGGTGCTGGTTGTCATAGTTGATACCGGCGGCCAGTTCGAATGGCCGGTCGGCAAGCTGGCCTTGCCAGGTCCAGCGCGCATCGCCACCGCCGTACTGGTTGCCCAGATCCACCACGCCGCCGGAATTGCCCGGCTGGGAGACCTGGGTCACCACCGGAATCGACAGGTACTGCAGCACATTGCGCTCGCCGTAATAGCCCATCACGCGCACGGTGTTGTGATCGTCGATATGGTTCTCGTAGATCAGGCCGCCCTGGGTCTGCGATGCGCTCTTGCGGGTGTTGAAGGTATCGGCCACCGAGGTTGCCTGGCGCGGATTGGCCTTGTACTGGGCGTAAGTCAGGCCCAGCGGGTCCTGCGCGCCGGGTACATCGACGGTATTCAGTACCAGGGTCAGCTTCTGCCGGTCGTCGATCTTCCAGCCGATCTTGGCGTTGCCCGACTCGCGCCGCGCCGCGCTGTGGTCGCGGTAGCCGTCGGTGCGGAAATGGGTGAAGTCGATGTTGTAGTCGACCGGGCCATCGACGCCGCGCGCATTCACGTTCGCTCGAAGCATGCCGTCACTGCCACCGGCGAGGCCGGCGCGAAATTCCGGCGGATCGGTGCCATCGGCGGTGAACAGCTGGATCACACCGCCGGAGGCATTGCCGTAAAGCGCGGAGAAGGGTCCGCGCAGGACCTCGACGCGGTCGGCGGAATCGAGGTTGAAATGCGACACCTGACCCTGGCCGTCAGGCATGGTTGCCGGGATGCCATCGGTATAGAGCCGGATGCCACGGATGCCGAAGGTCGAGCGCGCGCCGAAACCGCGGATCGACACCTGCTCGTCCTGCGAGTAATTCTGCCGGTCGCGCGCCAGCACGCCGGGAATGCCGTTCAGCAGCTCCGAGGCGTTGACGTCGAGCGAACCGTCCGGCTTGGCCGCCACCACGTCGATCGTCGCCGGGATGTCGTACGGCGACTGCGCCGTACGCGTCGCGGTGACGACGATCGCCGGCAAGGTGCCGGGCGGCGGGTCGGTGGCCATGGCCAGCGCGGGAATTATCGCCAGGGCGGCGACACAACGGCGTGAGACAAACGGCTTCATCATGGGCCTGTCCTGCGTCAGGGCCGGAATCCTCCGGACGGGGCATCATAGGAGTTGCGTGGAGGTATCGCCATGGCGTGATAGCCTTTGCGCACCGCATAACCT
Source organism: Luteibacter sp. (assembly GCA_036009745.1). Lineage (GTDB taxonomy): Bacteria > Pseudomonadota > Gammaproteobacteria > Xanthomonadales > Rhodanobacteraceae > Luteibacter. The sequence goes on along the minus strand of DASYLE010000076.1, from coordinate 12,081 downwards.
CCCTCGTGACCCCGATGAAAAAGATCGCCTTCGCTCTCGCCGGCCTCTTCGGCCTCGCCGCCTGCAACGCCGCCACGCCGGCATCCGGACAGGTCGAATCCGACCAGCCCGGGCAGGTCGTGCCGCCGACCAGCGCGGGCGAAATGACCGGAGGCCAGCTCGATCGCATGCTCGCCGGGGCCTGGCGCGCGCCGGAAAACCGTGCGCGCGACGTCTATCGCCATCCGCGTGAGAGCCTGCAATTCTTCGGTATCCGTCCCGACCAGACGGTGATCGAGATCACGCCGGGCGGTGGTTGGTACTCGGAAATTCTTGCGCCCCTGCTCAAGGACAACGGCCAGTACATTGCCGCGGTCACGGCAGGCAAGGGCGCTGACGCGCTGAAGAAGAAATTCGACGGCGATGCGACCGAATATGGCAAGGCGCGTGTTCTGACCTTCGACCCGAAGGCGCCGTCGTTCGGTCCCGTTGGTTCGGCCGATCTGGTGCTGACCTTCCGCAACGTGCACAACTGGGTGATGGCCGATACCGCACCACTGATGTTCAAGGCCTTCTTCGATGTGCTCAAGCCCGGTGCCGTGCTCGGTGTGGTCGACCACCGCGCCGCCGCGGGCGTCGATCTGACTGCGACCAAGGAAACCGGCTACCTGCCGACCGACTACGTGATCAAGCTCGCCACCTCGGCCGGTTTCAAGCTGGACGGCCAGAGCGAGATCAATGCCAATCCGAAGGACACCAAGGATTATCCCAAGGGTGTCTGGACCCTGCCGCCAACCTATGAACTGGGCGACCAGGACAAGGCGAAGTACCAGGCGATCGGCGAATCGGACCGCATGACGCTGCGCTTCGTGAAGCCGGCGGCGGCTGCCCCGGCGCACTGATCCAAGGGATGTTGATCGCGCTGAACAAGCCCTTCAACGTCCTCTGCCAGTTCAGCGACCGTGACGGACGGCGCACGCTGGCCGGGTTCGTCGCGCAGAAAGACGTTTATCCAGCCGGCCGGCTGGATTACGACAGCGAAGGGCTGCTCCTGCTTACCGATGACGGCGGCCTCGCACATAAGTTGACCGATCCGAAGCACAAGCAGCCGAAGACCTATCTGGTCCAGGTCGAGGGGCTGCCCACGGATGAGGCTCTCGACCGCCTGCGCAAAGGCGTGCCGCTCAACGACGGCATGACCCTGCCGACCACCGTGCACGCTCTCGATGCCGAGCCGGACTGGCTATGGCCGCGCGATCCACCGGTGCGCTTCCGCAAGGCGATACCGACGAGCTGGTTGACCCTGACCCTGCGCGAAGGACGCAATCGCCAGGTACGCCGGATGACGGCGGCGGTGGGCTTGCCGACCTTGCGGTTGGTACGTATCGAAGTGGGTGGTCACAAACTGGCCGGCCTGGCACCCGGGGAAACCCGCATCATCGACTGACTCAGCGCTTTCCCTTCTCCTGGAGGGAGAAGGTCCAGCAGGGCGGACAGAGGACGAGCCTACGCCAGCGAACGCACCCGGAAATTCTTTCCCTTGATCTTGCCCGCGCGCAGCTGTTCCTGCGCCTTGTTGGCCAGGTCGCGCTTGATCGCCACATAGGCCCGCGTGGCGAACACATCGATTTTACCGATGTCCTTCGCATTGAGTCCCGCATCGCCGGTCAGCGCGCCCAGGATGTCGCCGGGACGCATCTTGTCCTTCCGTCCGCCATCGATCACCAGGGTCTTCATCGGCGCGAGGTTCAACACCTTGCGCGCACTATTGACCGGCTTCGCCGGATAGCGCTCGATCGTCGCACCGAGGCGCTCCTCGATCGCCTTGATCTTCGGCAGCTCGCGCGAACCGGCGAGCACGATCGCCATGCCGGACTGGCCGGCACGGCCGGTCCGGCCAATACGATGCGTATGGACGTCCGTATCGTGGGCGACGTCATAGCTGACCACCAGTGGCAAGGCGGTGATATCGAGACCGCGAGCGGCGACATCGGTAGCGACCAGGATCGAGCAGCTACCGTTGGAGAAACGCACCAGCACCTCGTCCCGATCGCGCTGCTCGAGGTCGCCATGCAGGGCCAGCGCGGAGAATCCGCGGCGGTCCAGCTCGGCAGCGAGGGTCTCGGTGTCCTTGCGCATATTGCAGAACACCAGTGCTGACGGCGCATGCTGCGCCTGCAGGATCTGGGTCAATGCATCGATCTTCTGCGCCGGCTCCACTTCACAGACGCGCTGCTCGATGGTGCCTTCGTCATGCGTCGTCTCGATGGTCACTTCGACCGGATCGCGCTGCACGCGCTTGCTGACCTTGCGAATCTCATCCGGATAGGTCGCCGAGAACAGCAAGGTCTGATGATGCTTGGAGATGCGTCCGATGATGTCGTCGATCGCTTCCTCGAAGCCCATGTCGAGCATGCGGTCGGCCTCGTCCAGTACCAGCACCTTCACCCCACCGCCATGCAGGCTGTTCTTCTTCAGGTGCTCCTGGATGCGTCCGGGCGTGCCCACCACGATATGTGGGTCATGGCTGAGCGAGGCCAGCTGCGGTCCGAGCGGCATGCCACCGCACAGGGTCAGCAGCTTCACGTTCGGCATCGACGCGGCCATCTTGCGAATCGACTTGCTGACCTGGTCGGCCAACTCGCGGGTCGGGCAGAGCACCAGCGCCTGCATGCGGATCGTGTCCACGTCCAGATGCTGCAGCAGCCCCAGGCCAAAGGCCGCGGTCTTGCCGCTACCGGTCCGCGCCTGCGCGATCACATCGCGGCCCTCGATGATCGGCGGCAAAGCAAGCGCCTGCACCGGCGTCATTTCGGTGTAGCCGAGGGTCTCGACGGCCTGCAGCAGGGCGGGTTTCAGAGCGAGTGTCTTGAAGGCGTTCATGCGCCCATGATCGCATCTGGGGAGCCTCTGAGCTATTCCACGTAGGCGGCATGATGTCCAGAAGGCTCGCCACCGGTGCTGCCCGGTGCCGGCAAGGGTGGTTCCCTTGCCAAGCCGGGCGGTACCGGTGGCGGGCCTTCTGGGCATCACCCCATCATTTAAAAACAAGACGTTGGGGCCGTTGCTGTAAGCGCGCAGCTCGCCGCCGGGCTGGCTCGAAAGACGTCCAGTCTGCCTTCGCCAGCCCAACGACGATCTGCGCGCTTACAGCAGCGGTGACGCCTGCGTGGAATAGCTCAGGCTCCCCTGTGGCGCTTACCACTGGGTGCGGTTGGGCAGCAGCCCCTGCAATTCGGCGTCGGTCAGGTTGCGCCATTGGCCTGGTTTCAGGTAGCCCAGCTTCACGTTGACCACGCGGACGCGGCGGAGCTGGGTGACGCGGTAGCCGAATTCGGCGGCCATCAGGCGGATCTGCCGGTTGAGGCCCTGGGTCAATACGATCGAGAAGCCGAACTTGGCGATCTTGCGGGTGCGGCAGGGCTTGGTGAGCTGGCCGCGGATGCGCACGCCCTTGGCCATGCCGGCGAGGAAGGCGTCCGTGACCGGCTTGTTCACGCCGACCAGGTATTCCTTCTCGTGGTTGTTTTCCGAACGCAGGATCTCGTTGACGATGTCGCCATTGCTGGTCATCAGGATCAGCCCTTCGGAGTCCTTGTCCAGCCGGCCGATGGGAAAGATCCGCTGCGCGTGGTCGACGAAATCGACGATATTGCCGTCGACGTCCTTGTCGGTGGTGCAGGTGACGCCGACCGGCTTGTACAGCGCGATATAGACCGCCTTGCTCTTCGCCGACGCCGGCGCGACGGTGCGCGCGACCACGACCTCGCCGTCGACCTTGACGACGTCGCCGTCCAGCGCCTTGGCGCCGGTTCCGACGACTTCGTCGTTGATCGTGACGCGGCCGGCGATCAGCAGCTCATCCGCCTCGCGACGCGAGCAGAGGCCTGCTTCGCTGATGTATTTGTTGACGCGCACTTAAGAACGCAGGCCGACGCCGCGCTTGAGCAGGGTCAACGCCAGGGCGGACAGGCCGATCACGAAGGCGATCATCACCGCGAAGGCGACGCCGACTTGCACGTCGCTGACGCCGAGCACGCCGAAGCGGAAGGCGTTGACCATGTACAGGATCGGGTTGACCAGGGATATGGTGCGCCACGGCTCGCCGAGCAGGTCGATCGAGTAGAACACGCCGCCCAGATAGGTCAGCGGGGTCAGCACGAAGGTCGGGACCAGGGCGATATCGTCGAATTTCTTGGCGAATACCGCGTTGACGAAGCCCGCCAGCGAAAACACGGTGGCGCCAAGCAGCACCGAGAAGAAGGTGATGAAAGGGTGGGCGATGTGCAGGTCGGTGAAGAACAGCGCGATGCACAGGACCAGGACGCCGACCACCAGGCCACGGGTGACCGCGCCGGTGATATAGCCGAGCAGGATCACCCAGTTCGGCATCGGCGAAACCAGCATCTCCTCGACGAAGCGGCCGAACTTGGCGCCGAAGAACGAGCTGGAGATATTGCCGTAGCTGTTGGTGATGATGCTCATCATCACCAGGCCGGGCACGATGTACTGCATATAGGTGAAACCGTGCATCTGGCCGATGCGTGCGCCGACCAGCTTGCCGAAGATGACGAAGTACAGCGTCATCGTGATCGCCGGCGGGATCAGGGTCTGGGTCCAGATGCGCATGATGCGCGCGACTTCGCGGCGCACGATGGTGCCCAGGGCGACCATGTTCAGCGAGGCGCTCATGCGGCCACCTCCGGGGTCTGCCGGCCATGTTCGACGAGGCGGACGAAGAGTTCCTCCAGCCGGTTGGATTTGTTGCGCATGGAGGTCGCCGTGATGCCGTTGGTGGAAAGGGTGGCGAAGAGCGAGTTCAGGTCATGCGAGCGGGACATTTCCGCCTCGATCATGTGCTCGTCGACGCGGCGCAGGGTCACGCCGGGGACGGCCGGCAACTCGGCCGGCAGGGAGGCGACATCGAGCACGAAGGTCTCCACGTCCAGGGTCGCCAGCAGGCTCTTCATGGTCGTGTTCTGGATGATCTGGCCGTGGTCGATGATCGCGATGTTGCGGCACAGTTGCTCGGCTTCCTCCAGGTAATGCGTGGTCAGGATCACCGTGGTGCCTGCCGCGTTGATGCCGCTGACGAACTGCCACATCGAGCGGCGGATCTCGATATCGACGCCGGCGGTCGGCTCGTCGAGGATCAGCAGCTTCGGCTCGTTCATCATCGCCCGGGCGATCATCAGGCGACGCTTCATGCCGCCGGAAAGCATGCGTGCCTGGTGGTGCGCCTTGTCCCACAGGCGCAGCTCTTTCAGGTACTTCTCGGCGCGCCGGGAGGCCTCGACCCGGCCGATGCCGTAGAAACCGGCCTGGTTCACGCAGATGTCGAAGGGCTTCTCGAACTGGTTGAAGTTGATCTCCTGGGGGACCAGGCCGATCAGCTGCATCGCCGCGCTGCGATTCTTGTGAATCGAGACGCCGAAGACCTCGGCGTCTCCGCTGGAGGCGTTCACCAGCGAGGAAAGGATGCCGATCAGGGTCGATTTGCCGGCGCCGTTGGGGCCGAGCAGGGCGAAGAAATCACCCGGCTGGACGGTCAGGGAGACGCCTTTGAGCGCCTCTACGCCGTTCCCGTAGGTCTTGCGAAGATCCTGGACGTGTAGTGCTGGGGAGGTCATGGGCTGCGCCGGGGAGACAAGACTCTTATTATAGCGGTCTTTGCCGCACGCCCCAGTGCGGTAATCCGACTAGAGAGTTTCCATGGCCGAACAGTTCCAGCTCCGTCTGGCGGACAGCTTCATGCTCGCTCCAAGCGTCCGTCACCTGGCTTTCGAGCGTGCCGACGGGCAGCCGCTGGCCTTCGTTCCTGGCCAGTTCCTGCAGGTCCACTTTCACTACGACGACGGCAAGGCGACCAAGCGCAGCTATTCGGTGGGCACGGTCGGCGACGGCAGTTCGCCGGTCGAGAAGGTCGAAATCGCGGTCAGCTACGTTGACGGTGGTGCGGCGACCAAGCTCCTTGGCGAGCTCGAAAAGGGCGGCACCATCGATGCCAGCGGCCCGTACGGGCGTTTCTGCCTGATGGACGGCGACACCAATCAGCGCTACATCCTGATTGCCACCGGCACCGGCGTCACGCCGTACCGTGCCATGTTGCCGCAGATCGCGGGGCTGATCCGTACGCGCGGTTGCCGCTTCGTGCTGCTATACGGCGCGCGCAACGAAGGCGAGCTGCTGTACGGCGAGGAATTCGAGGCCTTCGCCCGTGAGCACGAGGGCTTCGTCTTCCATGCCTGCCTCAGCCGTGGCGCACGGCCGAATCCGCGTCCGCACGACCGCCTTGGCTATGTGCAGGACGTGCTGGCCGAACTGGAACCGAAGGCGAACGAGGACATCGCCTACCTGTGCGGCAACCCGAACATGGTCGATGCGGCGTTCGCCTCGCTGAAGGAATCCGGCCTGCCGGTGCAGCACATCCGCCGCGAGAAATACATCTCCTCGCGCTAACGCGCGACAGCTCGCAACGCCGGGCCTATCGCTACTGGTGTCAGTCCCTGCTGCACGCGCTCGAGCGCGTGCGGCAGCGTCTGCGCGACATAGTCGATAAAGCAGCGCACCGCCGGTATCTGGCCATGGCGCGAGGGATAGACCGCATGGACATTGCCCGGTGGCAAGGTCCATGACGGCAGCAGCTGGACCAGGAGGCCGTCGCGGATCGCTTCGCGGCAGACGAAGGCCGGCAGCTGCGCCATGCCGACACCCGAGAGCACCGCCTGGTACAACACCTGCAGGTCGTCCGTGGCCAGTTTCGGGTGGTGTTCGACATGGCGCGCATTGCCTTCCGCGTCGGTGAGTGTCCAGACGTGCCGGTTGTCCGCGGCAATCACGCCGACGCTGGCGACCCTGGCCAGTCCGGTCGGGCATGACGGCATGCCGTGGCGTCGAGCCAGCGCCGGGCTGGCAACCAGGATTTGCGGGTCCAGGCCGAAGGAGCGCACGACCAGGCTGGAGTCCTTGACCACCGGGCGCACCCGGAAGGCGATGTCGTAGCCGCCGCCGACCACGTCGATCTGGTGGCGGCAGATGTCCAGGTTGACCTGGACGTCGGGGTAGCGCTGCAGGAACTCGATCAGGACCGGCCCCAGCAGCAACTGGGCGAACAGCACGGGGCTGGCCACATGGATGCAGCCCCGGGGCGCGCCCTGGGCCACCTCGATCACTTCCTGGGCCTGCGCCGCGGCGTCCAGCATCAGCCGGCATTGTTCGTAATACGTGCGGCCGAGTTCGGTGACGCTGGCGCGTCGCGTGGTCCGCTGGATCAGGCGTACGCCGAGGGTTTTCTCCAACCGGGCGACGCGGAAACTCAGCAGCGACTTGGCCACGCCGAGGACCTGGCTGGCCGCCGTGAAGCCGCCGTGCTCGACGACCTGGGCGAAATAGAAGATGTCGTTGAGATCCTGCACCCGACCTCCGCGGGCCTCCCCGACCCGTTGAAAGGGAAGGCTACACCCGCCGGCCGCAGGTTCCTACGGCTTTGGTGAGGACTGGATTGTTCGAGGATCTTGGACAATCAATCCGATACCGACCGTCTTACCGATCCGCCCGGCGGGGTCGATACTCCCAGCCGTTGCAGCGGATATCGCTCCGGGGTGGGGCGAAACCGGTCAGGGGTGGCCGTTCCGTCCTGCCGCGACATCACGCAAAGCCATCGGGGTTGTCAGCCATGCGTGCATCACCGCTCGGGTTCGCGGCGCTGGTTCTTGCGATATCCATGCTCGTGGCGTGGCCGGGCGGAGCCTGGGCACAAGAAGCTGCGAGCCCGTCATCGACGGCGCTGACCCAGAGCGATATCTCCAGGATGCTGCCGCCCACCGACATGGGCGCGAATCGCCCCAATCCACACGCCGGCATGCAGGCGCACCCGCCGATCGGCGATGCCGACACCAGTACCGCCACGCCCTTCGATGCCGCGACGATCCCGGTCAATCCGCTGATGCCGGACGCCGATCCGATCGGCGCGAAGACCTGTATCGCCTGCCATGCGCAGGAGAACATCCAGGCCTCGCATACGCTGCACGTTGCCTCGTTCCGTGCCGGCGCGGCCAATAGCGGCCCGCAGGCGGCCTGCGAGACCTGCCATGGGCCGGGTTCCGAACACGCGAAGAATCCCACCACACCCGGCTCGATCATCGCCTTCACCCACGATGCGAAGACCGGTCCCGAGGTGCAGGCCGGCGTCTGCCTCGGCTGCCATGCCGGCGGCGCGCGCCAGCACTGGACCGGCTCGGTCCATGAGATGCGCCAGCTGAGCTGCACCGACTGCCACAACCCGATGGCGCGGCTGTCGCCCGAGGGCGTACTGGCCAAGCCGTCGATCAACGAAGTCTGTGCGACCTGTCACCAGGACATCCGCGCCAAGTTCAACCGCCGCTCGCATATGCCGCTGCCGGAAGGGCAGATGGCTTGCACCGATTGCCACAACCCGCACGGCACCCTGACCAAGCCCTTGCTGAAGACCGATACGGTCAACGAGACCTGTTACACCTGCCACGCCGAGAAGCGCGGTCCGTTCCTTTATGAGCACGCGCCGGTGCGCGAGAGCTGCCTGAATTGCCACGACCCGCACGGCTCGAACCAGCAGACCTTGCTGGTGGCGCCGCTGCCGATGCTCTGCCAGCAGTGCCACACCATGACCCGCCACCCGAACGACCTGCAGGTGCCGTCCAACCTCGGCAACGGCCTGCATCCGGACGAGCGTCTGATGGGGCGTGCCTGCCTGACCTGCCACACGAATATCCACGGCTCGAACAATCCATCGGGCTCACGCTTCCACAAATAGCCGGGGAGGAGTGAAGATGCGCATCGATCATCCCAAGTCCTTCGCCGCCTTGCTCGGCATGGCGATGGCAGCGTGCGCGTCGACCGCATCGGCCAGCGATACCAGCGGCACCATGCGCGTGGGCGACATGCAGTACGGCAACGTGCTCGATCCGCGTGGCTGGACGCCGATGCGTTCGCCGGCCGATCCGGATGGCATGTCCTACCTGCACGCCGGCATGCTGCGCACGCCATCGGGTGCGCTGTATCCCTATCCACCCAAGGTGGACGACGTGAAACCGCTGGGGCAGGGCTCGGACTGGACCTATGAAGGGCTGGTCGAGTTCGGTTATATCCATGTCGGTGGCGACAAGAACGCCGAGTTCTTCCGCCAGTACGCCGGCTGGAAGACCGGTGCCGCACTTGGCCTGCTGGCACTGGAATTCGACAATCGCAAGACCGGCCAGTACGTCGAGTTCCGTGCGAGTCATCTCAGCAGCGACGACCAGTATTACCGGTTGCGTGCCGGCAAATATGGCAGCTACCGCGTCGAGGCGTTCTATCGCGATATCCCGCACGTCATTTCGACCACGGCCTACCCGCTGTGGAATGGCGTGGGCAGCACCAACCTGACCCTGCCGGCGTCATTGACGCCCGGTGACAGCACGGTAGCGGCGGTGCAGCAGGCCTCGCGCGATGCGCGCCGTCGCGACCTCGGACCCCAGCGCACGCGCTCGGGCCTCAGTCTCGAAGGCGCGCTGTACCGCGACTGGATCGGCTACGCCTCGATCACCAACGAAAAACGCGACGGTACGCGCCTATGGGGCGGGCCGATGTTCTTCAACTTCGCCTTCCCGAGTACCGGTTCGCCTTTCGGCGGCAACGGCGGCGTGCTGGAAACCGTCCGGCCGATCGACTTCTCCACCACCGATGTCAATCTCGGCCTGCGCAAGGTCGGCAAGGTCTGGCGGTTCAACGCGGTCTATACGGGCTCGTTCTTCCGCGACCACAAGGACCGGCTCGACTACCAGAACCCCTTCCTGATCAGCCCGGTGATCGGCGTTCCCGCCGCGGGCCTGGTCACTAACGGTGAGTATTCACTGGAGCCGGACAACGACTATCACAACCTCCGGCTGGAGCTTTCGCGCGAACTGAAATGGCGGGGCCAGCTGTCGCTGGCGGCTGCCTACGGCACGATGCGCCAGAACGACCGCCTGCTGCCGCCGGTCAACTGCACCGGCAACCTCGGCTTCGCGGCAGGGCCCTTGCAGCAGATCATTCCCTGCGCCAACTGGAATACCAGTGCATCGCTGTCGCAACAGGATGCCAATGCGCGCATCGATACCCAGTTGCTCGATGCCAAGCTGAGCTTCCACCCGACTACCAGTTTCGGTTGGCATACCGAGGTGCGCTATTACAAGGAAGACAACAAGACCCGGTACCTGGCATTCAATCCGCTGACCGGGCAATACGGCTACATTTCCGAGAACGGCTCGCAGGGCACGGTGGTGCCGGGCGAGGTCGGCATCTTCGATCGCGGCTACTACAGCACCTCGAACGTGCAGATCGCCAACGTGCCCTTCGGCTATGACGACACCTTGTTCGAACTCGGCGGCGACTGGAATATCGGCCAGAAGAATACGCTGAGCGCCGTCTATACCTTCGACCACGACCAGCCCAAGCACCGCGAGCGGGACCGACTCGACGAACAGCGGCTGAAGCTGAGCTGGGTCAGCAAGTCGCTCGGCGATGTCACCTTGCGTGCGAGCTTCGAATACGGCGATCGCGACGGCGGACGCTACAACTACGATCCCTATGCGGCGTTCTATTCGCAATCGTTGCCTGGTTATGTGCCCGCCAACGGTGTCGCGCCGACGGCTTTCACCGTCGATGCGATGCGCAAATACGACATGAGCGACCGCAAGGAAACCAAGGGACGGCTGATCCTGATCTATCCACTGGGCACGGCCTCGACCGTGTCCGGCACGTTCTATGGCAGCCGCGACCAGTACGGCACCCAGATCGGCCGACAGAACACCAGCACGACGGGGTTTACCGGGACCTGGGACTGGCAGCCCGCCGCGACCACCACGGCCAGCATCTATATCGGCGCCGAGTCGACCCGGTTGAAGATGGCCAACGTGGCGGACCAGGAGACCCTGATCGGTACCCCGGCGGACGTGGATCCCAGCTTCGGCGGCGCACTGTACCCGCTGGCGAAATACTGGCAGGACCTGGACAGCGAGCGCAATTACAACGCCGGCGTGACCTTCTCGCAGGATTTCGGCAAGGTCCGCCTGGATCTCGGCTGGAACTATTCGCAATCGCTGTCGAAGCTCAACTACACCTTCAACTCGCCCGGCGCGCTGACCTACCCGAATGTCCCGCAGGGCGACCAGGCCTTCCCGAACAACCATTACCGCACCAGCACGTTCGACGCGAGCCTGAGCTTCCCGCTGGCGCGCAACGTCGGGTTGCGCCTGTTCGGTCGCTACGAGAGCGGCAGCTTCCTCGACTGGCATTACCTCGGGTTCGACGACACGCTGATCTACGACCATCGCATCTATACCGACGAAGGTCCGCAGACGCATTACAGCGTCAGCGTGGTGGGCGCCATGTTGAACGTGAAGTTGTGAGGAGATGTCCATGAACGCTTCGCGCCCGCTCCTCGCCCTGCCATGGCTCGCCGTCGCCGCGATCGCCATGGGTCAGGATGCGCCGAAGCCTGTCCGGGTCGTCGACTTGCGAAAGGTCGAGGCCATCCACGGCGACGCCCAGGCCGGCATCGCCAGGGCCGCGGTCTGCGGTGCCTGCCATGGGCCGAACGGCATCGGCATCGCGCCGAACTTCCCGAACCTCGCCGGGCAATCGGCGACGTATCTGTATCTGCAGTTGAAAGAGTTCAAAGAAGGCGAGCGCAACGACCCGGTGATGACCGGTCAGGCCGCCACGCTGAGCGACGAGGACATGAAGAACCTCGCCGCGCATTACGCCTCGCTCGGCCCCAAGGCGGCCACGCCCGCCGACGCCAATCCGCGTGGCGCTCTGATTTTCCACAGCGGCGATCCGGCCGTCGGCGCGCCGCCATGCCAGGCCTGCCATGGTGCCGATGGGCGAGGACCGCGGCCGATATGGACGGCCTCGCCGCAACCCTCGTGGGTGACCTATCCCGCGCTCGGTGGGCAACCCGCGCTGTATGTCACCAAGCAACTGACCGACTTCAAGTCAGGCGCGCGCGCCGGCAACAGCAATGCGCGCGTGATGCATGGGGTCGCGCAGAACCTCAGCGACGCGGATATCCAGGCGGTCGCCGCGTATATCTCGACGCTGTAG
>DASYLE010000075.1:0-8545 GCA_036009745.1 Luteibacter sp. | reverse complement strand
TCAATAGGCGGCCAGCATTCCGGTCCTGTGACCAGTCCAGGACCGGAATCTCATGAAAAGCAGAACGCACGATAACTGTACACAACGCCACCTCGTCGCCACGAAGCTGATCAACCAAACAGGCCTGAGTAGCCGTGACTGTCCGGAGCGCGACGCAAGCCGGTGGGGGCATTCGAACCGATAACGCTGAGCTCGCCGTGTTGATTGCTGGTGCCGACACCCGGATTCGAACTGGGGACCTACCGCTTACAAGGCGGTTGCTCTACCAACTGAGCTATGCCGGCATGGATTGGGGATTCTAGCAGCAGGGCCGCGTGTCAGAAACAGCCGGTGGGTTTTGTCGTCATGCCGGGGGTACTGACCTTGTCGCGCCAGCTGTTGCCGGCGGCATCATCGACGACCAGGTCCAGCCAGTAGACCTCGGCGTTTTCCGTGCGCTCGCTCATCTTCGCCGGAAAACCCTGTGCCGCTACCTCGTCGCGACGCTTGCGCGCATTGGCCGGGTCATGGAACAGGCCGAGGGCGACGGTGTTCTGCTGGTCGCCAGCGGTCACCACGAAGTAGTCCTCGACCCCTTTCGCACTCAGCCGTTTTGCCTCGGCGAGCGCCGCGTCGCGGGTAGAGAGTGCCGGCAGGTAGACGCGCCATCCGCGTGACTGGCTGGTCTGCTCCGAGCGTGCGCGCAACCGGGCGACTTTCGGTGCCAGCAGGCTGCGCGCACTACGTAGATCGGCCTGGGTGGCAAACGGACCCAAGGCATAACAACGATAGGTGCGGCGCGTGCTCGGCACCGCCGGTGTCGGCGCGGCGACGACCGCTGGCGCAATGGACTCGGCCGGGGCGGGCCTGACGGTGGTCGGCGCTGCGGGCGTGGCCACGGAGGAGTTCTTCGCCGCTTCAACGGTCGCCGCGGCCGCCGGCTTCTGCTGGACTTCGGCAAGCAACTGCAGCCGCGGCACGCCCTTGTCCGTCGTCTCGCTGACATGCGCGCCATCGTCGCCCAGCAGCAACCACGCGGCGACGGCGATATTCAGGGCGATCAGGAGCACGAACAACAGGCGAAGCAGCATGGAGCGGGCTCTTCCGTGCAATGACCCGGCGAGCGGGCGACAGGCGGCGATTGTAGGGCACGCCGGCCCATCTTTTACGCCGGATGCTGGCTCGCCCAGACCGCAAGACCCCGCAGCACCGCGTCGGGTACCAGCACCGCTTCCACGCCGAGCAAGGGCGCCAGCACGGGTCCGTCGCCGCCGCCCAGCGTCAGCACGGGCGCGCCGCCGAGCAGGCCGGCGTTACGTGCGAGGAAACGTTCGATCAGTGCCGCCGCCGCATGCCAGCAGCCGGAGGCCAGCGCGTCGGCGGTGTTGTCGGCCAAGTCCAGGACCTGACCGACGCCCGTGGGTCGCACCTGCGCGGTGGCGCCAAGTACGGACTGCTGCATCAGCAACGGACCTGGCGCGATGAGGCCGCCAAGATGGCGACCGTCGGCGGCCAGGGCATCCAGGGTCAGCGCGGTGCCGATGCTGGCGAGTACGCACGGTGCGCGACCTGCGGCATACGCATCGACCATGCCGAGGAAACGATCGACGCCGAGTCGTTGCGGCTCGGCGTAGGCATTGCGCACGCCGCACGCCGCGGCCGGCGTGCGCAGCCATGACGTGTGGTGCGCGAAGCGTTCGCGCACGGCATCGGCGACAGTTGCCTCGCGCGCCCCATCGACCACCGAGGCGCCGACGACACGAGCCACGTCCGGCAGCGCGCGCAATTCGCCGGCGAGTGTGTCGGGCAGGTCGAGGTCCCAACCTAGCGCGCCGCGATGGATGAATTCGCCGGCATCGAGGACGGCGAATTTCAGCCGCGTGTTGCCAAGGTCCAGCAGCAGCATGCTCATGACGTGGCGTCCGTCTTGCGCACCGATACCTCGGCGCTGTCGATATCGATGACCCCGTCGGCGGTGCGCACACGCAGCGCACCGCGCGCATCGACACCCTCGCCGATACCGGTGAATTCCTCGCGCGGTCCGACCACGCGCAGGGGCACGCCGCGCAACAGATCGAAACGCGCATAGTCGTCGGCGAAGGCGGCGAAGCCTTCGCGCTCGAAATCGAGCAAACCCTCGACCAGCCGCGCGAGCATGGCCGCGGCCACCGCGTTGCGGTCCGGCGCTTCGCCACCGGCCAGCGCCGCCAGGTCGGTGACCGCCTGCGATGCCTGCTCGCGTACCGCATCGGGCAGCCGCAGGTTCAGACCGAGGCCGATCACGGCCGCGCATGGCCCCTGGTATTCGCCACTGAGCTCGACCAGGATGCCGGCCAACTTGGCATCGCCGGCCAGGATGTCGTTTGGCCATTTCAAGCCCGCGGTCTGCACGCCGAGGTCGTCCAGTGCGCGCATCGCCATCACGCCGACCGCCAGCGACAGGCCGGCCATCGCGGCGAAGCCCTGGTCGAAGCGCTTGAGGAAGGACACATAGAGATTCAGGCCAGGCGGCGACAGCCAGCTGCGTCCGCGGCGACCTCGACCGGCGGTCTGGGTCTCGGCCAGAACGAAACTCAGGTCGGGCATCCCCGTGGGCAGTCGACGCTGGATCTCACTGGAGGTCGAGTCCAGCTCCCAGTGCACTTCGATCGAGCCGGTGCGCTTTTCGATGGCCGCCGGAAGGTGGGCACGAATCGCCGGTCCGTCGAGCAACTGGACCGGCCACGGCAGGTGGTAGCCGCCGCCAATCCTCGCCTCTACCGGCAAACCGCGCTGGCGCAGGGTCTCGATCTGCTTCCAGATCGCCGCGCGGGTCACCCCGGCATGGCGCGCCAGTTCGGCACCCGAAACGGGCCGGCCGGCCGCCAGGGCGCCTAAAAGCTCGCGGGCGAGCGTCACGACGACCCGCCGGGGGACGGCGCGATGGGACAGGAAATCATAGGCATCCGCGTATTTTAGCCACTCCAGCGGCGCCTGGGCGTGGCACTGGTACTGCCCGAAGGTTTCTGCGAGCATCCAGTGTCCCTCAGGGGGCTTCAGGGGTAATACCAATGAACGCCAGACCTTTCATGATCGGATGTGTACTCGCTGTCGGAACTTCCGGTTCCGTCATGGCGGCCGACGTGACGGCGGTCGTCCACACGTTCATCGCCGGCGGCAGCGCGGGTTCGCGTACGTCGGGGTACGAAGGCTCCGACGCCTCGCATGGTGGCGGCCGCGATAGCGGTGACAGCAGTGCCAACCACACCAGCGCGCCCGCCAAGGACAGCGACGCGACAGCCCCGTCGACGCCCACCGACAATTACGAGCTCAATCACGGTAACGTCGCCCCGAGCCAGGACAAGTCCGCGACCGGCATCGGCTGGCAATCGCTGCTGCCGGGCTCCATCCAGTAAGTCTCGTGTTGCGTGGCTGGTGGCGTCAGTTGGCGCAACGGCGCCGACCTCCGCCCATCGACGATCTCGCCTGGCGCACCGCGTTCGAACGCGCACCGCTCGCCCGCCGACTGGCCGCACCTGATATCGCTGCCTTGCGCGACCTCGTCGCACGGTTCCTCGACCGCAAACGTTTCCACGCCATCGCCGATGCGCCGCTGGATGACCAATGGCGCCTGCTGATCGCCATCCAGGCCTGCCTGCCGGTATTGCGCCAGGGGGCCGGTGCGTTGCGCGGCTGGAGCGATATCGTTATCTACCCCGGTGAGTTCAGGGTGCGCCGCAATCATCGCGACGAACGCACCGGTGTCGTCAGTGAATCAAACGATGTCCTGATCGGCGAGGCCTGGGAACGCGGGCCATTGGTCCTTTCCCTGGCCAACGTGGCGCTCGACCTTGAGGAGCCGTGGGAGGGCTATAACGTCATCGTGCACGAGATGGCGCACAAGCTGGACATGCTCGATGGCCCCGCCAATGGCGTGCCGCCGCTACCGGCAACGATCGTGCGACGCGAATGGATCGCCCACTTCCAGGCAGCCTTCGATCGCCTCGTTCGCGACGTGCGGCGAGGCCATAGAACCCTGATCGATCCGTATGCGGCAGAAGATCCGCAGGAGTATTTCGCGGTTACCAGCGAGCTGCATTTTTCGCAGCCTTCGCGACTGGCCGAGGTCGAGCCGGATATCGCAAAGCTGTTGACCGCGTTCTATGGACCATCGCCCGCGCCGGCATTGAGTTTTCATCCGGGCGCGGCGTAACCCTCCCGCACCGTTACTCCGGCGAAGGCCAGTCGCAACCACGCTCATCGAGCGATTTCCCTGCTGTCCGGGAAAAAAGGCGTGACCACAGCGTCGGCGTGGCCGCGTATTCAATCAAGAGCAAGACGGCGATGGGGAAGTCACGGCCTCAAAGGACTCGCGAACAGGGTTCGCTCCCACAGGAGCAGGTTGCCGCGACCTTGTGGGAGAGCAAGACGGCGGTTGGGAAGTCACGGCCTCAAAGGACTCGCGAACAGGGTTCGCTCCCACGGGAGCAGGTTGCCGCGACCTTGTGGGAGCGAACCCTGTTCGCGAGTCCTTTGGGGCCGGACCTTTCACGCTGGCCACCATAGATACACGGCGATCAACCGGCTCGTGAGCCCGCGCCCCGCCGGCCGTCCCCGATCAAAGACGATGATCAGCCCGGTGGCAGACGCACCACGAAGCGCGCACCGCCCAGTTCCTCGGAACGATCCACATGCATTTCGCCGTGGTATGCCTTGACGATGTCCTGCACGATCGACAGGCCGATGCCATGACCCTGCACGCGTTCGTCGCCGCGCACGCCACGTTGCAGGACCTTGCCGATGTTTTCCTCGGGAATGCCCGGGCCGTCGTCCTCGACGGTGATCAGCAATCCCACCCGCCCACGCCCCTGCCCAGCCGCATGCGCGGTCAGCAGCACGCGGTGCTTGGCCCATTTGAAGGCATTCTCGACCAGGTTGCCCATCAGCTCGAGCAGGTCGCCCTGCTCGCCATAGAACGCGGCGCGATCCTCGATATCGAATTCGCACAGGACGTTCTTCGCCGCATAGACCTTCTCCAGGCTCTGCACCAGGTCCTCGGCATGCTCGGCGATGGCCACGGGCGCGGCGAAAGTGCGCCGTCCCGAGGTCGCCGCGCGCGACAACTGGTAAGCAACGATTTCGTCCATGCGGCGGATCTGGTCGTGCATGTCGCTGCGCACCTGTGCCTGCTCGGGCCCGGATTCAAGCTGCGAACGGATCACCGCCAGCGGCGTTTTCAGACTATGCGCGAGATCGGCCAGGGTATTGCGGTAACGCAGGCGCTGGTCGCGCTCACTGTCGATGAAGGCATTGAGGCGGCGGGTCAGCAGGGTCAGCTCCACCGGATAGGGCCCATCCAGGTGCTCGCGATCGCCATGCTCGATGTGCGCAAGATCGCCGGCCACCCGGCGCAACGGCATCAGGCTCCAGCGCAGCAGCACCAGCTGCAGCAGCATCAGCATGCAGCCGAGCATCGCCAGCCAGACGAACTGGGTGCGCCGGTACGTGGCCACCAATCCTTCGAACTGGTCCTCGGTCTGCGCGACGGAAAACGTCAACGGCACCGAGCGCTTGCCGGTGCTGTCGATCGACACGCCGTAACTGAAGACATACAGCCTGCCGCCTCGCGTATCGACCGGATCGAACGCGGTCTCACCGGGCTTGAGCATGTGCACGAAATCGAAATCGCGCCCTAGTGCCGACGGCGAGGTCCATACCGAACCGCGCTCGCCCACGATCACCGCGTACAGGCCCGAACCCGGCCGGGAAAAGTCCGGGTTCGGCTGAGTGTCCGGCGGCACGACCTTGCCGGAGCGGCTGATGTCGGTGCCGGTGATGTAGGCGATGGCGTAGTTGTGCAGCCGGTCGTGCATGGCGCTCAACTCGCTGGCGTAGTTCGCCTTATTCTGGGTGAGGCCGGTCAACCCCAGGAAGGCGGCAAGCGCGAAGCCAGTCGCCAGGGCAGCACGTGCCGCCAGCGACAGGGGCCGCCTTTGCGGCGGCGTTCCAACGCGTTTTGCTTCTTCCATGGGGGAGCCGCGCGGTGGTGGCTCAGTCCTCTTCGGCTTCGTTGCGCGGAATCGCGAAGCGGTAACCGCGGCCACGCACCGTCTCGATCGGCTTCAGTGCGCTGTCCGGGTCGAGCTTGCGGCGCAGGCGTCCGATAAAGACCTCGAGCACGTTGGAGTCGCGGTCGAAATCCTGCTGGTAGATATGCTCGGTGAGGTCGGCCTTGGAGACCAGTTCGCCGGCATGCAGCATCAGGTATTCGAGCACCTTGTACTCGTAGCTGGTCAGGTCGACCTGGCGGCCTTCCACGGTCACCGTCTGCGCCGTGGTGTCCAGCTTGATCGGACCGCAGGCCAGCACCGGCTTGGACCAGCCGCTGGCGCGACGGACCAGGGCATTGATACGCGCCAGCAATTCCTCGACATGGAACGGCTTGACTAGGTAGTCGTCGGCGCCGTGCTTCAGGCCCTCGACCTTGTCCTGCCAGCTGCCGCGTGCGGTCAGGATCAGGATCGGGTAACGCTGGCCGTGCTCGCGCAAGGCCTTGACCAGGTCCATGCCCGAGAGTTTGGGCAGGCCCAGGTCGATGATCGCCAGGTCGAACGGGACCTCGCGGCCCAGGTACAGGCCTTCCTCGCCGTCCTGCGCCGCATCGACCGCGAAGCCGTCGCGTTTCAGGCGCGCGGCCAGGGTCTCGCGCAGCGGTGCTTCGTCCTCTACCAACAGGATGCGCATCAATCTTTCTCCTTGGTATCCCGGTCGGTGGTGTCCGGGATCTTGGCTGTTTCGGTACGGATGGGCACGACTTTCACGTGTCCATCGAGGGTAAGCACCTTCACCCGGTATTCGGTGATGGGCCCCCGCTCGATCGACCACGCGGACAACACCTTGCCCCCCGTTTCCTGCTGAACCTTGGTTACCGCTTCCTGCAACGAAAGCCCTGGACCGGGATCACCGGCCCACGCGCCGCCACATGCCAGAAGCAGGGCGAAACTTAGCGAGCGGAGCGTGATCTTCATGTCTGGCGATGGTAGTGCATGGCGGTTCCGAAGCTGAACGGACCGATCATGCAGCCATGGATTGAATTCGCCCTGAACGGATCAGGCGGCCTCGCGCAGCGGGACCAGCGCCTGCTCGATCAAACCCCACCCGGCACCCGGCAAATGGGCACCCTCGCTTAAGGTTCGACGGAAGGCCCGGGCGCCCGGTTCGCCCTGGAACAGGCCAAGGATATGGCGACTGATGTGCTTGAGCTGGGTGCCACGCCTCAGTTCGGCCTCGATATAGACCCGCATATGCTCCAGCATCGCGGCCCGCTCCGGCAAAGCCAGGCCGTACAGGTCGGCCTCCAGCCGGGCCAGCAGATAGGGGTCGTGGTAGGCACTGCGGCCCAGCATCACCCCGTCGACCTGGTCCAGGTGTTCGCGAACCTGCTCCACGGAGGTAATGCCGCCATTGATCACCACGACCAGGCCGGGGAACTCCCGCTTCAGCCGGTAGACCCGCTCGTAGTCCAGCGGCGGAATCTCGCGGTTTTCCTTCGGGCTCAGCCCCTGCAGCCAGGCCTTACGGGCATGGACGACAAGAATCTCGACCCCGGCGGCCATCATGGTTTCGGTGAAATGCTGCAGATCCGCATAGGCGTCCTGGTCATCCACCCCGATCCGACACTTCACCGTCACCGGCACGGACACGGCATCGCGCATCGCCCGCACGCAATCGCCGACCAGGGCCGGCTCGCGCATCAGGCAGGCGCCAAAGCTCCCGGACTGCACCCGATCCGACGGGCAGCCGACATTGAGGTTGATCTCGTCATACCCCGCCGCCGCGCCCAAGCGCGCCGCCTCGGCCAGCTCCACCGGATCGCTGCCACCCAGTTGCAAGGCCACCGGATGCTCCTCGTGGCTATGCTCCAGCAGGCGCAGCTGCCCGCCCCGCACCAGCGCCGCACTGGTCACCATCTCGGTATACAGGCGCGCATGCGGCGACAACAGACGATGGAAGTACCGGCAATGCCGGTCAGTCCAGTCCATCATCGGGGCCACGGTCAAACGCCAATCGTCCGCACCACCGCAAATTCGTTGCAGTTGCTGGCTTTCCGGACTATTCGAGTTGGTTGCGTTGTCGGTCATTCGAGGGCGTTTTCGGGGGTTTTTGCGAAGTCAGTGCTACATTTAGTGCTACACAAAAGAGAATGTAGCACCGTGGGATCAATTCTTGCCCGCCGCCGCAAGGACGGCACAACCGCCTACACCGCACAGATTCGTCTGAAGCGAGACGGCGTTATCTACTTCAGCCAGGCTGAAACATTCGACCGTCGCGCGCTGGCCACTGAGTGGATGCGCCGGCGTGAGGCCGAGCTCGATCAACGGAGGGCACGCGGCGAGCCGCTGGGTAAGCGCCACACGCTGGGTGATCTGGTCACATGGTACCGCGAGGAAGTGGGGCCCACAGCGGAATGGGGTCGAACCAAGGAAGCCGACCTCCTCCGCCTCGCTAACTATGCGATCGCCAAGAAGGCCGCGGTCGACCTAACGGTCGCGGATTTCATCGATCATGCCCATGTCCGACGTGCCGA
>DASYLE010000074.1:0-38750 GCA_036009745.1 Luteibacter sp. | reverse complement strand
GCACAAGGTGTGCTCCCACAAGTTCGCGGCAACCTTGTGGGAGCGCACCCTGTGCGTGCTGCTCCTTTGGAGACGAACTCCGCAAGATCGCGGGCTTGGGACTCAACACATCAATCGACGTGCGGAAAGTCGATCGCGGTGTCGTTGATGCGGTTGAATACGTTGGTGAACGTGGTCACGGCAATCGCGAGAGCGATGTCCACCAGTTGCTCGTCGGTATAACCCGCGTCCTTGATCGCGCGAAACTCACCGTCACTTATCGTGCCGCTGGTCTTCGCCAGGATGCGCACGAAATGAACGAGCGCATCGCGCTTGTCGTCGCCGGTCGCTTCACCTGCGCGAACCTGCTTGAGGGTGTCCGGCTTCAGGCCCGTCATCTTGCCGAGCAGGCTATGTGCCGCCACACAGTAGTCACACCCGACCGCTTCGCTGAGAACCAGCTTGATGGTCTCCTGGTCCTGCTTGCTCAGGCTTCCCGCAGCGAGCACGGCATCGGCCTGCAGGATGGCCTTCAGCGCCGCCGGACCATGGGCACCGATCGCGGCGAAGGTGTTGGGGACCTTACCCGCGGCCTTCTTGATCTGGACATAGACCTCGGCCGTGGCGCCGGTGGCGGACTCAAGTGCGGGGGTGGGTATGCGAGACATGGAGCGATTCCTTCGTTGGGTTGACTGGATGTCACTTTACGGAGGAGGACTGACATTCTGAATACCGAAAGATCTCACAAACATGCTATTTCGACTCATTCACTGCTTCGCATTCGCCCCCGAAAGGGTGAAGCCCCGAAGCGGCCCGCGCGCTAACGTCGACTGACATCGGCGCGCCGTCCCGCATGGCCCGGCGCGTGCGAACCACCACTCCCTTCTTGAGTAACGCGACGGATGTTCGATTATTACCTGCGGCTGGCACTGGCCAGCCTTCGCCGGAACCTGGCCATGACCACGTTGCTGGTGGTGGCCATCGGCATGGGCATCGGTGCGAGCATGAGCCTGATAACCGTGCTCCACGTGATGTCGGGCGATCCGATCCCCGGACTGAGCGCGCACCTGTACGTGCCCCACCTCGATCCCAGGCCGCTCGCGGCGCAGAAAGCAGTGTACGGCGACGCCTCGGACAACCTGACCTACATCGATGCCATGGCCCTGCTGAAGGCCAGGCGCGCCACGCGCCAGGCGGCCATGGCCGGCGGGCTGGTGTTGATGCGCGACACGCCGGATAGCCCGGCGTTCAAACCCTCGTACGTGGCTTCGCGTTACGTCACGGCGGATTTCTTTCCCATGTTCCACGTGCCGATCCACATCGGTCGCGCGCTGGACGATAACGACATCGCCGGCCACGCCCGCGTCGCCGTCATCGACGAGGTACTTGCCCACCGCCTGTTCGGCGACGCCGATCCGCTGGGCCGCACACTTCGCTTCGAGCATGACGCCTTCACCATCGTCGGCACCACCGCCGGCTGGCGACCGCAACCCCTGTTCTACAACGATATTGGCGGTCGCGGCATGTTCGGCGACCCTGACCTGGTGATGCTGCCACTGACAACGGCCCTGGACCTGGACCTGAGCGTCAACAACACCGCCTGCTGGGCGGATCCGGACCATGGGGCGAATCCCCACCTGGGTGGCGAGTGCAGCTGGCTGCAATTCTGGGTGCAACTGGACGACGACAGAGCCGCGAGCGGGTACCGCGACTTCCTGGCCAACTACTGGCGCGAACAAAAAGCCACGGGCCGGTTCGAACGCAAGGAAGCGGCAAGGCTCTATCGCCTCGATGCGTGGATGGATCACGCGCACCTCGCCCCCGGCGACCTCCAGTTGCAGCTTTGGCTGGCACTGGGCTTCCTTGCCGTGTGCCTGCTCAACATCGTCGCCCTGCTGATGGCCAAATTCCTGCGTCGCAGTGCCGAGATCAGCATTCGCCGCGCGCTGGGCGCGCGGCGCACGGATATCTTCGTGCAACTGGCCACCGAGGCCCTGCTGATCGGCATGGGTGGTGGCCTGCTAGGCCTTGCGGTTACCGCGGGCGGTTTGTGGAGCATTCGCCAGCGACCCGACGCATACGCCCACCTGGCCCACCTCGATGCATCGATGCTGCTGGCGACACTCGCGCTGGCGGTCGGCTCGGCCGTGCTGGCCGGCCTGTTGCCGGCGTGGCGCGCATGCCATGTGCCCCCGGCCATGCAACTGAAAATCAACTGACCAGGCAGCCGCCATGACCCTGCATCCCCTGATCGCGAGCCTCCGCCGCCACAAGCTCACCGCCGGGCTGCTGATGCTGCAGATCGCACTGACCTGCGCCATCGTCTGCAACGTCGCGTTTCTCATCGTCGGCCGCGTCCAGGGCTTGCGTACCGTCACGGGCGTCGACGAAGCACGCACCATCGTCATCGAAAGCTCCCGCACCCAGCCCGGCAACCTGCTTTCGGCACAACAGGTCGATCTGCAGGCATTACGGGCCGTGCCGGGCGTGTTGAGTGCGGCGGCCGTGAACACGGTGCCGCTGTCGCGCGACACATGGACCACCGGCGTCAGTGCCGCGCCGGATAAACCGAATGGCGGCACCGACACCACCGCCAGCATCCTTGGCGGTTCGCCCGGCGAACTGGCGGCGCTTGACCTGCATCTTGTCGCCGGGCGCGATTTCGATGCGGCCGAATACGTGCCCATGGAGGCGTCCAACGGCTATGCAGGCCTGACGCACATCAACAACGCCATCGTTACCCGGGCCCTGGCCGGGCGTCTGTGGCCGGGCCTGCCCGCCCTCGGCCAGGCGATCTACGTCCACGACCGGCCTTACCGCGTGACCGGGGTGGTGGAACACCTGGCCCAGCCGAGCCTGGGCATGGCCGGGCAGGACGATTATTCGATCATGCTGCCGATGCTGGTCGACGCGACACGCGTGATGTATGCCTTGCGCGCCGACGCCGACCGGCGCGACCGCGTGATGCGCGCGGCGATCGATCGGCTCAACGCCATCGATCCGGAACGCATCATCGGCAGGACCCGGCGTTTCGAGCAGATCCGCCGCGATTACTTTCGCCGGGATGTCACCATGCTGGGCCTGCTACTGGCCTCGGCCCTCGGCCTGCTGTTCGTCACCGGCCTGGGCGTCGCCGGCCTGGCCAGTTTCTGGGTGCAGCAACGTTACCGGCAGATCGGGATACGGCGCGCGATCGGCGCGACGCGCCGCGACATCCTGCGTCATTTCCAGTATGAGAATGGCATTATCGTCGGTGCCGGGCTGGTGCTGGGCGCGGTATGCGCGCTCCTGCTCAACGCCATGCTGATGAGCCGCTACGAGCTGCCGCGGTTGCCGCTGGGCTACCTTCCCGCCACGGGCCTGTGCCTGCTCCTGCTTGGCCAGCTGGCCGTATGGTCTCCAGCTCGCCGGGCCGCGACGATTCCGCCGGTCAGCGCGATTCGCGCGAGCTGACCACCGCCGGCAGCGTCTATCATGGCGTTCCTTCCACTTCGCTACGCTCTTGCGCGACGAAGCACATACCGGCGACATGACCCATCTCCGCTCGTCGATCGCCGGCCCATCCAGTCCCGCGGCTTCGCGCAGGACTGGATGACGACTCGGGTCAATAGGCTGCCGTGGCCATGGCCACTTCGTCCACCAGTTCGGTCACTCGGCTCGAGGCCGTCACCATGGGGCAGTGATCGACGGCTTCGGGCCGGATGGTTGCCTTCATGCGCTGGGCGATGAAGCTCTGGGTCTCCGGCGGGATCATGCGGTCGTCCTGCGCCAGCAGGTACCAGGAAGGCACGCTGCTCCACAGCGTCGGTCCCATCGGTTGCTGGATACACGGCACCGAGATCGGGCGTTGCACGGCCCTCAGGACGTTCAATGCCTCGGCGGAAGCATGCGGAGCGAAAGCGTCCTTGAACGCTTCGGTCGGTAGCCAGATCCGGCCATCGGCGTCCGGCGCCAGCTTGGGTGCATTCGGATGAGCCTCGCCACGATAGAAGACATCGGCGACGGTCTCGCCCTCCGCCGGCGCCAGGCCAGCCACGTAGATAAGTGCCGAAACCCGGTCCGCACGCACGCCAGAAATCACCGCGCCTGCATAGGCATGGCCCACCAGGATCACCGGCCCCGAGGTTCGGTCGATCAAGCCCTGCAGAGCCGCCGTGTCGTCACGCAGCGACGTTAGCGGGATGGGCGCGGCGATCACTTCATAGCCGCGGTTCGTCAAAGCGGTAATGGATGGCGCCCAACTGCTGCCGTCTACCCACGCGCCATGCACGAAGATGATCGTGGCCCTGGTCGTTTTATTGCTCGTCATAAGGTTCTCCATCGTTGAAGGGGCAAAAACATCCCGGCGGAAGTGGCAGGCCACTCCCGTTCTGGTTTTCTTCGGTCAACCGTTATCGCGGGGCTGTGGGGTGTTGCTTACCCGCTTCAGGCGCCCCTGCTTCGGGACGTAGATAAAGGATGAGGCAAATACAGATCAGGACTAATCCCCCGATCGGGTAGATCAGCGCCATCAGCGCGGCGCCCAGGAACACGCCCATCGTCGTCAGGCAACGGATGCGCATGGTGCGGCGGACCCTCTCAGTAACGACCTCGACGTCCGTGTTATCCACCGCCTCGGTGCAGAGCAACATGTATGTCGCATTCACGAGGAAGAAGACCAGGGCATACAGCGCCACCGGGACCGCTCCAAGACGACTCTCCGCGATCCACGCCGTGGTGAATGGCACCAGCGAAATGGTGAACAGATGGGCGAAGTTGCCCCAGATCAGGCGCGACGTGGCGGCCGGTGCGAAACGCAGCAGGTGGTGATGATTGAGCCAGACGATGGCCAGGAATACATAGCTGACCGCATAACTTACGGCGGAGGGCCACAGCGATAGCAGCGCGCGCCAGTCCGCCCCATGCGGTGGACGGAGGTCCAGCACCAGGATCGTCATGATGATGGCGAACACGCCGTCAGAGAAGAAGATCAAGCGCTCGGATTTCGGAATCGTCGTATTCATGGCCCCTCCGTTGCACTCGCGCGAAAGAAGATTCGAAGCCTCCGGCGACCTCGTGCGAATCAGTTTTCTCCGACTTGCGTAACTTGTCAAGAGACATTATAGTGGTTACTACTTGGCGAGGGCGCCGCCGGCGTCCTATGCAGGCTCTCAACAAAGAAGGCCCCCATGACCGATCAACCATTACCCGCCGTCTTCGTCGCCGACTCGATCGGCCTGGATTTCCTGAACTCCGTCGCCACGCCGATCGATGAGCAAGTCGAATGGGTCGGATCCGGCGAAGGCTTGCTGTCGTGGTTGAGCCAGGCCGAACTGGTCCCGCAAGATGTACTCGATTCGTTCGGGACCAGTGCGGCACCGGGCGAGCTGGATGCCGTGGCGAACCAGGCGCGTGCACTCCGCGAATGGTTCCGCGGCTTCGTCGTGCGGCACATGGGCAAACCCCTCAAGGCGGCGGTGGTGGCTGAGCTCGGCCCGCTGAACCGGGTTCTGGCCCGCGACGAGGAGTTTGGTCAGGTCGTTGCGCAAACGAACCCCGCGAACGGATCGGGGGGCATTGGTCTTGAGTGGGAATTGCGCCGTCGCTGGCGCTCTGCCGAGTCCCTGCTTATCCCCATCGCGCAGAGCATGGCGAACCTGGTCACGGCGGAAGACTTCAGCGACGTGAAAGCGTGCCAGGGCCACAACTGTTCGCTGCTCTTCGTCGACCATACCCGCGGCCGCGCCAGGCGGTGGTGCAGCATGGCGGTATGCGGTAACCGGGCCAAGCAAGCGGCTCACCGCGATCGCTCCGCGAAGGGCAGTAGCCCGGCGGCGGGTGCGACGAAAAAGCCACGCGGGCTCCGCGCATGACACGTCACGGCCTGGAGTAAACCACCCGGCCCGGTAGTTACGTTCGCTCGCCCTGGTTATTTGCCTATCCGATCCTTCGCGCCGCAAGCGCCCTGCCGCCTGCGGCGCGGGCGGCTTAGCGCTGCGTCCCCGTGTTCCACACCGGGCTGTTTGCCGCATCGTAGATGACCAGGTTGCCGTCATTCTGAAGCAGCAGGTGGGCGCCCGGGTGCCCCTCGGAGTTGGTTGCCCACACCGCTTTGCCCGTGTCGTCGTAGAGCGCGAAGTTCCCGTTGTGGAGCATCTCGCCCCGGGCGACCTGTTCGCCCATCGTGGTCATCGTCGCCCATAGCGGTTGGCCGCCTTGGTAGAGCACGAGGTTTCCATCGCCCTGCAGGGCAAGCGAGAAGCGCTGGTCGCAGGACCGTGCTTGCGTACCAACATCGATGGTCTGTCCCGTGGTCCATCCGGCCGCACAGTCCGTCGAGGGACTCGCCAGGACCAATGGCGTGGGCTGGTTGAAAAGGCCGAGGTCCACCGCCTCGGCAATCGCCTCGTAGCCGGCGTCATTCGGGTGAACGCCGTCCGAGGTGCCAAAATAAGCGGGGGCGAGCACGGCCGGATTGTCGGCATCCCGGAGTGCCTTATCCTGATCCACCAGCCCGTCGCAACCATTACCCGGCGTGCGCAGGAAGGCATTGAGTTGCTGCCGCGTCGCCTCGTAACCGCCGGCCGCGTTCACCGGGGGAAACGTCGAGCACACGTAGTTGATGTGATGCACATGCGCCTGCGCCATCAGGGTCTGTTCGGCTGCGATGAGCGTCGGCGCGTTGTCCGTTTCCAGATCGTTGAACTCGGTATGGATCACCCAGCGCACGCCCGGCTGGTCCACCACGTCGCGCATGAAACGATTGATCGTGGCTTCGCCATAGAAGGACGAGCTGTCCTGGAGCAGGTCAGCGCCGGCGATACCCTGGTTGAGCACACCGACCGTCAGGCCCTGCGCCTGGAAGCGCGCCGACAGGTCATTCGACCAGCGATGGTTCGCGTTGAACGACGAATTGTAACCGTCGGTGATCGATGCGCCGATCGTGGCGACCGCACCCAGCGCGTCCGGGTTCTGCACATCGACGCTGGTCAGGAAGAAATACTGCGTGGGATAGCTCGGATTGGTGAAAGCCGGCACGCCGCTCGCATCGCCCGGAACCAGTTGCATGCCCTGTTCGGTAAAGACATGGGTCGTATACGCCGTTACCGGCGTGGTGCCCGGAAAATATGCGCTGACCGCCAGGTAAGCGTTCGCGGGAACCATCTCCACCGCCCGGTCGCTGATGATGCTGCCACCCGCGGGGATCACCACCGTCGTGCTTCCGGCAAAAGTCACCGGGGAATCCGTACCCGGCACGATGTTGCCGACACTATCGGACTGGCCAACATGGACATCCGCCAAGGTCAGCGGCGCGGTGCCGTACTGGTTGGAGAAATGCAGCCGGACCGCCTGGCCACCGATGCTCGTGAACACGTATTGCCGCAGGGTCTGCTGGGTGAACGTCGGCAGGCTCGCATTGTCGTTCGTGGTCTGCGCGGAAGCCGCCGCGCTCCACGAACCGATCCAGGGCAAACCTTGTGTCTGTGCCGCCGCGCCGCCGGCTGTCGTGAAGGCCAGCACGGCGGTGAACATACGGGAACGGATTGAGCATCGCATGGCGTATTCCAGGTCGGGTGAGGGATTGCGGCGTCGCTCGGCGCAACGCGACGACAGGGTCAGATCGAGGTCACTTCGCCGCCGTCCATGCGGATCGATGCACCGGTGAGCCACCGCGCCCTCGGAGAGATGAGGAACGCCATGAGGTCGGCCAACTCTTCGGGCTTGCCATAGCGGCTGATGCCCGATTGCGTGAGGAAGGTCGTGGTCGCCTGCTCCACGCTCATCTTGTGGTCGACGGCCCATTTCTTCAGATAGCTCTCACGCCGCCCCGTCATCACCGGCCCCGGCATCACGCTGTTCACCTGGACGCCATCCTTCAAACCGCGTTCGGCGAACGCCTTGGCCAGCGCCACGATCGCCGCGTTGATCGTTCCGACTGCCGCATAGGGCGACTTGGGAAACTGCGCCGAATTGCCCGAGGTCAGGATGACCGCGCCTTTGGACGCCTTGAGCGACTCCCAGGCGCGGATGGTCAGGCGTCGGGCACCATGCAGCTTCAGCTCCGTGCCCGCATACCATTGCTCGTCGGTCATCTCGAACAGGTCGATCTGCGGCACGGCACCGGCGATGTTGACCAGTGCATCGATACGTCCGAAGCGATCCAGTGTGCCGCGGACCACCGCGTCGGCCGAGGGAACCTCACTCAGGTCCGCGGCAATCACCAGTGGCTCGGCGCCGGCGGCTCGTACCGCCTCGGCCGTGCTTTCCAGATGCTCGGCGCTGCGCGCCACGAGCACCACCTGGGTAAAGTCCTGCGCCACGCGTAGCGCCGTGGCCCGACCGATGCCCTGGCTGGCACCGGTCACGACGGCAACCGTTTCTTGAGTCATGTTCGTTCTCCTGGGTAGGCGGGACGGTCAGGGCGCAGCTGCCACCGCGGGGGTTCGGCTTGCGCGCATACCCTGACCATCCCTGAGAGGGACGCAACAGGCACCGGTCGCTCAGGCGGCCAGGAACTTACCGATCGCCTTGGCGATTGCGTCGTGATGGGTTTCCAGTGCGAAGTGCCCTGTGTCGAGGAACTGCACTTCGGCCTTGGGCAGGTCGCGCTTGAATGCCTCGGCACCCGGCGGCAGGAAGAACGGATCGTTCTTGCCCCAGATGGCCAGCAGCGGCGGCTGGTGCTTCTTGAAGTAAGCGTGGAACTGGGGATACATCGCCACGTTGCTGGCGTAGTCCAGGAACAGGTCCAGCTGCACATCGTCCGCGCCCGGACGGGCCAGATAGAAGTTATCGAGGCCATAGCCATCGGGGGAGACCAGGCTCGTGTCGGGTACGCCGTGGGTGTACTGCCAGTACGTGGTCTCGGGCTTCAGGAAGGCGCGTATCGCGTCGCGGTTTTTCGCCGAAGGATCCTTCCAGTAGGCCTGGATGGGGTTCCAGCCTTCGCTCAAGCCTTCTTCGTAGGCATTGCCATTCTGGCTGATGATCGAGGTGATGCGCTCCGGGTGCTTGAGCGCCAGGCGCAGCCCCACCGGCGAGCCGTAGTCGAAGATGTAGATGCCGAACTTCTTCAGCCCGATGACTTCGGTGAACGTCGAGATCACCTCGGCCAGATGGTCGAAGCTGTACTTGAATTCGGTGTGGCCTGGCATGGACGACCGGCCAAAGCCCGGCAGGTCCGGGGCAACCAGATGGAACCGGTCCGCCAGCGCCGGGATCAGGTCGCGGAACATGTGGCTGGAACTCGGAAAGCCGTGCAACAGCAACAGCGTCGGTGCGTCGGCCCGGCCGGCTTCCCGATAGGCGATATCCAGGCCGTCTACGTTGGCGGTGCGATAGGTCACGGTGGTCATGGCATATTCCTCAGTGGTTTAAGTAACCGCCTTAATGGCGTTAAGATAGTTACTCACTTCGGGACGGACGTGTCAAGGATTTCCGACAAGGGGTTCCGGGGCGGATAGGACGCGGTCGCCAGCCAGCGGATGAGGTGGTCGAGTGAAAGCAGCCCCGGCCCGCGCGCAATCAGGGTGAAAAGCGGCGCCGACCACTGCAGGTGGTCCGGCCAGGCGCTCGGATAGACGGCGTTTTCGATGACCGCGACCAGGCCGAGCAGGATGAGTGCGCTTCCGCGTGTGAACAGTCCCAGCAACACCAGTCCGGCGCAGATCAGTTCGATGGATGTCGCGGCGCACGCCGCCGCGTGCGCCGGCATCAGCGGCATGCGATACGCCCCTCGGAACAGCGTCAAGGTGCGAGTCCAGTCCGGCAGGTTCCTGAAACCGGAGCGAAGAAACACAGATGCGGCGGACAGGCGCGCCACCACCGCGACGGCTGAGTAAGGGATGCGATCCAGCAGGAAGATCAGACGGGTATACGCGCCGACCCCTCCGCGGATGGAGGCGCAGGTAGTAGTCATGCGGTGACCTCGGACATCGTCTGGGCGATCGGTGGCTTGCGCCACGACCACCTCGGGCCGGACCACAGCTTAGGCAGGGGTTGCCGCGACTGCTTCACCCTTTCGGGAGCGAATGTGAGCCGACAACGCCATCACGATTTCTCCCTTTCGGGTTTTGAGTTGCGCGCCGTCCTGGGCCATAGTCAGCGCAGGATCTGGACGCTGAGGACATGCTGTGGCGACGGGCGATCGCATCATCCGCATCTTGATAGTCGACGACCACCCGATGATGCGGGAAGGCCTGCGCTCGACGCTGGAGCGCGAACGGGACATGAAGGTGGTCGGCGAGGCCTCCGACGGTGGCGAAGCCTTGACGCAGTTTCGCGAACTCCAGCCAACCGTCACCTTGATCGACCTGCAGATGCCGCGGGTCGACGGGATCCAGGCTATCGTCGACATCCATCACGAGTCGCCGGACGCACCGCTGATCGTCCTGACCACGTACCCGGGCGATGCACGGGTCACGCGCGCGATCGCGCTGGGTGCGATGTCCTATCTGTTGAAAACCGCCTCGAGCGACGAGATCGTCCGCACGGTGCGCTTCGCGGCCGATGGAAAGAAGGTCGTTGCCACCGAGGTCCTCCAGGACGTCCATGCCCATCAGGGACTGGAAACACTCAATCCGCGCGAGCTCGTCGTGTTGCGCCTGGCCGCCCAGGGCAAGACCAACCGCGCCATCGGCGACGCGCTCCATGTGTCCGAGGACACGATCAAGACACGCATGAAGAGCATCCTGGCCAAGCTCAACGCGAAGGACCGCACGCATGCGGTCACCATCGCGATCCGCCGCGGATTTATCGATCCGCCTTAGGAGCCCGGCGCCGATAGATCCTTCGCGCCGGAAGTACGACGCGGATGAGCGTGCCCTCGCCGACGACCGACCGGATCAGGAGCCTGCCACCGAGCTGCCTGGCCCGCTCGCGCATGCCAGGCATGCCCCAATGCCCCTCGCGTTGGCCACTGAGCATGACATCGGGATGGATACCCACACCGTCATCGGCCACTTCCATCAGCAGGCGCCGCCAGCCGAAACGGACGAGGAGACGGACTGTACCTGCCTGCGCGTGCGTGGTGGCGTTGTTGAGTGCTTCGCGCAGGATGGCCGTCACCTCGTAACCCCGCACTGGATCCAGGGGCCGTATACGTCCTTCGATCGTGGATTCCACGGCGGGCTGTCCCCCGACGCCTTCCATCTGAACACCTTCGAGCATCGCCTCCAGCGGACATTGCTGGCCCTCGTCATTCCGTCGAATCGCATTGACACGGTCGCGACTCTCTATAAGAGCCTCGCGCGCCAGACCGATCGCAC
Source organism: Luteibacter sp. (assembly GCA_036009745.1). GTDB lineage: Bacteria > Pseudomonadota > Gammaproteobacteria > Xanthomonadales > Rhodanobacteraceae > Luteibacter. The sequence goes on along the minus strand of DASYLE010000074.1, from coordinate 27,525 downwards.
GCTCGAGATCGGGGCGGACATGCTCGCCCAGAAGGCCACCCCGCGTCACCGCCTCGACGCTCAGCAGCAGGCCCTGGACACTTTGCAGCAAGGTGTCGTGGAGTTCCCGCGCGATACGTTCGCGCTCCTGTGTGCGAATCCGCAACCCTTCCGCCAGACGCGCCATGCGCCAGCGGTAGCCGATCGCCCCAAAACCTATAGCCGCCAGACCGGTCAGTGTCTGGAACCACCAGGTCTGGTAAAACGCGGGAAGGATGCGAAAGGTGAAGGGCGATGCGGCAGCAGCGACCACGCCATCCTCATTCGTGGACTCGACCATGAACGAGTAGTTTCCGGGCGCGAGATTGGTATAGAACGCCTCGCGTCGCGTGCCGACTTCCTGCCACTGGTCGTTCACGCCACTCAGGCGGAAACGAAAATCGGTATGCGCGGGGATGGTCACGGCCGGCGCGGTAAAATCGATTCGCAGGTTGCGGGTATGCGGCGGCAGGACCACCTGCCCCTCGGCGAGATAGAGTTCATTGTCGGCCTGGATAGTGACGACGCTGGGCCGGACGCCAACCCGATTCCGCACCAGATGACGCGTGTCCAGCGACGCCAGTTCCCGCACCGTGGTCACCCAGACCCGATCGTCGACACCTTCGGCCAGCGAGGGCAAGGGCCGCACTTTGTCGGCCGTGCCGATCAATCCGTCCTCGGCGTCGAAACGCTCGTAGCCCACCTCATGGGATGGGTCGGCGACAAGCCTGGCCATCTCCTTCGCCGGCACGTGGACCACGCCTTCGTCCGCCTGGAGCCACACATCGCCACTTTTGAGTTGGGCGATCCCGGAAATACCGTCGAAAGCGTGGTGGCCGATACCGAACACCGGATGGAAGCGATCGCCAACGGCCATGGCCAGGCCGTGTTCACCGGCCGCCAGGGGAACGGGGCGATCGAGCGAGAGGTCCGTGACGGCGCCGAGGTCCAGGCCCGATGTCGTATCGAAGATCTTCATCTCACCGTGGTCCATCCGCAGCAGGCGGCCGTCGCCGAAAGCGACCCACAAGCGGCCACCGTGGTCGCCCACCACGCGGGACAAGTGGGCGGTGGCCATCCCCGCCAGCGTGTCGATCCGGGTCCATGCGCCATGGGTGAAACGAAACAGTCCCACGCCCGAAACGGCGACCCATAAGTTGCCTTCACCATCGAGCGCCATGGATTGGTAACGGGAGCCGATCGACGGGATGCCCGTCAACGTCGGCATCTTCGTCACCACGCTATGGACGATATGAAAAATGCCTTCCTGTCCCGCCATCCAGACGTTGCCCAGACGATCCCGGGCCACGCATGTCACGTTTTTCCCGACCTCCGGCAAGGGGGTCGAGGCCGGGCTCAGGCGAAAGCCGCCGAAGTTGGTGCCCACCCAGCCGATCCCATCGGCATCGAAGGCCATGGTCGGCATGAACAACTTCTTGTCGACCGCATGGGGCGTAATCCGGCTCTGCCGGAACTGATCGACACCGAGGGCCGTGCCTACCCAGATGCTGCCCTCGCGATCCTCGAAATACGAGTACGCCGCCGGGTCGCTCAGGCCATCCGCGGTGCCGTATTTCTCGATGACTGGCGGCTTGCCCGGACTACTCCACCGAAACCGCTCGATGCCGTCCTGGCCCGGCGTCCAAAGCGCGCCAGACGAATCGACGAAAGGCGTGGACACGCGATTCAACACATCCTGCGATACGGACGTCGGCAACCCGTGCAATTCGGTCACGAACGTATCGCGATCGACAGGCTGGAAACGCGCTCCACCCGGACTCAGCACCAGATACGCCTGGCTGGACATGGTCACCCAGAGTCGGCCGTCGCGGGACATCGACATGTCCTCGGGCTGGCTGCCGTCATAGCCCATCTCGTTGCCGACCTGGTGCCATGCTCCCTTGACGAAGCGGGCCAGGCCGCCGGTACTTGCCATCCACAACGTCCCATCCGGGGTTCGCTTCAAGGCAAACGCCGTCCCCTGCGGCAGTCCATCGTGGTATGTGGTGATTTGCCCATCGACGATATGGCTGACCCCGCCGAAGTAGTAGCCCACCCAGAGGCCGCCGTCGGGCTCCGCGAGAATCCCCTTTACCAACTGGCTGGGCAGGCGCTTGCTCAGGCTGTGATCGAAGTGCTCGCCGTCGAAGCGGTAAATACCGTTCTTCGAGGTGAACCACAGGTAGCCCTCGGTATCCTGCGCCATGTCGGTAACCCGCATGGGCGCGCCATCGACCGACGTATACGCGTGATGGTGCAACTGGCTGATATGCAGGCGCGGGGACAGGCCCTGCGTCCGCGAGGGGCCTGCGGGAACCATGGCTTCGGCCAGTCCCACCACCGCATATGCCATCAGCAATGACATCAGTATCGGCCACCAGGCGGAACGGCTTCGACCGGCGGGTTTCGATGGACGAAACATGATCAAGGACACGCCTTTCCACGCTGCACGGTTGATGTCGCCACCGACCGGAAAGTATCCGGACTCATATCGAACTCTTCGTAACTTTTCAAGACCCTATAGAGTGGTTATACAAAGATTCAATCGTGAGATTCTCGATACATGCCCCCCATCGAGTCGCGGCTATTTTACCTGACAGTTATCGATACCCGGTTAGCGATAGGCTAGCCGGCCCACACATAAAGCTAACCTGGTCGATGTCCTCAGGAAGTTATTCCCGGACAGTTCGCCGGCGTTCGCCGAGGAACCCCTGATGACGCGAATGACCCGTCCTTCCCCGGACACGCCGGTCGATGTCGACCCTGCCTTCAGGCAAGACGTGCTGGCTGGCCTCGCCATGCGCCAGCGGACCCTTCAGCCGCGATGGTTCTACGACCGCCGCGGATCGGAGTTATTCGAAGCCATCACGGAGCTTCCGGAGTATTACCCGACGCGGACGGAACGCGAGATCCTCCGGACGCATGCGGCCGATATGGCGCGTCTTATCGGCCCGGGACGCACGGTGGTTGAGTTCGGATCGGGTTCGTCGGCGAAGACGCCACTGCTCTTGTCGGCCATCGCACCCCGCGCTTATGTGCCCATCGATATCTCGGGCGAGTTCTTGATGGCATCGGCGGCAGCCCTCGGCGCGAAGTTCCCCGGCCTGCCCATCCACCCGATCGAAGCCGATTTCGCCTCACCAATCGCGCTGCCGCCGGCGGCAAGGGCGCCGTATCTCGGCTTCTTTCCAGGGTCGACCATCGGCAACCTGCTGGTCGCCGATGCCGTGGATCTGCTGCGCCAGATGGCCCGGACCCTGGGTCCGGATTCGATGCTGTTGATCGGTATCGACCGGGTCAAGGACGAGCAGGTCCTGGTGCCGGCCTACGACGATGCCCAGGGGGTCACCGCGCAATTCAATCTCAACCTGCTTGCGCGCATCAATCGCGAACTCGAGGGCACCATTCCCATCGAGAAGTTCCGTCACGTGGCTCAATGGAACGCGAAGAAGTCGCGGATCGAGATGCACCTGGAGGCCACCTGCGACGTACGCTTCATCGTCGAAGGGAGATCCTTCGCCATGGCCGCCGGCCAGACCATCCACACGGAGAACAGTCATAAATACGAACCCCACGGTGCCTCGGTCCTGCTGAATGCCGGGCGGTGGGTGCCCATAAGCGAATGGACCGATGCCGAGGGACTGTTTTCGGTGATCCTGGCCCGCGCCGCCACACGAACCTGAGCCTGCTCCAACAACCATGGCCACGCTCCTTTCAGTCAATGTCGGCGTGCCCCGCGACATCCCGTGGGAAGGCAAGCGCGTGCGCACCGCCATCTGGAAATATCCGGTGGAAGGTCGCGTTGCCGTGGGCCGGATCAACCTGGCGGGCGATGACCAGGCGGACCGCGAAGGCCATGGCGGCGAGCATCGCGCCGTCCTCGTGTACCAGATCGAGGCGCATCGCTATTGGGCGAAGGAGCTTCAGCGCGACGACCTGACACCTGGCTGCTTCGGCGAGAATTTCACCGTCTCCGGACTGGATGATGAAGACGTCTGCATTGGCGATCGCTACCGCATCGGCACGGCCATCTTTGAAGTGACCCAGCCACGCGTCACCTGCTTCAGGATGGGTATTCGCCTGAACCAACCCGACCTGCCCTCCCTCATGGTCGCCCATCGCCGCCCTGGGTTTTACATGCGCGTCATTCAGGAGGGACAGGTAGGTCAGGGCGATGAGATCGTCCTCGACGCGACGGCTGTCGACCGGATGAGCGTGGCGGATATCGACACCCTCCTCTACAAGGGCCATCGTCCGGTGGCGCAATTGCACCGTGCCGTGAACCTGCCCGCCTTGAGCCTCGGCTGGCGCGACTCGTTCAAAGCGTTCCTCGACCATCCAGAGGACAGCCCCGGAGACATCCCGGGCTGGCGAGGTTTCCGCAGCCTGACCGTGCTGGCTCGCGAACAGATCACGGCAGACGTGATCGCCTTCGTGCTCGGCTCAGGCGACGGCACAGCGCTGGCGCCCGCAAGAGGCGGGCAACATGTCGCTGTGCGCGTGACACCTACGCCCGGCCAACCCGGTCAGGTGCGGACGTATTCGCTATGTGGCGGCCCTGCCGGCAGCTACCGCATCGGGATCAAGCGCGAGAACGGCGGGATCAGTGCCTACCTGCACGATCACCTGCAGGCAGGCGGCACGCTGGAAGCGAGCGCGCCAAGGGGAAGCTTCGTCCTCCAGGCGGGTAGCACGCCCGTCGTGCTGATCAGTGCCGGCATCGGAATTACCCCTCTGCTGGGCATGCTCAACGAGTGGAAGGATACGGGCTCATCCCGCCCGATCTGGTGGATCCACGGCGCGCGCGATGCGTCGCACCTGGCCTTCGGCGCGGATGTCGATCGACTCCTGTCAGGCCAACCCGCCATCACCAGACTGATGTTCTACAGCCATCCCGACGACAAGGACGGCATCGCGGACGGCCATATGACTGGACGCATGTCCGTCGAGGCACTGATCAAATGCGGCGTTCCCACTCAGGCCGAATACTACGTCTGCGGTCCCGACGCCTTCATGCACGGCATCCGAAGCGATCTGGTCGCCCGTGGGGTGAGCCCGACGGCGATTTTCATGGAGACGTTCGGCACGGAAGCCGCGCTGCGGCCGGGTGTACAGGGTCAGGTATCCATACCACCCCACCTTCCGGCTGGCACGCCAGGGGCGGGACCCATCGTCATGTTCGCGCGCAGCCGGTTGGCGGTGCCCTGGGACGCGCGATATCGCAGCCTGCTGGAGCTGGCCGAGGCCTGCGATGTACCGGTGCGCTGGTCGTGCCGCACTGGCGTCTGCCAGAACTGCCGGTCCGCGTTGCTGGATGGCCGGATCAACTACTTCATCGAGCCACTGGACCCGCCGACCGACAACGACGTATTGATCTGCTGCGCGCGACCACAGACCGGCGTGGAGCTGGACCTGTAATCCTCGCAAACGAGACCAGGAACGCAGTGCCCCGGATCGTCAGTTCGCCGAGACCAGCTTGAGTCCGATGACGCCTGCCAGGATGAGGGCGATGCAGAGCATCCTCAGCGGTGCCGCGGAATCGCCCATCCACAGGATCCCGAGAATCACGGTACCCGCCGCGCCGATGCCGGTCCAGACCGCGTACGCGGTTCCTACAGGCAAGGTCCTGAGCGAGGATGAAAGAAGGAAGACACTCGTCAGACCGGTGACGATCGTGAATATGGCGGGCGTCAAACGCGTGAAGCCATCCGACCACTTCATCCCGAAGGCGAAGGCGATTTCGAAGATGCCGGCGACGCCGAGTAGTAGCCATGCCATAAATAAGCGATCCTCCTGGGGATTCGCCGGGCGCCATGGCCCGGCGATGGTTGATCAGGTCGCAGTTGCGGCCGCGGGCTTCGTGCGGAAGGCGATGCCGAAGCGATTGAAGGCGTTCATCAGGCCGATCGCGTAGGTCAGGTCGGCGAGTTCCTTGTCGCTGAATTCGGCGGCGGCGACGGCATAATCGGCGTCGGGTACGCCGGTTTCAGCGACGCGCGTAACGGTTTCCGCCCAGGCCAGCGCGACACGTTCGCGGGTACTGAATACGTTGCCGGCGTCGTGCCAGACGGGTACCAGCACGAGTTTGTCCACCGACAGCCCGCCCTTGAGCAAGTCGCGGGAATGCATGTCGATGCAGTACGCGCAGCCGTTGATCTGCGATACCCGCAGGTAGACGAGATTGACCAGTGCCTGGTCAAGGCCGGATTTGAGAAGGGTGACGTAAACGCCGCCGAAGGCCTTGTAACCCTCGGGAGAAGCCTTGGCGTAGTCGATGCGGTCGCTCATGACGAATCCTGTATTGGCTGGAAGAGGACGCTATCGTCCTGCATCTTGGCCTATGCCAGAAGGTCCATGATCCGCCTTATGTGCTGGTCCATGATGTCGTCACAACAGGGCCAGGATGCGCTTGGCAAAATCTTCGGCGATGCGGCGGGAATCGATATTCGTGAAATTGAGGAGCAAGGCCGGGGGCCCGCCCTCGGTCAACGAACAATCCGTCAATGCTTCGGCATGCAGGCCCTCTTCCCGCATGCGCGCGGCGAGCCGGCGATCCGACCGACGGCCTTGCAGGCGCACGATCAGATGCATGCCACCGGGTGGCGCGTCGATGCGGACATGTTTGCCGAGCACGCCCTCAAGACCTGCCTTGGTCGCTTCGCGGCGCTCCGCATAGAGCTTGCGCATGCGCTGGATATGGCGCGCGAAGTGTCCGTCCGTAATGAAGGCCGTGACGATGGCCTGGGTAAGTTGCGGACAGGCCTCCGCGAACGACTGGCTGACCTGCTCGAACCGTTCGACCTGGGTTTCCGGCACGACGAGATAAGCCAGCCGGATGCTCGGGAAGAGCACCTTGCTGAAGGTGCCTGCATAGAGCACCCGCCCATCGCGATCCAGGCTCTTCAAGGCAGGCAGGGGACGACTGACGTAACGGTACTCACCGTCGTAATCGTCCTCGATGACCCACGCGTTGTTTCGCGTCGCCCAATCCAGCAGCGCCATGCGCCGGGGCAAGGACAGCGACACGCACAGCGGACTCTGGTGTGCGGGCGTGACCACCGCCGCACGCGCCCGCGGCGCGACCCGGATGCCATGGGAAACAACCATGCCTTCCCCATCCACCGGCACCGGGATGGCGGTCATATGCATATGCCCCAGCAGTCGCCGCGCGGGTGGATAACCCGGATCCTCAAGCCAGACGCGATCCCCGACCCTCAGCAAGGCCTGGCCGATCAATTCCATGGTGTGGCGATAGCCCGATGTCACGAAGACCTGCGATGGCGAGCAGTTGATCCCGCGCGATATATTCAGGTAGGCGGCGATCTCGGTGCGCAATGCCTGCAGCCCGTAGACCGCGGGATACGCCATGTCGGCCGGCTGCATGGCCCGTACACATCGGGCGCCCAGGCGCGCCCAGATCTTTCGGGGAAACTCGTCCAGCGCGGGCAATCCCATCTGGAATGGCAGGATCGTGTCCGGACGAAAACTATCGGCGGGCATGCTGTCGCGGACCCGGTGCGTCGGATGTGCAACGGGTATCGACGGCCTGAGGCCGGGCGTCACGATCGTTCCCGCCTGACCGCGCGCCTGGATGTAGCCTTCGGCGGCCAGTAGCGAATACGCCGATTCGATCGTGCCCCTGGCCAGGCCCAGCTCCCTGGTCAGTGCACGCGCCGAGGGAATGCGATCGCCCGGCTTCAGCAAGCCGCTGGCAATGGCCGCGCGGAATCGATCATAGATCTGCCGATAGAAAGGTTCGGCTGCCGTCGGATCCAACGGCGAGATACTGCTGGCCTTGGCGACGGGCATGTGCGGTCAACGCTGCGGATGAGATGCGGGGAATGGTACACCCCGGCACGGATCATGGCCCAGTTGGTATGTCCGTTCTTGGACCTTTGACGTGTGTCATGCGGTTTGTAGAGTGAGCCCTCTCTCGCGCAACCCTGAAAGGGACAGACGATGAACATCCTGCATGTCAGTTGCAGCCCGCGGGGGCATGCCGCCGAGAGCTACAGGCTCTCGCGAAAGATCGTCGACTGCCTGCTGGAGAATGAGCCAACGGCAACCGTGTTGGACAGGGTCGTCGGAAATGGCTCCCTGCCGCCCATCGACGAAGACTATGCGATCTCCCAGGGCGCGCTGGCCGATGTCTCACAGGAGGGTTCGGCTGCCGTGTCGGACGAGCTGATCCGGGAACTCGAGGACGCGGATGTCGTGGTCATTGGTACGCCGATGCATAACTTCACCGTACCTGCCGCGCTGAAGCTGTGGATAGATCACGTCGTACGAGTCCGCCGGACGTTCAATGTCAGCCCGGAGGGGAAAGTGGGCTTGCTCCGCGACCGCCCGGTCTTTGTCGCCGTGGCCTCTGGCGGCCGGTTTTCCGGCGAGCGTACGCGTCAGCCCGATTTCCTCACGCCGTATCTGAAAGCCATCCTTGGCATGACCGGACTGCATGACCTGACGTTCTTCACCGTGCAGGGAACGGCCTTTGGCCCGGATGCCGTAGCCGGGACCAGGACCGTGACGGAACAGATGTTGCAGGACTATTTTTCCCGCGAGCGTCGTCGTCAGCTCTCCACGAATGCGGCCAGCCGGGCCAGCGATGCATCCCATTGCGCCGAGATCCGGTCGATATAGCTGCGCATATCGTCCAGCGCACCGGGATTCAGTGCGAAGAGGCTTTCCCGTCCCTTGCGCTGGCTGTTGACCAGGCCGGCGTGTTCGAGGACTCGTAAGTGCTTGCTTATAGCCTGCCGGGTCAACACATGCTTTTCCGCGAGCTGGGCGATCGACCGCCGGGTATCGACACTCAATGCCAGTACCAGCGACAGGCGCGTGCCGTCGCCAAGCGCTGCAAACAGCATGGCCGTCGCATCCGTCTGACGTGGCAGCGTAGTGAACCGGCTAGGCGACATGACGGCGGATATTCTCCATCTGCTCGGTCCAGCCGCCGTCATTCATCCGAAAGGCCTCGGCGCGACGTCCGCCCGGAATCTTGTCGAAGCCACTTTCGGTGAGCTGGAGCAGGGTTCCACCGGTGGCGATCGGTTCCAGACGAAACTCGACGAGCGTCGGTGTTTCGTCCTCATAGTCGACGTCCGGTTTGATCGCATAGGGATGCCACGTGAACGCGAACACGCGTTCGGGCTCGATAGTCTTGATCGTCGCCTGCCACACGACATGTTCGAAACCCGGGTAGGTGACGCGCCCCCGCGCCACCTTGCCGATCTCGAATGGCGCTTCCAGCTTCACGCAAAACCATTCGCCGAATTCACGGTGATCGGTGAGCGCGCGCCACACACGTGACACCGGGGCATTCAACTCGATGGACTTCTCGATACGGTCAGTCATTTGGCACCTCCAGGTTGCCCCAGCCTAGGCCCGTTCGGGATAACATGCAACCATATGGTTGCCTTTCGTGATTTGCGATTCAGTGACCGCCCATCTCGGTGAATGCGGCCAGTGCAATGACGAGGAGGACCGCGGCGGCGATGACGCTGAAGGCCAACTCGCGATTGCGAATGAAGGCGACGGTCATCAGCACGACGCGCAGGACCGGAAGCAGGATGAATAGCGCGATGCCCAGGGTGACCATGCGCATGCAAGTCATGGCGGACATGACATGCCCCCACCCCATGCACCGCAAAGCCCATCCCGCGGCGATGGCGATGGAGCCGAGCCAGGTTCCGGCGCGAAGGACGCGCGCCAGCGACCGCTCCAGTCCACGGTCGTCGACGCCCTCCGTACTCAAGGATGCATGCCGAAGGACGACAGGAACATCTGCCCCGCCAGGGCGACCAGCACCACGGCAAAGACCACGCGAAGTTTGCCGCCCGGCAGCAGCATGAGGAGTTTCGCGCCCAGCCACGCACCCAGTACCGAGCCGAGGACGACCGGACCGTCGATGGCGGGATTCACGTCACCGTGGAGGAAATAGGCGACGCCGCTGGCTGCCGCGGTCACGCCGATCATGAAGCTGGAGGTGGCCGAGGACACCTTGATCGGCAGGCGCAGTGCCGAGTCCATCGCGGGGATCTTGAGCACGCCGCTGCCGATGCCAAGCAGTGCGGAAATCATGCCCGCGCCATACATAAGCACAAGGCCCGCTTGCAGACGTCGCACGCGGTAGGACACAACCCGGCCCAATGCCTGGTCCGGATAGCTGGAATGGAGCTGCAAGGTCGTGGCCAGGTCACGCGGGCGGGTTACTTCGACAGCATCCGCCAGCTCGCGACGCCGTCCGACCATCTGCCACGCGGAGACCAGCAAGACAACGGCGAATAGCGCATACAGGAACGAGGCCGGGAGTTTTCCGGCCAGGAATACCCCCGTCAGTGCGCCGAGGGTGGTCGCGACTTCCAGCGTGATCGCCAGACGGATATTGGTCAGGCCGCTGGCCAGGAAGGACGCGGCGCTACCGCATGAGCATGCGATGACCGAGACGATGCTGGCGACCACGGCAACATGGATGTCCAGGCCGCCAAAGACGGTCAGCACCGGGACGATGAAAATCCCACCCGCCATGCCGAGTGTGCCGCCGACGGCGCTTGCGGCCATCGACACGGCGAACAACCAGAAGGCAAACCCTTCGTTCAACGCGGTTTCGTCAGGTACTCGCCGGCTTGCGACGAGCCAGGCGGGTACGGAAACGGATAAGGTCGCCGCGGTAATGCAGCTTCTCGTAGTCGACGGGTATGTTGTCGGCGGTGTAGGACGTGCGCTCGATAAGAAAGATGGGGCTTCCCACATCCACCGCGAGCGCGGCGGCGACATCACCGCTGGCCGTGATGGCTTCGAGCCGGTATTCCGCCTCGATAAGCGGAATCTCGTAGCGCTGCTCCAGCAGGGTGAAGATCGGCTCGGCTTCCAGGTCGTTCGACACGATCTTCTCGCCGATCTCGCGCGGCAGGAAGGTTTCATCCAGGGAAAGCGCGACGCCATTGGCCAGGCGCACGCGGCGTATGCGCATGACCGGCGCGCCGACGTTCAGGGCGAGATGCCGTGCGGTGTTTTCATCGGCCCGAACAATCGCATGATCAAGGACGCGGGCGGTCGCGTTGAACCCAAGCGCTTCCATGTCTTCCACGAAGCCCGTCAGCTCGGTCATCTCCTGCACGATTTTCGGCTGCGCGACGAAAGTGCCCGTACCACGCCGAATCTCCACCAGGCCTCGGGCGGAGAGGTTCTCGATGGCCTTGCGGATCGTGGTCCGGCTGACCGAGAAGCGCCGGATCAATTCGTCTTCCGTCGGCAACTGATCGCCGACGGCCAGACGGCCGCCGGCAACGTCCGACGCAATTTCCGCTTCCACGGAGGCATAAAGGGGTAAGGCGGACGGCTGCTTCATGATTGACATCATGACATAGTGACATCATGATGTCTATTCGGTCAGGGACGCCCGAATCCGCCCTTCCCTACGAGTCGCCATCCATGAATGCCCTGATCGCACGCAGCACCCACCTGTTTCCGACCTTGAGTCCCCGTTGGGCCGCCCTTCCCATTCGCCTGATCGTAGGCTTCGGTTTCATGCAGCACGGCTACGCGAAACTCGCCCGCGGCCCGGACGACTTCGCGAATATCCTGCAGGCCCTCGGCATGCCCGCACCGCACCTGCTCGCATGGGCCACCGTCGCCATCGAACTGCTTGGCGGCCTGGCCGTGCTGCTGGGCGCACTCATTCCCCTGGCCAGCGTACCCATGGCGGCCGTCCTGCTCGTCGCCATCTTCAGCGTCCACCTGCCGAACGGCTTCAGCTCAATTAAATTGCAGTCAGTAACTGCCGCCGGAGCGCACTTCGGGCAACCGGGATACGAGACCGACCTGTTGTACCTGGCGGGCCTGGCCGCACTGGTGCTGGGTGGATCGGGTCCACTATCACTCGACAGGCTCTGGCTGAAGCGTGACGTTGCCAGGCCGCAGTGAGCGCGAACACAGCGGCCGTTTGACCCGTAAATAACCGAATTGAACGCAGGAATGAATCGTCATGGCCACCACGAACTTCACGCCCTTTGATGCGGCGGAATTCCTCGACGGCGAGGAAGCGATTGCCGGCTATCTCACCAAGATCATGGCCGAACGTGACCCTGACCTGTTTCTTTCCGCGCTCGGCGATGTCGCCAAAGCCCGCGGCATGAAGCAGGTGGCTGAAGCCACCGGCCTTAGCCGGGAGAGCCTGTACAAGTCGCTGCGCGCTGGCGCGAATCCGGGCTACCTGACGATCTCGAAAATCATGGGCGCTCCCGGCGTCGACCTCGTCGCGGCGCCATGCCCCCACGGCCAGGCAGAGTCCATCACCAACACCCAAGCCTGCCTGTGACTCGCTGATCCGTTGCATCGATCGGTTCAGCTCAATATCCCCACTACCGACGGGAATATCGCTTCGTAGGCTTCGCCATAAGTCATCGGGGTACCGGAGTTGCGGCCGCCCTGGACGCCGCGTTGCAGCGCGACGCGGGTGTAGTACTCCCACAGGTGTTCCTGGCCTTGCATGCACTCGATGGCGGCGCGCTTGGCTTCCCAGGCGTCGGTGATGTTGAGGATCACATTCGGCTTCCAGCCGCATTGCTCGGGCTGGTGTGGTTCGAACAGGTACACCTGGGGCGCGCCGATGACCGGCACGCCCGGATTGTGGCCATGGGCCTGGGCGACGACGCGAGCTTCCTGCGCGAAGGCGCTCACCGCAGGATGGTCGGCGTTGTACGGATCGACGCGGGAATGGCTCATGGTCCAGGCGGGACGGACCGCGCGATAGAGATCGGCCAGGCGATACAGCGATTCACGGTCCAGCGTGATCGGATAATCGCCAAGATCCCAGAACTGGATATCGGCAGCGCCGAGCAGTTCGGCCGCACGCTCGGCTTCCTTGCGTCGGCCAGACTTCACCTTGTCCAGGGTCATGCCGTCCTGACGCCACAGCTTCGCCGATTCACCGCGTTCGCCGTAGGAGAGGCATACCACCGTTATCTTCCAGCCGGCGCCCGCATGCAAGGCGATCGCACCGCCCGCGCGCCAGACGAAGTCGGCCGAGTGCGCGCTCACTACCAGTGCTGTCTTGTTCGTCATGATCGGTTCCTGGAGGGAGAGGAGATTAGTCACCCGCCGGCGCGCGCGAGAAGCCGAGCAGGCTGCCGATGTCCACGCGCAGGTTCAGGCCGTAGACAAGGAGGTTTTTCGGCAGGACGCGGGTATTGGGAATGGCGGAGTTGTCGGGATGGACGATGTACTGGACATTCGGCATCAGGTCGAGCCCGCGGGTCAGGTGAAGGTTGTAGTTCAGTTCGTAAGCCATCTGCCGCTTGTTGTTCGTACCCGTGCCACCCGCCTTGATCCGGGCATCGCGCAGATACTCGACTTCGCGTGGCGTCAGCTCGAAATACGATGCGGAAAAGCCGATGGTGTCGCGCGGACGCTCGCTGAACGGTCCCGTCCATACCAGTCCGCTATAGATCTGCTGGTGCATGATCTCGGCCTCATCGAGCTGCTGGACGATGCCGCCGAACAGATTGATGCTTTCCGAACCGTTGGGATCGGGCCGCCAGACCACCCTGTCGCCCATCACGTAAACGCCATCACGACTGCTATTGACCGTTTGCGCCTTTCCACCGAAAAGTGCCCGCGAACGCCCGGCCGTATTGAAGTACGGATCGCTCAGCGGCGAGGTGCTGACGTAGCCGCCAACCTTGAGTTCAAACGTATAACGCGTGGTCTCCGGATTCGTCTGGGTCCAGCCCCACTCCACCGGTACGGTGATCCCGGTGGACGCTGCGGTGGAAAAGTCCAGGCCGTTGCTGGAGGAGGTGGTCGGATTGACCTCGAAGACACCGGCTTCGAGATACGTATGCGGGGTCAGCTTGTAGGAGGCATTAGTTCCCCAGGTAGCCGACGGCAGCAGGCTGAGGCCGGCCTGCGAGACGATAATCCGCGGCTCTCCGCACACCGAGCCCGACTGGAACTGGCAGTTGGTCTGCAGGTGTCCGTAATACGTCGTACTGCCGAGCCTGCCGACGAAGACGTCGAGCCGGTCGTCGAACAGTTTCTGCTCATAGGCGAACAGACCCAGGTGCCAGAATGTGAATTCGTTCTTATAGATGTACTGCTGCTTGGTGAACGTGCCGGTGACGTTGTGATTCAGGCTTTGGCCATAGTCCCGGTACACGGTGAAATGGAACGAGCCACCGGTGAGGCCCCACGCCTTGTCGAGGTCGATATCCGCGCCGATATTGAACTGACCGACATTGGTATGGCCTTGCGCGACACCGCCGATCGGATTGTCTGCGTACTGGTCGACCAGGGCGCTGCGCAGGAAGATGCCCTTGTCCTCGAGCTTTTTCGCCAGCGGGGACAACGGCCCGCTCGCCGGTTTGGACGTGGGCTTGGTTGTTGCGGCGTCGGATGGCGTCGCGACCGGGGACGTCGCACTCGCAGCGTCATCGGAAGGCGCGGCACCTTGCGCCGCGACAGGCGTGGTAGCCAGGACGGCGACAAGCGCGAAACATAAGGTGGTACCTGGAGCAATGCGAATCATGAGCGTAAATCCTCCCCGTCACGACGCCCCCGAAGACGCCGCGAGTCAGTTGCAAGGCGTGTCGTCAGCCGCTCAGGCGGCCTGGTAACCCGCGTCGAGTTCTTTCTTCAATTGTTCGTGGTCGACGGCTTTTTCCCAGTTGCCGACGACGATCGTGGCAACACAATTACCGGCGATATTGGTGAAAACGAAAGCGGCGGAGAGAATCCGATGGATCCCGAGAATCAACGCGATACTCGAGACCGGGATGGTCTTGGTCGCCGCCAGTGTCATGGCCAGCACGGCGATCGCCGAGCCGGAAACGCCGGCCCCGCCCTTTGACGTAAAAAGCAGGATCGCCAGCAAGCCGAGTTGCTGTTCCCAACCCAGCGCCGTACCGGTCGCCTGGGCCAGGAAAACCGTCACGGCGGCGAAATACAGGCAGGTACCGTCGTGGTTGAAGCTATAAGCGGTGGGCAAGACCATGCCGACCACCGATTCGTTGACGCCAAGTTTCTTGAGCTTGCCGGTCAACTGCGGGAACACGCTTTCCGACGAACTGGTGCCGAGCACCAGGATCAGTTCCTCGCGGATGTATGCCATCAGCCTCAGCAGGCTGAAACCGGCGAAATGGGCGATTGGCGCCAGCACGATGGCGAAGAAGATAAAGCAGGTAAGCAGGAACTCGCCGATCAGCGCACCCAGCGGCAGCAAGGTGCCCAGGCCGAACTGCGCGACGGTAAACGCGATCGCGCCAAAGGCGGCGATCGGCGCGATCTTCATGACCACGCCAATGATCCAGAACAAGGTCTGTGACACCGCATCGACGGCGGTCAGCACCGGCTTCGCCTTGTCACCCAGCGAAGCCAGGCCGCAGGCGAACAGGACCGAGAACACCAGGATCTGCAGGATATCGCCGTGCGCGAAGGCGTTCACCGCCGAGGTCGGCACCAGGTTCACCAGGAAGTCGCCGATGCTCATCGGCGCCGCCGCCACCGCCTTGCCTGAAGCTGCCGTGGAACTCAGCATCGCCGGATCGATATGCATGCCGATGCCCGGACGGAGCACATTGATGGTCACCAGGCCGATGACAAGGGCGAGGCTGGTGACCACCTCGAAGTAGATCATCGCCTTCAGCGCGATCCGGCCGACCTTGCCCAGGTCGCGGACACTGGCGATGCCGTGCGTGACCGTGCAGAAAATGATCAGTCCGACGACCATCTCGATCAGCCGGATGAAGATGTCGCCGAGCGGCTTGAGTTCCTTGCCGATGTTCGGCGCCAGCGCACCCACGGCGATGCCCAGCGCCATGCCGGTAACGACCTGGAAGCTCAGGTCCTGGTAGAAAGGATGGCTACGGCGCGGCTTCGCGGAAGCGTTCACAACGGTCACGTTCCAAGGATCTCTGCGGCAGGACCAAACACCTCGTCGATGCTGATCCGGCGGGGCAGCAGGCTCTGTTCCATGCAGGCGTCGATAACCCATTCCACCGGCTTGCGCAGGTTCTCGAAGCCGAACGGCGTGGGATTCACCCCACCAGCCGCCGTGCCCGCCGTGCTACCGGCTTGTGCCAGCAGGCGGTATGCCTCTTTCACAGCGCCCGGATCGCGGCGGCATGCGTCGAGGCTGGCGACCACCATATGATTGATCGGCACGAAACCGTGCTTTTGCGACCATGCCGCATCCCGCGCCGCGGCATCGACGATGACTGGCGCGAATTCGTCGCCCTTGGGCAGGTCGTTGCCGAAGATGGCGGCATCGATGTCGCCGTCGCGCAGCATGTCCACCAGGCTTTTCCCGCCGCCGTCGTGCTCGACGAAGGCCGGATCGCTGTACTGCTCGACGTGCGCAGGATCATGCGTGAGCCAGCGCATATCCGTGGTCGACAAGCCGTAATCTTCGGCCAGATGCGCCCTCACCCACATACCCGTCGTCTGCGTGTACGAACGCACGCCGATACGCTTGCCCGGGAGGCTTTCCGGCGTGGGTACGCCATGCGGGCGATACCCGATCAGGCAGCCGCGCTGGAAGCGCGAGGCCACGACCGCCGGCAACATCACCACCGGACGATCATAGGCAATCGCTTGGAGGCAGGTCACGATGGCCAGCTCGCTCAGGTCGTAGGCCTGTGTGCGCACCATCGGTGCGAATGCCTTGTGCACCGGCGATACGTCGACGAAGTCCAGCTGTACGCGCGGGCTGGTCAGCTCGCCATGTTTGAGCGGCGCCGAGAGTGGCGAGGTCGCCAGCACCGTACGCAACGTGGCCTGTGTCATGAGCGTACGCCGGTGAGGGCGGGATAGACCTGCGCCGCGGTGCCACTGAAGATCATGGCCTGATCGGCTGCCGGGAGACTGGCGAGTACCGTGCGCGCGGTGGAGAGCAACTCAGGCAACGAGCCTTCGGCGGCGGGGAAGTTCGAACCCCAGGCAATACGGCCCGCACCGAACACGTCGACGATTTTCTCGAGGAAGGCGGCCGGCGTGGAAAGGCCCGCCGCCGACGCGGCGAGCGTGCGGTTGGTGAGCTTGAGGTACACGCCGGGATAGCGGGACATGTCGAACAAGGCCGCGGCAGCCGCATACGGCGCGCCATCGGCAAGATCGGGGCGGGCGCAATGGTCGAGCAGCACACGCACCCTCGGAAAACGCTCGAGCAGGGTGCGCAGCACGGGCAGGCCTTCCATCGTCATCTGCAGGCAGACCGGAATGCCAAGCGCCTCGGCATGCGCCCACGCCGGATACGAATCCTTGTGGCCGAGCCAGTCGGACTGGCCAGGCATGGTGCTGCCGGTGGTGAACAGGCGGAAGCCGGACAAGCCTTCAGCCTGCCAGCGATCGATCTGCGCCACGGCATCGGGCGCCAGCGCATCGATCGAGTACACGCCCGCGAAGCGATCCGGGTGGGCGCGCACGGCTTCGACCACATAGCGGTTGTCGTGGCTGTACACGGTGGAGGCCTGGACGACCACGGCACGTTCGATGCCGGCGTCGTCCATCGCGCGCAGCAGGCCGGCCATGTCCACCGGCCGGTCGCGCGACCATTCGGATTGGTGGCCGCCGATGGGGTTGGTCGGATAGGCCTGGGTATCGGGCGAGATGACGTGGGTATGGGTGTCGAGAATTTTCATCGTGATCTTCTGCTGTTCCGCATGGTTCAGGGGATCGCCCGGCGCGCTTGTCGCGTCAGATGTACTGCAGGCCTTCGCGCTTGAGATCGTCGCGCATGGCGTAGATATCCAGGCCCAGCTCGCCACTGGCCAGACGCTCGCGGACGGCCTCCTCGCGCGCCTCGCGGGCCATGGCCTTTTCCAGCACCGCGGCGGCATCCTCGCGGCGGACCACGCAGACGCCATCGTCATCCGCGATCACGATATCGCCGGCGCGGACATGGGCATTGGCGCAGGTGATCGGCAGGTTGACCGAACCCAGGGTCTTCTTGACCGTACCCTGCGCGCTGATGGCTTTGGACCATACGGGGAACTGCATGGCGGTGAGGTCACGAATGTCGCGGACACCCGCGTCGATCACCAGGCCGCGGCAACCGTGCGCCGCCGCCGAGGTGGCGAGCAGGTCGCCGAAATAGCCGTCATCGCAGGGACTGGTCGGCGCAACGACGAGGATATCGCCCTCGCGCAACTGCTCGATGGCGACATGAAGCATCCAGTTGTCGCCCGGCGGTATCGACACCGTCACCGCGGAACCGGCCATCCGGGCCCCCGCGTAGATCGGCCGCAGGTGGCTGGCCAGGAGCCCGGTCCGCCCCTGCGCCTCATGGACAGTCGCGACCCCAAGCCGGGCCAGCGCGTCCACGAGGGCGAGCTCGACCCTTTCGACTTTGGTATTGACTGTCGACATACAGCGACCCTTGGAAAATCTGGTTCCTTGAATGTGCGCGTAACGCAGCCCCTTGCCAAATTCGTTTTGTGCTCGCACCATAAGAAAAAGCTATTGATTGCGCATGAGCGACGTATTTTCCTTGAACTTGCGCCACCTGGACGCCCTGACCGCCATCGGCCGGGCCGGCAGCATGAGCGCGGCCGCGCGTCTGGTCAGCCTGTCGCAGCCCGCGCTGGCCCAGGCGATCGGCAAGGTCGAGCGCCTGCTCGGCGAGCGCCTGTTCGAGCGGCAGCCCAACGGGATGGTGCCGACCGAAGCGGGCCGGCTTATGATCATTCGCATCGAACGCGCCCTTCGCTATCTGACCCAGGGCATCCGCCTGGTTCGCCGATCGGCACGACTGGCCCCGGCCACGCATATCGAACGAAGGGTCACCATGGCCCAGTTGCGCGCGCTGATCGCAGTCGAGGGCACCAGCAGTTATGCCCTGGCCGCGGAGCAGACGGGACTGTCGCAGCCGGCTGTCCATCGCGCGGTTCGCGACCTGCAACAATTCCTCGGCACCACCCTCCTGGTACGCGTCGGTCGCGCGGTGCGGCCCACCGATGTGGCGAATCGCTTCGTGCGCTTCGCGCGCCTGATGCTGTCCGAACTGCGCACGGGCATGGATGAAATCGGCGCGCACGATGCGGCGCGTGGCGGGCGTATCCGCCTGGGCACCTTGCCGATGGCGCGCGCCATGTTCCTGCCCGAACTCCTCGGCCGATTCGCCACGGCCCACCTCGCCGCCTCGGTGGAGGTGGTGGAGGCGCCTTATGGTGAACTGCTCGACGCGCTTCGCCAGGGCGACCTCGACCTGCTGATCGGCGCGCAGCGCGATCCATCGCTGATGAAGGATGTCGTGCAGGAAGGCCTGTTCGACGACGAGCCCGTCATCGTCGGACACAGCATGCATCCCCTGCGCGACACCAGGCAATTATCGCTGGCCGACCTGCTGCGCTACCCCTGGGTCATTCCCTCCCGCGGCGTCCCCATGCGCGCGAACTGGGAACGCATGTTCCGCAACCATGGCGTCGAGCCGCCGAAACTCCGCATCGAATGCGGATCCGTGCTGATCACCCGTGGCCTCATGCTGCGGGGCAACTGGCTGACCCTGATGTCGCGGGACCAGTTCCTGTTCGAGCGATCGGCCGGCGCCCTGATCGAAATCGGCGCGCCTGGCGAGGTATTGCGCCGACGCATCGCCTTGACCCGGCGAAGCGACTGGCGGCCGACACCGCTGCAGGCCGACTTCGTCAGGATGGCGCATCGGCTTGCCGGGGAGAGGGCGCCGGCAGGCGGCTAGAAATCCGAGATCGCGAAACGCGCAACGCCCTGGTTCTTGCCGGGCGGATCGAGCGTGTCAGATCGAGGTCGAGCGGCGTTCCGATCCAGTGGGCCAGGCTTGTGTGATCGGCCAGGTCGTCATCCGTCAGTGGATGCACCAAGGCGGTCAGTCCGCTCGCCTCGATGAAACACAGGACCGCCGGCAGCGCTTCCTTCGTGTAGTGAATCTCGAACTGCGCGATGGGATGCGGACCGGCCTTGCCATCCTTCAGCTGGCCGACGAAGAGCAGTTGGGGAATCTCGCCCGAGGCCAGCATGTTCCGCAGCCGGTTGTGTGCCACCTCGGCCACGGCGCGTGTTTCGGGGACGTAGTAGATATGGGCGTGATACGGCGCGTCGTTGTCGTTCATTTCATCCTCCCGTTGAAAAGCCGCCGTCGACTTTACCTTCCCGCCGGCGACGTATCCGCCCAGGATGCGCCAACCCAGGTCATGGATAAACATGCCATGATTTGACTCATTCGAAACCCATGGGTTTGCAATCATGAACAAGCTCGCCGGCATGGCGATGTTCGTGCGGGTCGTGGAGAGCGGAAGCTTCAGCGCGGCCGCCGAACTCAGCCGGGTCTCGGCGACCATGGTCGCCAGGCACGTGCGCGACATCGAGGAACGGCTGGGCGCGCGCCTGCTTCATCGCACCACGCGCCGGCAACAACTCTCCGATGTCGGGCGGCTCTACTACGAACGCTGCAAGCACGCGCTTGCCGAGGTGGCACTGGCCGATGCCAGCGCCTCGGAGTTGCAGGCCAGCCCTCGCGGTTTGCTGAGACTGAGCGCGCCCGTCGGTTTCGGCAGCCACAGCCTGCTGCCGGTGCTGGCCGAATACATGGCGCTTCACCCCGGGGTCGATATCGAACTGACCCTGGACAACCGCAAGCCGGGTCCGGCCGACGAAGGTTTCGAGCTGGCTATCCATATCGGCGAAATCAACGAACCCGGCGTGGTCGCGCGCCCGCTCCGACCCTATCGCCGGCACCTGGCTGCCGCACCGGCTTATCTGGCCCGGCGCGGGCACCCCACCCATCCCCGGCAGTTGAGTGAGCACGCGTGCCTGGGCCTGTCGTACTGGCGGCGCCATGATCGCTGGCGCCTGGTGGGGCCCGACGACGAAGTCTGCGACGTCAGCGTGCGAGGCGGCTTCACGACGAACCAGGGCGATGCGCTACGCATTGCCGCCGTGAACGGCCTGGGTATCGCGTTGCAACCGGAAGTCGTATTGGCCGACGATCTGGCCACCGGGCGCCTGCTACCGGTGCTACCGGAGTGGTCGCTGATGCCATCGCCTATGTACCTGATCTATGCGCAGGACCGCCGTCCGACGGCAAAGCTGCGTAGCGTGGTCGACTTCCTGCTGGACCGCTTCGGCACCGAACTCATGCCGGTGTGCCGCATTCCGTCCGTAACCGACGGCGCGCTATGATGCCGTCCATGCGCAAGCGCTTTCACCTTAGCCGCCGTCACCGGATCCGCTGGATCGCGGCGATGTTGATCTGCTTCCTGTTCCAGCAGGTGGCGATGGCCGCTTACGTGTGCACCTTGCCGGCGACTTCGGCCCAGGCCGTGGCCATGGCCGTGAGTGATTGTGCCGCCATGGGCATGACCGCGACTTCCATCGACAACGCCGGGCATCACGGCGCCGATCCACGGTGCGCCGAGCATTGCGCCAGCCATCCCTCGTCGACATCCGACGCACGGGTGCCGTCGGTGCCGCCGTTGCTGGCCCCGACGGTTTCCATCCTGGCCCTGGCCGATGCCAGCCCGAGCTGTCGTGCGATCGCGGTCCCGGATCGCACCCAGCTACGCCCGGAGCCACCGCCCAGCTTGCGATTCTGCTCGCTGCAGATCTAGCTCGCCGATCCCTGTGTACCCGGCGGTCATGCCCTTGTGCATGACCCGTACCCGTGTGATCGGAACGACCCATGATTTCCCTCTTGCGTTTCGCGCGCCCTCTCGGCGCGCTCTTCCTGCTGTTCACTACGGCGGTATCCGCCCAGGATTTTTCGCCGACGCTGTCTCTCGAAACGGCAACACAACAAGCCCTGGCGCATACGCCCCTGCTCCGCGCGCGTCAGGCGCAACGCGATGCGGCGCGCGAAGACGCTGGCCGCGCAGGCGCGCTGCCGGACCCCCAGCTGACCGTGGGCATCGACAATCTGGCGGTGCAAGGACCCGGCGCGTTCACCGCTGGCGGCGACAGCATGACGATGCGTACCGTCGGCATTACCCAGGTCTTGCCATCGCGGGCAAAGCGACAGGCGCAGCGCGCCCTGGCCCATGCCGGTGTCGACGAAGCGGACGAAAACACCGAGATGACACACCTTGCCATCGAGCGCCAGGTGGCGGATGCCTGGATCGCCGCATGGGGTGCCCATGGTGAAGCGCAAAGCCTGAAGGCATTGCGCGATGCGTGGGCGGTCGACATCGGCGTGGCCGAAGCGCGGCTGCGTAGCGGTGCGGGCTCGGCCGTGGCCGTACTGGCCATCCGCACGCAATCGCTCGACCTGGAAAACCGCATCGACGATGTCGACGCGCGGGAAGTCCAGGCGCGCGCAACGCTCGCACGCTGGATGGGCCACCCGGTAACCGAGCCGCTCGTCCAGGCACCCGACTTCGCCAACCCGCCACATGATGAAGCCTCGCTCCTGGCCAGCCTCGACCGCCAGGGCGATCTCCTGGACTGGCCTTCGCGTGAACGCGCGGCCGAGGCGGCGCTCGCTGTGGCGCAGGCGGAAAAACATCCGGAATGGAACGTCGGCGTGGCTTATGGCTCGCGCGTGCGCGGCCTGTCCGACATGGTGTCCTTGCAGGTAGGCGTAAGCCTGCCGCTGTTTACCCGCAACCGGCAGGATCGCGGGATCGCCGCGCGCGCCGCCGACCTCGATGCCGTGCGCGCCGAGCGCGAGGATGCACAACAGGAACAGAAAGCCGCGGTGCAAACGGCATGGGCGCAATGGAATGCCCTGGGCAAGCAAGTCCGGCGCCATCGCGACGCGATCCTTCCGCAAGCCGAAGACCGCGTCACCCTGGCACTCGCGGCTTTCCGCGGCGGCGGCGACCTGCAGCCCTTGCTCGATGCACGACGCGACGAACTGGCCCACCACGTGGACTTCGCCCGGATGCTGACCGATTACGGTCGCGCCTGGGCAAGCCTTGCCTATCTGCTGCCCGAGGGGGATACCCCGTGAAACACGCTCTTCCCCTTGTCGCCATCGCCGGCGCGCTGCTCGTCACCGCCACGGTCGCTTACCGCGTCGGGCGGCAACAAGCCCCTCCCGCGGCCGCCACGCCGGCGACCAGCGCCGCGGTGCTGTACTGGTATGACCCGATGGTCCCCGACCAGCATTTCCCCAAGGCGGGCCTTTCACCCATGGGCATGCAGATGGTGCCCAAATTCGCCACCGGTGGCGGTGAACACGACACGGTCCGCGTGGATGCGACCACGACGCAGAATCTCGGCGTCCGCATCGCGCCGGTGGCCCGCCATGCGCTCGCGACCGGCGTGACCGCGCCCGCCTCGATTCGTTGGGATCCGCGGCAAGCGGTCATCGTCAGTGCCCGCGTCGACGCGATCGTCAATCGCCTTTACGTACGGGCGCCGTATACGACGGTCGCTTCCGGTGCGCCACTCGCCGACCTCATCGCACCGCAATGGACCAGCGCGATCGCCGAGTACCGGGCGCTGCAGCACATGCAATCAGCCGACGCACGTGCCTTGCGCGACGCCGGTCGCGAACGGCTGCGCATGCTCGGACTTTCATCGGCCGACGTGGCATCGGCCGGCGCGGGCGATCATGCATCGGGGATCACGACACACGCACCGCGCGCGGGCATTGTCACCAGCCTCGACGTGCGCGAAGGGCAGCGCGTCACGGCAGGCCAGACGCTGATGACGATCAACGGCCAGGACACGGTGTGGGTGGAAGCCGCGTTGCCGCAAGCTTCGGCAAGCATCGTTTCATCGGGCACGCCGGTCACGGTGCGTGTCGATGCGTTGGCGGGACGCGTTTTTCACGGCATCGTGGAAACGATGTTGCCGGATATCGATGCAACGACACGCACGCAGGTGGCCCGCATCGTACTCGCCAATCCCGACGGCGTGCTCCGCCCGGGCATGTTCGCCACCGTTCGTTTCGAGCCGGCCGCGGGTTCGCGGGTGCTCGTCGTGCCCGACGAGGCCTTGCTCACTACGGGATCCAGGGCGCACGTCATCGTCAGCACGGATGGCGGGCGCTTTCGCCCGGTCGTCGTGCGTACCGGGCGTTCCGCGGAAGGCTACACCGAGATCCTGTCCGGCCTTGAAGAGGGCGACAAAGTCGTCGTCTCCGGCCAGTTCCTGATCGACTCGGAGGCCAGCCTGTCCGGTGCGCTCGATCGACTCGACCAGGACACCGCCGCTCCCGCGGATGCAGGCACCGCCGCGATGCCCGGGGACCACCCATGATCGCCCGACTGATTCGCACGGCGATCGCACACCGCCTCTGGGTGCTGCTGGTGGCGCTGGCCCTGGCCAGCGCGGGCGTATATGCCGCCCTGCACACGCCGATCGATGCGCTACCGGACCTCTCCGACACCCAGGTCATCATCCGTACCGGCTGGGCTGGCCAGTCGCCACAGGTCGTGGAAGACCAGGTCACCTACCCGCTGGCCACCACCATGCTATCGGTGCCGGGCGCGAAGACGGTGCGTGGCTATTCGTTCTTCGGCGACTCGTATGTCTACGTGCTGTTCGACGACGGCACCGACCCGTACTGGGCGCGGTCGCGCGTCCTTGAGTACCTGAGCCAGGTACGTGACCGCCTGCCCGCCGGAGTCAACCCGGCGCTGGGGCCGGATGCAACCGGACTCGGATGGATCTACGAATACGCGCTGGTCGACCGCACCGGCCGGCACGATCTCGGACAACTGCGCGCGATCCAGGACTGGTTCCTGCGTTACCAGCTGAAGACGGTTCCGGATGTCGCCGAAGTCGCGAGTATCGGCGGCATGGAACGCGCCTGGCAGATCGTGCCGGATCCGCGGGCGCTGGCCGCACGCGGCATCACGGTCGCGCAGTTGGTCGACGCGGTGCGCGATGCCAACGGCGCCAATGGCGGCTCCGTCATAGAACAGGCGGAAGCCGAGGTGATCGTACGTAGCGAGGGCTATCTGCGTACCCGCGAGGATTTCGAAACGGTTCCGCTGACCGCGAACGCCGCCGCTGTACCCGTGCTTTTGCGGGACGTGGCCACCGTACGCCGTGGCCCGACTTTCCGGCGCGGCATCGCCGAACTCGACGGACAAGGTGAAGTCGCCGGTGGCGTGGTCGTGCTGCGCTCGGGCAAGAATGCCAAAGCCGCGATCGCGGCAGTGAAGGCCCGCCTGACCGAGCTCCGGCGCAGCCTGCCGGCCGGCGTGGAGATCGTTCCTACCTACGATCGCTCCGAGCTGATCGATGCGGCGGTGGAGAACCTGTGGGGGAAGCTGCTGGAGGAATTCCTGGTCGTCGCGATCGTCTGCGTCCTGTTCCTTGGCCATCTCCGCTCCGCCCTGGTGGCCGTGATCACCTTGCCGCTCGGCGTGCTCGTCGCCTTCCTGGTGATGCATATGCAAGGCGTGTCGGCCAACCTGATGTCGCTCGGCGGTATCGCCATCGCGATCGGTGCGATGGTCGACGCAGCGGTGGTAATGATCGAGAACAGTCACAAGCATCTGGAGCACTGGCGCGAGGCGCATGAGGGCGGCGAGCCGCACGGTACGGAACGCTGGACGCTGATCGCGGACGCCGCCGTGGAAGTCGGGCCCGCGCTCTTCGTCAGCCTGCTGATCATCGCCCTGTCGTTCGTGCCGGTCTTTGCCCTGGAGGGCCAGGAAGGCAAGCTGTTCCACCCGCTGGCCTTCACCAAGACCTATGCCATGGCGGCCGCCGCGGGACTGGCCGTGACCCTGGTACCGGTGCTGATGGGCTACCTTGTGCGCGGTCGCATCCGCGACGAAAGCGACAACCCGCTCAATCGCGCACTCATCGCCGTCTATCGCCCGGTACTCGATGCCGTGTTGCGGGCGCCATGGATCACTCTTGGCTGCGCGACACTGCTCTTATTGAGCGCCGCTGTTCCGCTCGGCAGGCTCGGCAGCGAATTCATGCCAGCCATGGACGAGGGCACCTTGCTGTACATGCCGACGGCCTTGCCGGGCCTTTCCGCAGGCAAGGCCGCGCAGCTTTTGCAGATCACCGACCGGATGATCAAAAGCGTGCCGGAAGTCGATCATGTCTTCGGCAAGGCCGGACGTGCGGAGTCGGCGACCGATCCGGCGCCTATGGAAATGTTCGAGACGACGATCACGTTCAAGCCGAAGGCGCAATGGCGTCCGGGCATGACGATGGACCGAATCAAAGCCGAACTCGACAGGACGGTAAGGGTCCCGGGATTGACCAACCTGTTCGTACCGCCGATTCGCAACCGCATCGACATGCTGTCGACGGGCATCAAGAGTCCCATCGGCATCAAGGTCCTTGGCACCGACACGGCAAGCCTGCAAGCGGTGGCCGACCGCATCGAAGCGGTCGCGCGCAAGGTTCCGGGCGTCAGTTCGGCCATTGCCGAGCGTACAGCGAGCGGCCGCTACGTGGATATTCGCGTCCGCCGAGGCGACGCCATGCGCTATGGCCTGTCCCAGGCGCAGGTGCAGGCCCTCGTCGCCACGGTCGTTGGCGGGGACCCGGTGGGTCAGAGCGTCGAGGGCCGCGAGCGCTATCCAATCGTGGTTCGCTATCCCCGCGATCAACGCGACTCTCTCTCCGCACTTCGGCAGTTACCGATCGTCGCCGCGGGCGGTGCGCAGATCACGCTTTCGCAGGTTGCCGATATCTCCGTCGCCGCCGGTCCGCCGATGCTAAAAAGCGAGGATGGCCAGCTTGCGACCTACGTCTACGTGGACACCGCGGATGCCGACCTGGGTGGCGTCGTGGCCCGGCTGCAGCATGTCGTGGCACGCGACGTTCCGTTGCCGGCGGGCGTCACGCTCGCATGGTCCGGCCAGTTCGAATACCTCGCCCGCGCCATGGATCGCCTGGTCCTTGTCGTGCCGGCGACATTGGCCATCATCTTCGTCCTGATCTACCTGGTGTTTCGCCGCGTCGGCGAGGCGTCGCTGATCATGGCCAGCGTGCCGCTCGCCCTGGTCGGCGGGCTCTGGCTGATCTGGCTCCTCGGCCACGCGGTGTCGGTGGCCACCATGATCGGCTTCATCGCCCTCGGCGGTGTCGCCGCGGAGTTTGGCGTCGTGATGCTGCTTTATCTTCGGCAAGCCTGGGACCGGCGCCTCGCCCAGAATCCGCACGCCGGAGCCGACGAGCTGGACGCCGCCATCCGCGAGGGTGCCGTACAGCGTGTCCGGCCCAAGGCAATGACCGTGGCGGTCATTCTCGCCGGCCTCCTGCCGATCCTTCTCGGCCATGGCGCGGGTTCCGAGGTGATGCAGCGAATTGCGGCTCCGATGGTCGGTGGCATGATCACGGCGCCATTGCTGTCGATGCTGGTACTGCCCGCGGCGTTCAAGCTCGTCGGTATCCGCCGGTTGCGCAGGGCGATAGAGTAGCCGTCCAAGCTTTTGGAGCCTTCGCATGCGCAGCCTGGATTTCAGTTCCTGGCAGGGCCTTCTCTCGACGTTGTTCGGGCTGGCCCTGATCACGCTGATCGGCGTCGGCGTGCGCTTGCTGGCGATGCAGACCATCCAGCAGCGGCGCGAGCGCGAGAACCGGCAGATCAACGAGCGCCTGCGTACGCTGATCGCGGCC